>NZ_JBQENS010000019.1:0-122072 GCF_052044465.1 Pseudomonas sp. 22490 | reverse complement strand
CGCGCCCGGTCAATGGGGCAGCAGGAAGCGCGCGGCGAGCGGCAGGTGGTTGGAGATCTGCAGCGTATCGCTGCGCCGGACCCGGGCATCGAGACGGGTCAGCGAGGGGCTGTGGAACAGGTAGTCGAGGGTCCGATCCGGCCCCTGGACCCGTGGGTCGTTGGGGAAGTGCGTGTACCAGCGAACCTGGTCGACGCCACTGGCCTCTTCCAGCGACGGCACCATCGGGAAGCGCCCGCTCAGGATGGCCAGTTCGCTGTCTTCCCGGTAGGGCGCGCGCAGCGGCGCCAGCAGGTAGGGATACTGGCCGGGCGGCAGCAGGTTGAGGTCGCCGCCGAGCAGCCAGGGCGTGCGCCTGGCCTGCAGTTCGTCGAGCAGCGTACGGGTGGTCCCGACCTGGCGCTCGAGGGTGTCGTCGTTCGCCTGCGGGCGGTCGAAACGGGCGTTGAGCACGGCCAGCTCGCCGCCGCCGTCGATCGGCAGGTGGCTGACCAGGATCGCCGGGCGCGGCCCGAACAGGCGGTCGAACAGCCCGCCATCGCGTGGCGGCAACTGGCGCCGCTCGGCGCTATCGATGCGATAGCGGCTCAGGGTGGCCTGCTTGCGGCCGACGCTGCCGAAGATGTGCGGCGTCGGCACGAAGGCCGACTTCCACTCGTAGGCCTGGGCGCTGCAATGGTAGAGATCGTTGATGCGCTCCTGGATCAGCGCCAGTTGGTCCTGATCGTCGGTGGCGCTGGAGCCGTCGTCGATCTCCTGGAGCAGGACCAGGTCCGGCTGCTCGTCGCGGATCACCCGGACCACCTCGTCGAGGGTGAACGCCAGGTCTTCGGCGGTGGGACGCTGGTCCGGGCCGGTGGCATCCGGCAGGTCGTCCCAGAAGACGTAGCGCTTGCCGGCCAGGTACTGGATGTTCCAGGTCATCACCTTCAGGGCCTGCCCCGGCTTCAGCGCCGGCGCGGCGCCCTGGCAATGCAGGGGCGCGGCTTCGCGATCGGCGGGTTGCCAGCTCAGCAGGTAGCTGGCGAGCAGGGCACCGCCGACCAGCAGGAGCAGGCCGACGAACAGCAGGTTGCGTAGACGGGGCAGTGACATCGCAATCGAGACTATGCTGGAAAGGACCAGAGCATAGAGCTTGCCGCCGCGCATTTCACCCTTGCAGGTCGAATTGACGCAAGGGTTCGCGTTTTTTCGAGCGGGAGGGTATCGCATGCCGCGCAAGGTATTCAGCAGCCAGGCCTACCGCCACAAGGTGGTGCTGGTCAGTGGTGGTTGTTCCGGCATCGGTCGCGCGCTGGCGCTGCGTTTCGCCCGGGCCGGTGCGCGACTGGCGATCCTCGACCTCGACCAGGCGGCGCTGGACAGTTTGGTCCAGCACCTGCGCGACCATCTCGGCGGCGAGGCGCTCGGCCTGCGCTGCGACGTCGCCGACGCCGATGCGGTGGAGCGTGCCGTGGCGCTGGCGGTGGAGCGCTTCGGCGGCATCGACGTGCTGGTCAACAACGCCGGCATCACCCACCGCGGTACCTTCGCCGAAACCGGCCTGGGGGTTTTCCGCAAGGTCATGGCGGTGAACTTCTTCGGCGCCGTGCATTGCACCCGCGCGGCGCTGCCGAGCCTGCTCGAACGGCGCGGGCAGATCGTCGTGCTCGGTTCGCTGACCGGCTTCGCCCCGTTGCTCTACCGCAGCGCCTACAACGCCAGCAAGCATGCCTTGCACGGTCTGTTCGATACCCTGCGGATGGAGCTGGAAGGCACCGGCGTCAGCGTGACCCTGGCCTGCCCGGGATTCACCGCCACCGACCTGCGCAAGAGCGCGCTGGTCGGCGATGGCTCGGTGACTCGCCAGCCGGTGCAAGTGCTGGGCAGCCAGGTGGCATCGCCGGTGGAGGTCGCCGAGGCGATCTTCCAGGGCGCCGCGCGGCGCCGGCGCCTGCTGGTGCTGTCCAACGTCAACTGGCGGGCGCGGCTGCTGGCGCGCTTCTTTCCGCGTCTCTTCGAAAAGCTGCTGGTGCCGCGCCTGTCGGGACTCAAGCCGCAACCCTGACGGTGCTCAGTGGGCGTGGTCGTGGGCGTCGAAGCCCTGGCTCATGTCCCAGTAGGAGGCCTCGACCTTGTGCCCGTCGAGGTCGCGGATGAAACACCCGTAGTAGGGCTCGCCGTACAGCGG
Organism: Pseudomonas sp. 22490; assembly: GCF_052044465.1. Taxonomy (NCBI): domain Bacteria; kingdom Pseudomonadati; phylum Pseudomonadota; class Gammaproteobacteria; order Pseudomonadales; family Pseudomonadaceae; genus Pseudomonas; species Pseudomonas sp. 22490. The sequence continues at coordinate 119,902 of NZ_JBQENS010000019.1, read as the reverse complement.
ACGCGGGCCCGGCGCGCCCTCGTCGCGTGCGCCGGCGGCCAGGGCTGCGGCGTGGAAGGCGTCGACCTGGGCCTTGCTGTCGGCGAAGAAGCCGACGTGGCTGCCGTTGCCGACGCTGGCGGGACGGCCGTCGATCGGCGCCTGCACCCAGAACTCCGGATAGAGCTTGCCGTAGGCTACGGCGCCGGGGTATTCGAGGATCACCTTGCAGCCGAGGGCGGCCATCACCGCGTCGTAGAAGGCTCGGGCACGGGGAAAGTCGTTGGTGCCGATGGACAGGTGGGAAATGCAGCTGGGGTTGGCCGATTCGTCGCTCATGGTCCGTTCCTCGAGGCAGGGCTCGTCAAGCATAGGCCAGCGCGGCGAATCGGCGCGCGGCGCCGTTCACATCCCGTTGCGTGGCGCCGGACCGAGGCTGTAGATGCGGAAGGCGACGATGGTCAACAGCAGCTGGAAGAACCCGCTGAGCGTATGCAGGGCGACCCGCAGCACGACGGCGTCGCCGGCCGAATCGGCGAGCCAGGCTTCCAGGCTCCAGACCGGCAGCAGGATCACCAGCGAACAGGCGAGGATCAGGAAGAATCGCCCACGGGTGAACTCGAAGCTTTCCCGCAGCGCCTGCAGCGGACTACGGCCGCGCAGCACCAGGCAGAATTCGGCGAAGGACAGCTTCACCATGACGAAGATGCCCGGCAGGATCAGCAGCGACAGGCCGAGCACGATCAGCAGCGAAGTCAGCGCCGCGAGTAGCGCGAAGGCTGGCCACAGGCGCAGCGCGGCGCTCCACAGCTGGCCGACGCGAGGCCGCTCGTCGCGCCCGCGCGCGTCCATGAACAGGATCAGGGCTGCGGTGTAGAGCGGGTAGAAGAGCAGTCCGGCGACCAGGCTCCAGGCGCCCATCTGCTGGGGGCCGACGGCTTCGTCGATCTGCTGCTGGAGCAGGCTTTCGAGGAATATCCAGGGCAGGCAGAGCGGCACCAGGGTGGTCAGGTGGCGGGTGAAGAAGAACCAGGCGTCACGCAGCGGCAGCAGAGGATTCATCGCGGGTCGGCAGATCGGATACGAGCCCGCGACTCTAACCCAGCCGGCCGCCGAGGCCAACGCCTGGCGGCCGCCGTTGCCGTTCAGGCCGCTTCGCGAGCCTGGGCCTGCTCCAGTTCGCGGACCAGCGGCAACACGTGCTTGCCGAAATACTCCACTTCTTCGTGGAAGTGCAGGAAGGCCGACAGCACCAGGTCGACCCCGGCCGCCTTCAGCGCGACGATGCGCTCGGCGATCTGCCGTGGCGTGCCGATCAGGTTGGTCTTGAAGCCGTCGTTGTATTGCACCAGGTCTTCGAAGGTGGATTTGGCCCAGTTGCCATCGCCCTCCGGCGAGGCCTTGCCGGCCTGTTTCACCGCGTCGCCGAAGGCGTTCACCGCCTCGTAGTCGGCCTTGGCGATGATCTCGTCGAGCACCGCCCGCGCTTCCTCCTCGGTATCGCGGGCAATGATGAAGGCGTTCACTCCGACCTTGACCGAATGGCCGTTGGCCGCCGCCTTGGCGCGGATGTCCTCGACCTGGGCGCGGATGCCGTCGATGCTGTTGCCGTTGGTGAAGTACCAGTCGGACACGCGCGAGGCCATGTCCCGCGCCGCCCGCGAGCTGCCGCCCTGGAAGATTTCCGGGTGCGGCTGCTGGATCGGCTTGGGTTTCAGGGTGTAGTCGTGGAAACGATAGAAATCGCCCTTGAAGGTGAAGTTTTCCTCGGTCCAGATGCCTTTCAGCACGCGGATGAACTCCTCGGAGCGCCGATAGCGTTCGTCGTGCTCCAGCCAGGGTTCGCCGATGCCGGTGAACTCTCCCTTGAACCAGCCGCTGACGATGTTCACCGCGACCCGGCCATTGGTCAGTTGGTCGATCGTCGCCAGTTGCTTGGCCACCACCGCCGGATGCCAGGGGCCAGGCAGGATCGCCGCGATCACCTTGAGCTTCTCGGTGGCCGCCAGCAGGGCGTGGCTGATGGCCACCGACTCGTGCTGGTACTCGGCGCCGTAGCCGGCGGTGAAGCGGATCTGCGAGAGGGCGTAGTCGAAGCCGTTGCGTTCCGCCAACTGGGCCAGCTTGCGGTTGTAGTCGATGTCCCAGCTGGTGCGTTGCTCGATCTTGCTCACCACCAGGCCGCCGCTGACGTTGGGGACCCAGTAGGCGAAGCGGATCGGCTGTTGCTCTTGGCTCATCGGGGGTATCTCCGGGTAGGGGCGTGGTCCGGTGTCTATGAAGGAACCGTGCCATCCCGGATTCATGTTTTCGAATCAATGGCTTATGGGGGATATGGCGGAACCGGCCTGTCTTCTGCCGGACAGCCCTGTTGTCCCGCTGTTGCCCGGCAGACAGTCAGGCCGGCAAGCGCTGCAACAGTTCGGCGGCGCGCAGTACCACGGCGTACTCGCCGTGCAGGTTGGCCAACGCCATCGCATGCACCTCGTCGGCGCTGCGCGGGGTGCCGTGGAAATCGGGCTTGGCGAAGGTGAAGCAGGCGTCGGCCACTACCCAGGTCTGGAAGCCGAGGTTGCCGGCGCTGCGTGCGCTGGCTTCCACCGAGTTCTCCGTGGCTACCCCGACGAGCGCCACCTGGCGGATGTCGCGGACATGGAGCCAGCGTTGCAGGCCGCTGTTGATGAAGGCGTCGGGAACGTTCTTCTCGAACACCGCCTCGTCGTCGCGCGGCGCCAGCGCTGGCTGGAACTCCACGCCAGGCTGGCCGGGCGCGAAGGGCGAGCCGGGCTGCCGGGATACGTGCCGGACGTGCACCACCGGCCAGCCGGCGGCGCGCCAGGCGGCAAGCAGTTCGACGATGCGCGCCTCGGCGCCGGGATTGTTGCGCGGCGGCAGGTCGTGGCGCTGCATGCCGCGTTGCAGGTCGACGATCAGCAGGGCGACCTGGGACCGTGCGGAGCGCTGGGCATCGTCATTCATCGGGAATTCACCGGAGGAACTTGAGATCGTGCAGGGTGCTCCAATATTTCCCTTTGGTGCAATCCATCCTTCCTTCTCGAAATGCAGTCGAGGCGTGCGATGAAATCCGATGAGAAAACCCTGATCGACGGCCTGTTCAGCCGCCTGCGCGAGGCCGAGGGGCAGTCCGCTCCGCGTGACGCCGAGGCCGAGGCGCAGATCAACCAGCACCTGGTGCGGCAGCCGGCGGCGCCGTACTACATGGCGCAGGTGGTGCTGATCCAGGAAGCCGCGCTGAAGCGCCTCGACCAACGGGTGAAGGAGCTCGAGGCGCAGGTCGCCCAGTTGCAGCAGAGCCGTCCGAGCAGCGGCGGCTTCCTCTCCGGCCTGTTCGGCGGCGGCGCGCGCGACGAGCCGGCGCCGAGCCAATCGGGGCGCCCGGCGGGCTGGGGCGAGACGCGTTTCTCCAATCCGGCGGCGGCGCCCGCCGCGGCGGCCGCGCCTTCGCGGGCCAGCGGCTTTCTCGGCGGTGCGCTGCAGACGGCCGCCGGGGTCGCTGGCGGGATGCTGGTGGCCGACCTGCTCACCGGCATGTTCCGCCACAGCCAGCCGCAGGAAATCGTCGAGGTGATCCAGGACGTCCCGGTGGATAACCTCGACGCCAGCCAGTTTGCCGATCCCGAGCCGGCGACCGAGCGCTTCGCCGATAGCGACTATCCCGCCGACGGCGGTTTCGCCGATGGCGATTTCAGCGACAGCGACTTCAACGACGACTCCAGCTTCCTCGGCGACGACGATTTGTTCACCTGACCGTTAGGGTTGCGGGCCGTGGGCTGCGATAATGGTGGCCCACTGCCGTCGTTCCGGAGTTCCCCTTGAGTCGTCCCGAGTCGCCCGCGGCGAAGAAGATCGCTGTCTTCGCCGATGTGCAGAACCTCTACTACACCGTGCGCCAGGCCTACGGCTGCCATCTCAACTACGCCGCCCTGTGGGCAGACATCGCTCGCGGCGGGAGCATCGTCGAGGCCTATGCCTACGCCATCGACCGCGGCGACCCGCGTCAGCAGCAGTTCCAGCAGATTCTGCGCAACCTCGGTTTCACGGTGAAGCTGAAGCCCTACATCCAGCGTGCCGACGGCTCGGCCAAGGGTGACTGGGATGTCGGCATCACCATCGACGTACTGGATGCCGCGCCGCGGGTGGACGAAGTGGTGCTGCTGTCCGGTGACGGCGACTTCGATCTGCTGCTGGAGAAGGTCATCCGCGCCCACGGCGTCGTGGCTACGGCCTACGGGGTGCCTGGCCTGACCGCCAACGCGCTGATCCGAGCGGCGTCGCGCTACGTGCCGATCGAGGGCGGATTGCTACTCAAGGGCTGACCGGCCGCGCTCCAGAGGACGATGGGAGACGGCGAATCCGCTAGAATGCCGTCCGTTTCCTTTTTTCCGAGTCGCTCATGACGTTCGCTTCCCTCGGTCTGCTCGACCCCCTGCTCAAGGCCCTCGAAGGGCTCGGCCACGGCACGCCTACGCCGATCCAGGCCCAAGCCATACCCCCGGCGCTCAAGGGCCGCGACCTGCTCGCCGCAGCACAGACCGGCACCGGCAAGACCGCCGGTTTCGCCCTGCCGTTGCTGCAGCGGCTGACCCTGGAGGGGCCGCAGGTCGCTGCGAACTCGGTGCGTGCACTGGTCCTGGTTCCGACCCGCGAACTGGCCGAGCAGGTCCACGGCAGCGTCCGCGACTACGGCCAGCACCTGCCGCTGCGTACCGCGGTGGCCTACGGTGGGGTCAGCATCAACCCGCAGATGATGAAGCTGCGCAAGGGAGTGGATATCCTCGTCGCCACTCCCGGGCGGCTGCTCGACCTGTATCGGCAGAACGCGGTGAAGTTCGCCCAGCTCCAGGCGTTGGTGCTGGACGAAGCCGATCGCATGCTCGACCTCGGTTTCGCCCGCGAGCTGGACGAACTGTTCGCCGCGCTGCCGCGCAAGCGCCAGACCCTGCTGTTTTCCGCGACCTTCTCCGACGCCATCCGCACGCTGGCCCGTGAACTGCTGCGCGACCCGCTGTCCATCGAGGTCAGTCCGCGCAATACCGCGGCGAAGAGCGTCAGGCAATGGCTGGTGCCGGTGGACAAGAAGCGCAAGGCCGAGCTGTTCTGCCACCTGTTGCAGGCCAATCGCTGGCGCCAGGCGCTGGTCTTCGCCAAGACCCGCAAGAGCGTCGAGGAACTGGTCGGACTGTTGCAGCGGCAGGGTATCGCCGCCGACTCGATCCATGGCGACAAGCCGCAGCCGGCGCGGCTGCGCGCCTTGCAGCGGTTCAAGGCCGGCGAGGTAGACCTGCTGGTAGCCACCGACGTGGCCGCGCGTGGCCTGGATATCGAGGAAATGCCGCTGGTGGTCAACTTCGACCTGCCGATCGTCGCCGAGGACTACGTGCATCGCATCGGCCGTACCGGACGTGCCGGTGCCTCCGGCCAGGCGGTGTCGCTGGTCTGCGCCGACGAAGTGGAGCTGCTGGCGGCGATCGAGACACTGATCGGGCAGACCCTGCAACGCCGCGAGGAGCCCGACTTCGAGCCGGAGCACCGGGTGCCGCAGACCGCACCGGGCGGCGTGGTGCTGAAGAAACCGAAGAAGCCGAAGAAACCCAAGGCCGCGGAGAGCGTCGGCAAGCCCGGCAAGATCCACTTGGGCAGTTGGTTCGACAGCAGCGCGCCGACGGTCAAGGCGGTGCGCAAGGCACCGGGCTTCGGCGCGGGTGCGGCGGGCAAGCCGAAGAAGCGGCCGTCCGGCAAATAGCGAGGCGCTGGCGTACCGGTCTCTAGCGCCTGCCGCGCAACCAGGCCAGCGCGCCGAGTCCGGCCACGCGCCCGCTGGCGAAGCAGGCGGTCAACAGGTAGCCGCCGGTGGGCGCCTCCCAGTCGAGCATTTCCCCAGCGCAGAACACGCCGGGCAGGCCATCGAGCATCAGGTTGCGGTCGAGCGCCTCGAAGCGTACGCCGCCGGCGCTGCTGATCGCTTCGTCCAGCGGACGCGGGCGCAGCAGCGTCAGCGGCAGGCGCTTGATCGCCGCCGCCAGGCGGGCCGGCTCGGTATAGGTGGCGGCGGGGGTGAGTTCACGCAGGAGGCCGGCCCGAACCCCATCGATGCCCAACTGGCTGCGCAGGTGATTGGCCATCGACCTGGAACCGCGCGGGCGAGCCAGGGCTGCCTCGATCTGCTCGCGACGCCTGTTCGGCAACAGGTCCAGCCATACTTCGGCCGAGCCCCGTGCCTCGATCCGTTCGCGGATGGCGGCGGAGAGGGCATAGACCAGGCTGCCCTCGATACCGTCGCGGGTCACGACGAATTCGCCCTGGCGCGGCGTTTCGCCCGCCAGTCCCATGGCCACCGGTTTGACCGGAGCGCCGGAGAACTTGTCGCGAAACAGCTCGCTCCAGCCGTCGATCTCGAAACCGCAATTGCTTGGCCGCAGGGGCTCGACCTCGATGCCACGGGCGCGCAGCAGGGGCACCCAGGCGCCGTCGGAGCCCAGGCGCTGCCAACTGCCGCCACCGAGCGCCAGGATCACGGCGTCGGCGCGTATCGACAGGCGCTCGGCGGCGCTCTGGATGTCCAGCGTACCGTCCGCGTTCCAGCCCAGCCAACGGCAGCGGGTGTGGATGAGCACGCCTTGCTCGCGCAGGCGCTTGAGCCAGGCACGGAGCAACGGCGCGGCCTTCATGTCGGAGGGGAACACCCGGCCGGAACTGCCGACGAAGGTGTCGATACCCAGGCCGTGGATCCAGGCGCGCAACGCATCCGCGTCGAATTCGCCGAGCAGTGCGGCGATTTCCTTCTGGCGCCTGCCATAGCGGCCGAGGAATTGTTCCCTGGCCTCGGCATGGGTGATGTTCATGCCGCCGACGCCCGCGAGGAGGAATTTCCGGCCGACCGAGGGCATGGCGTCGAACACTTCCGTGCGTACGCCCGCCTGGCTCAGGACCTCCGCGGCCATCAGGCCTGCGGGACCGCCGCCGACGATGGCGACCTGGGGGGAAGGGGAGGATGCTTGACTGGGCATGTGGACGACGAGCGAGACCTGGGGAAACCGGCGTGCAGTGTAACCGAGGCGAAGACCGCCTCCGAGCCTTGTCGATGCCACCTGGTCCGCTCGCCGTGCGCCTGGTCAGGAACTGATCAACCGTCGCAAGGCCAGGCACGATGCGCTGCGCGAAGCGTTTTTCGCACCTTATCCACAGGCGGTTCCACACGCTTTGTGGAAATCCGCCGACGCTCGTCGCGTGGCAGGAACGGCTTCCGGTCGCGCTTGCCCGAAGGTGCGCTAGGCCTTGGCTTCGACAGCCAAGCGCCAGGTCAGTGGATCAGCGAATTGCGCTTGGCGAACTCTGCGAGGTCGACCAGCGAACCCAGGCCGAGCTTCTGCAGCAGGCGGGTCTTGTAGGTGCTGACGGTCTTGTTGCTGAGGAACAGCTTCTCGCCGATGGCCTTGTTCGAATAGCCCATGGCGAGATGCTGGAGGACGATCATCTCGCGGTCGGAGAGCAGGCCGATAAGCTCGCTTTCGGAAATGCGTTCCGGCGGGGTGCCGAGGGTATCGAACGTGAGCGAAGGAAAGAACGTGTAGCCAGCGGTCACCGCGTTCAGGGCGTTGATCAGGTTGTTCAGGTCTTCTTCCTTGTTGACGAACCCACGGGCACCGACCTGGATGCAGCGCTTGCAGAACGCCTCTGCGGATTGCGAAGTGAGTACCAGCACCTGGCTGCGCAGTCCCAGGGACTTGATCCGCGAGATCACGGTCAGGCCATCGAGTTTGGGAATGCCGATGTCGAGAATCACCACGTCCGGTTCGTGCTCCCGGACCAACTGGATGGCATCCACGCCATTGTCCGTCTCGGCGACCACCTGCAGACCATGCTTTTCCAGCAGGACGCGCACGGCGAGACGGATGACGGGGTGGTCGTCGACGATCAGGACGGTATGCATAAATTCGATTTACCTTGAGGGACCGGGACAGGGTCGGGATTCGATTTCCCGGGCGCTGCCGCCGGTGGTCATCCATGTTGGGCGCTAGGCCGAGATCGCCGTCCAGAATAGCCTGTTAAGGCGGGGCGACTCGGTTTTTCATGTGGAACCATGCTAATCCAACCGAACCTCCAAATCAGTAGGAAAATTCCCACAAAACATGGGGACTTGTCCCATAGGTCTAGTAAGGGAAACACAGCAGTATATCGCCGGTATTTCCTGGAAACCCTGTGTGGACCGTGATGAATGATTTGAATGTTCTGGTGTTGGAGGATGAGCCTTTTCAGCGCCTGGTAGCCGTCACAGCCCTGAAGAAAGTGGTGCCCGGATCGATCCTCGAGGCGGCGGACGGCAAGGAGGCGGTGGCGATCCTGGAGTCCTGCGGACACGTCGACATCGCCATCTGCGACCTGCAGATGAGCGGCATGGACGGCCTGGCGTTCCTTCGCCACGCAAGCCTGAGCGGCAAGGTCCATTCGGTGATCCTCAGCAGCGAGGTGGATCCCATCCTGCGCCAGGCCACCATTTCGATGATCGAGTGCCTGGGCCTCAATTTTCTCGGCGACCTCGGCAAGCCATTCAGCCTGGAGCGGATCACCGCCCTGTTGACCCGCTACAACGCTCGTCGCCAGGACCTGCCGCGACAGATCGAAGTCGCCGAGCTGCCCTCCGTGGCGGACGTGGTGCGCGGCCTCGACAACGGCGAGTTCGAAGCCTACTACCAGCCCAAGGTGGCCCTGGATGGCGGCGGCCTGATCGGCGCCGAGGTCCTGGCACGCTGGAACCACCCGCATCTCGGCGTATTGCCGCCGTCGCATTTCCTCTATGTGATGGAAACCTACAACCTGGTCGACAAGCTGTTCTGGCAACTGTTCAGCCAGGGGCTGGCGACGCGCAGGAAGCTGGCGCAGTTGGGGCAGCCGATCAACCTGGCGTTCAACGTCCATCCTTCGCAACTGGGTTCGCGTGCCCTGGCCGAGAACATCTCGGCGTTGCTGACCGAGTTCCACCTGCCGCCCAGTTCGGTGATGTTCGAGATCACCGAGACCGGGTTGATCAGCGCTCCTGCCAGCAGCCTGGAGAACCTCGTGCGTCTGCGGATCATGGGCTGCGGCCTGGCGATGGACGATTTCGGCGCCGGCTATTCGTCCCTCGACCGGCTCTGCGAGTTTCCCTTCAGCCAGATCAAGCTGGACAGAACCTTCGTCCAGAAGATGAAGACCCAGCCCAGGAGTTGCGCCGTCATCAGCAGTGTCGTGGCGTTGGCGCAGGCGCTGGGAATTTCCCTGGTGGTGGAAGGGGTGGAGAGCGACGAACAACGGGTACGCCTGATCGAACTCGGTTGCTCCATAGCCCAGGGCTACCTGTTCGCCCGGCCGATGCCGGAACAGCACTTTCTCGACTATTGCTCCGGATCCTGACGCCGCCGCCCTGGCCTCGGCTGCCTCTAGCCGAACGCCGGGCCTCGCGCCGGACGCGTTTCCTTTCCATACAACTGCCGGCCCTGCCGCACAGACCTTTCATGCGATCAAAACTATTCCTGCTGTTCTTCTGCCTGCTGCTGTCGGGCGGACGCCTGTTCGCCGTCGAAGCGCATCCGTCCCTGACGCTGTTCAGCCAGTTGCGCATCGAGCACGAGGACATGGCGATCGCCGAGGACGACTGGGCCTGGCTGCGTCACAAGGGTCACCTGAGGCTCGGCGCGGCGCTGGACGAGACCTCGCCCTTCAACGTCCGGCTCGACGACGAGAACTACGAAGGCATAACGGCGGACGTCGCCACGCTGGTCGGGCAGTTGCTCGGCATGCGCATCAAGGTCGTGAGCTTCGATACCCATGCGGATGCCGTGGCGGCGCTCGCTGCCGGAAAGATCGACCTGCTTGGCAGCCATTACAGCTCGGCGGGTGATTCCTCCCTGGTGCTCAGCCAACCCTATGCCCGTGATCGATTGGCGGTGTTCAAGCGGATGGGGGAAAAGCGCAACTCGCCGGAGGATCTCGCCGGACTCAGCGTGGCGGTGGCCCGGGAGCATGTCGGGGAATTGCGCCAGCGTTTCCCGCGGGCGCGTTTCGTGGTCTTCGGCAGCCATGACGAGGCCGTTGCCGCGGTGGCTTTCGGACATACCGACCTGTATCTCGACGATGTGCTCAGCGCCTACCACCGGATCAATCGGTCCTATTACGGCTACGTGAGGTTCGAGCGGTTTGCCGATGCCCGCCTGGAAGGGGGCTACGGCTTCCTCCTTCGTCGCGGCGACACGAACCTGTTGCGCGTCGTCAACTCGGCCATCGGCGCGATCAACCAGGACCGTCTCGAAAGCATCGCCAGGCGCTGGGTCGGCAGCGGTTCCCTGCCAACGGGCCAGCGTATCGCGCTGACGCCGCAGGAGAGTCGCTGGATCGCTCGCCACCCGGTGGTGCGGTTGGTCATCAACGACGACCTGGCGCCGCTGGCCTTCTTCAATTCCGACGAGACCTTCTCGGGCATCGCCTCCGACCTGCTGGACATGATTTCCCGCCGCACCGGCCTGCATTTCCAGGTCACGCCTCGCAGTGGCGGCTTCCCCGAGCAGATCGGCGTATTGGCCAGGAAGGAGGCGGACCTGGCGATCATGAGCCGCAGCAGCAAGCGCGAGGAAATGCTGCGTTTCACCCGCTCGTTCCTGTCCACCTCGTACGTCCTCGTCACCCGGGCGGACGACAAGGGACGCGCGGAGAGCCCCGGGAGCCTCGACGGCAAGCGCATAGCGATTCCCGCCGGCCATGTGGGCATGCAACAGGTGCGCGAGCGCTATCCGCAGGCCTCGATGGTGGAGGTCGGCGTCGCGCTGGATGCCATGAACCTGGTCTACGAAGGACGGGCCGACGCGGCGGTGGTGCCGCTGGTCACCGCTCGCTACTACATCGTCCGGTTGTTCCGCGAGAGGCTGGCGATCGCCGACCTGGTTCCCATCGGTGCGGCCACCGCCCACTTCGCCGTTCGCCGAGGCGACGCCGAACTCCAGTCGATTCTCGACAAGGCCTTGCTGAGCATCTCGCCGGACGACCTGAGCGATATCGTCAATCGCTGGCGCTCGCCGCCGGGAATGAGCGGCCAGACCTGGGTCGACTACATCCTGGTGATCACCGAGATCCTGGCGATCGCAGCGGCCTTGCTGCTGCTCTGCCTGGGCTGGGTCACTTATCAGCGCCGGCAGATCAGGGTGCGCGCGCGGGTCGAACAGGCGCTCAGCGACCAGTTGCGGTTCGTCGAGGCCCTGACCGACTGCATGCCTCCGCCGCTGTATGTGCGCGATGTCAACGGACGGATGCTGTCCTGCAACCGCAGCTACCTGCAGAGCGTCGGCTTGAGTTCCGAGGAGGTGATGAACCGCACCGTGCTCGAACTGCCCATGGAAAACTTCGAGACCGCTCCGGAGTTCCATCGCAGCTACCTGATGGCCATGCGCGAGGGCAGGACCATCGAGGCGGTCTACCCGGTGGCGCTGGGCGGTCGGGAGCGCTGGATCGACCACTGGATCCAGCCGTTCCGCGATTCCAGCGGGACCATCCGCGGTGTCATCTGTGGCTGGCTGGACATCACCGAGCACCGCCAGTTGATCGATGAGCTGGAAGAGGCAAAGAATCTGGCCGACGAAGCGAGCCGGGCCAAGACCACCTTCCTGGCGACCATGAGCCACGAGATCCGCACGCCGATGAACGCGGTGATCGGTATCCTCGAACTGGCGCTCAAGCGTGCCGAGACCGGTCGGGTGGACCGTTCCAGCATCGAGATCGCCTATGCCTCGGCGAAGAGCCTGCTGGAGCTGATCGGCGATATTCTCGACATCGCCCGCATCGAGTCAGGTCGCCTCAGCCTGTCGCCGAAACGGGCCAACCTGCGCGAGCTGGTGGAATCGGTGGCACGGGTATTCGAAGGCCTGGCCCGGCAAAAGCGCCTGAGCCTGGTGCTGGAGATCGATTCGAGCATCAACGGCGACGTACTGCTGGATGCCATGCGCTTCAAGCAGATCCTCTCCAACCTGGTCAGCAACGCGATCAAGTTCACCGACGAGGGCTCGATCCGCATCCGCATCGATGGCCGCCAGGTGGAGCCGTCGCTGTTGCAGGTCAATCTCTGTGTGGAAGACACCGGCATCGGTATTTCCCTGGGCGACCAGCAGCAGTTGTTCCGGCCTTTCGCCCAGGTCAACCGCAACCTGCAGAACACCGAGGGCACCGGGCTCGGCCTAGTGATCTCGCGCTCGCTGTGCGAAATGATGGGAGGGCGCCTGGTGATGAGCAGCGAGCTGGGGCAGGGTACGCGGATCGACGTCGAGCTGCGCCTGCAGGTGCTGGAACCGATCGTCGAGAACGTGCGGGCGATCCCGCTCGGCAGTCGCCAGGCGCGGCGGTTGCAGGTGCTGGTGGTGGACGATCATGCGGTCAACCGGCAGATCCTCCATCAACAGCTGAGCTTCCTCGGTCATGACGTGGAGGAAGCGGAGAACGGCCTGAGCGCTCTCAACCTGTGGCATGGGCAACCGTTCGACATGGTCATCACCGACTGCCACATGCCGCTGATGAGCGGCTCCGACCTTGCCCGCTCGATCCGCCAGGAGGAGCGCGAGAATGGCGAGGAGCCGGTGGTCATCATCGGCCTCACCGCGGACGCCCAGCCGGAGGAGATCGAGCGCTGCATCCAGGCTGGAATGAACGAGTGCCTGATCAAGCCCATCGGCCTCGATGTCCTCGAGGAGCGCCTGCTGGCCCTGGGCTTCGCCGCCGACGAGCTGCCCGTCACCATCGATGCCGAACCCGTCGCCATACCGACGGCCCCCCGTCTCTACGACCTGGATTCCCTGCATGCGCTGACCGGCGGCGAGCCGACGATGCTCAGGCGGCTGCTCGACGAACTGCTGACCAGCAACCGCAAGGACCTGGAGACCCTCGAGGGACTGGTGCAACGCCAGGAGACCGGCGAACTGGCCGAGCTGGCGCATCGGATCAAGGGCGCGGCGAGGGTGGTGCGTGGCGAGCAACTGGTGGAAAGCTGCCGGCGCCTCGAGGATGCCTGCCTCAGCCCGAACGCCTCGTTCGCCTGGGTGGAAGAGTGCGCCGTTGGGGTGAAACTGGCGATCCTCGCCCTGGACGAAAGCCTGGTGGAAGAGTGCACGGATTGACGTGGCCCGCGCCCGTTGCCCGGGCGGTAAACCAATCGTCATCGCTTTGCCCGAGGATCGGGCATGTCCAGGCGCGGAAAAGACTACACTCCGGTTGGGGAGCCTTTTCCGCGGAGCCTGACCAAAGATCGGAATACCGCCCTCGCGGGCACCCCAGCCGATTCCTGCGGTCAGATAGTCCTTCTGGAGTGCGTTGAACGAAAGGAACCAAGCGATGGCCGACCTGACCAGCCTGAGCATCGAGCATCTTCGCTCGCCACGGCTGTATACCCACCGTCTGATCCTGCGGCCCTGGCTGGTGCAGGACCGGGCCAGGTTCGCCGAGCTGAATGCCGATCCACTGGTGATGGAGTTCTTTCCGTCCTGCCTGGATCGTGCCCAGAGCGACGCGTTGCTGCGCCGCATCGACGCGCACTTCGCCGAGCACGGTTTTGGCTGGTGGGCGCTGCAGGTCAAGGGCGGCGATCCTTTCATCGGCTACGTGGGGCTGGAGGTCGTGGACTTCGATGCGCCCTTCGTACCCGCGGTGGCCATCGGCTGGCGTCTCGCCGCCGAGCATTGGGCGGAGGGCTTCGCCCACGAGGCGGCCGAGGCGGCGCTGAGCTACGCCTTCGATACCCTTGGCCTGGACCAGGTGGTGGCTTTCACCGTACCGGCCAACGAGAACTCCCTGGGGCTGATGGAGCGCCTGGGGATGCATCGCGATCCCACCGACGACTTCGAGCATCCCGACCTGCCTCCCGGCCACCGCTTGCGGCATCATGTGCTGTACCGGTTGACGCGCGAGGACTGGCTTCGCAGATGAGTCGGCCGTTTCCGAAAAGGCCTCCCATGAACGCGAACCTTCCCCCTTCCGCCATTTCCGAACTGCATGGCCCGCGCCTGCTGCTGCGCGCCTGGCGCGACAGCGACCGCGAGGCGTTCGCCGAGATGTGCGCCGACCCGCAGGTAATGGAATTCTTCCCCAGTGTGCTCGACCGCGCGCAGAGCGACGCCTTGGTCGATCGCGTCCAGGCGCATTTTGCCGAGCGTGGCTACGGGCCCTGGGCCCTGGAGCTACCGGGCGAGGCGGCGTTCATCGGATTCACCGGCCTGTTCGACGTGACCATGGACGTGCACTTCGCCCCGACCGTGGAGATCGGCTGGCGCCTGGCGCCCGCCTACTGGGGGCGTGGACTCGCCCGCGAAGCGGCGGAAACCGCCTTGGACTTCGCCTTCGAGCGGCTGCGCCTGCCCGAGGTGGTGGCCTTCACCACGCCGCCCAACCGCCGCTCCTGGGGATTGATGGAGCGCCTGGGCATGCGTCGCGATCCGGCCGAGGATTTCGACCACCCACTCCTGGCAGCGGATCACCCGATGCGCCGGCATATCCTCTATCGCGTCGACGCGGCCCGCTGGGCGGAGCGGTGAACATGGGCGACGGCGGCGGCGAGGTGCTCTCCTACCATCGCCTCAGCATGCATCGCCCGGAGCGCTACGCACCCGGTCCCGGCGGACTGGACTGGGCGACCCAGCCGGCGCCGTTCCGCCAGTACCGGGGCTGCCGGCAAATCGAACTGCTGCATCGGCCGCTGGAGGAGTCGCCACCCTACGACGGGGTGTTTTCCGGGCCGGCGGCCGCGCCCTCCCGGCTCGATCGCCGCAGCCTCTCGCAGATGCTCTACGACGGATTGGCGCTGTCGGCCTGGAAGGAGGCCGGCGGCACTCGCTGGGCGCTGCGGGTCAATCCGTCGAGCGGCAACCTGCATCCCACCGAAGCCTACCTGCTGCTTCCCGGCGGTACCCTGGAGCCGGCGCCGCTGCTCGCCCACTACCGTCCCGACAAGCATGCCCTGGAGGTGCGCGGCGAACTGCCGGCGCCGCTGGCTTCGCTGCTGGATGACTGCTTGCCGCCCGGCGGCTGCCTCCTGGCATTGACCAGCGTGCCCTGGCGCGAGGCCTGGAAATACGGTGAGCGAGCCTATCGCTACTGCCAGCATGACCTCGGCCACGCGCTGGCCTGCCTCTCGATCGCCGCGGCGATCCAGGGCTGGGAGATGCGCCTGCTGCGCGGCGTCGCCGAAAGTGCACTGGACGGCCTGTTCGGCCTTGACCGGGACGGCTTCGCCGAGTGCGAGAGCGTCGACGCACTGTTCTGGATCGGGCCGGCGCTCACGCAGGAGCCTTCCCTTTCGCCGCGCCTGTGCGAAGGGCTGGCGGCCCTGCCATTGGCCGGCGCGCCGAACCGGCTGTCGCGGGAGTACCGGGACTGGCCGGAGTTGCAGCGGATACATGGGCTATGTCGGGCGCCGCGCCTGCCGGCACGCCCGTGGAGGGTCGCACCGGGCGAGCCCGGCAACGACAACCCCGGCCTGCCGCTGCGACCGCTGCTGCATCGGCGGCGTAGCGCGCAGCGCATGGACGGGCGCGCCGGCATCGATGTCGGGCTGCTGCGGGCCTGGCTGCGCAGGCTGCTGCCGGAGCGCTCGCCGGTGCCTTTCGCGGTCACCGGCGAGGCCGCGCGGGTCGATCTGCTGCTGTTCGTCCATCGCGTCCGGGGCCTGGTGCCGGGGTTGTACTGGCTGGACCGCAGCGGCCTGCGGCGGCCGCCGATGCGCGAGGACTTCCTCTGGCAGCACGTCGATCCGGAGTTGCCGCTGTACCTGTTGCAGGAAGGCGATGCACGCGCGCTGTCGGCGTATCTCTCCTGCCAGCAGGACATCGCCGGCGACGGCTACGTCGCGCTCGCCATGCTCGCCCATCTCGGCGCGGCGCTCGAAGAAGGTCCCTGGTGCTATCCGCGGCTGTACTGGGAATGCGGGCAGGTCGGCCAGTTGCTCTACCTCGAGGCGGAGGCCGCCGGGCTGTCTGGGACGGGTATCGGCTGCTACTACGACCCCCTGGTGCATGAGCTGCTTGGACTAACGGATGAGTCCATGGCCAGTCTCTACCATTTCACCCTCGGCCGCGCGGTGTGGGACACTCGTCTTTGCAACATGCCCGCGTACCCGGCCATGCGCCGCGACTAGCCCGTCGACAGCCCGAATTCGAGGAAACACCCCATGACCCAGATACTGGACAACCTGGTGGCTTTGCTGAGCCTGGAACCCATCGAGGAGAACCTGTTCCGGGGCATGAGCCAGGATCTCGGCTTCCGCCAGCTCTATGGCGGCCAGGTCCTGGGGCAGGCGCTGTCGGCGGCCAGCCAGACGGTGGAGGACGATCGCCACGTACACTCCATGCACGGCTACTTCCTGCGTCCCGGCGACGCCAGCATGCCGGTGGTGTACCAGGTGGACCGGGTGCGCGACGGCGGCAGCTTCAGCACCCGCCGGGTCACCGCGATCCAGAAAGGCCAGCCGATCTTCACCCTGAGCAGCTCCTTCCAGTACGACGAGGAAGGTTTCCACCACCAGATCGAGATGCCCGAGGTGGTTGGTCCGGATAATCTGCCTTCGGAACTGGAGCTGACCCGCCAGCGCGCCGAGCGGATTCCCGAGCGCATCCGCGACAAGCTGCTGTATCCGAAGCCCATCGAGATTCGTCCGGTCACCCAGCACGACCCCTACGACCCGCAGCCCGACGAACCGGTGAAGTACCTCTGGTTCCGTGCCGACGGCAAGCTGCCGGACGTCCCGGCGCTGCACAAGTACCTGCTGGCCTACGCCTCGGACTTCGGTTTCCTTACCACCTCGATGCAGCCCCATGCCGTTTCGGTGTGGCAGAAGACCATGCAGGTCGCCAGCCTCGACCACGCCCTGTGGTTCCACCGCGACCTGCGCGCGGACGAGTGGCTGCTCTACGCCATCGACAGCCCCTGGGCCGGCAACGCACGCGGTTTCGTGCGCGGCAGCATCTTCAACCAGAGCGGCCAGCTGGTCGCCTCGTCGAGCCAGGAAGGCCTGATCCGCAAGCGTGAGGACTGGGCGTGAGGCTGGCCGACATCCGCCACTGGGTGTTCGACATGGACGGCACCCTGACCCGGGCCGTGCACGACTTCCCGGCGATCCGCCGAGCGCTGGACATCCCCGAGCAGGACGACATCCTGCTGCACCTCGCCGCCCTGCCCGAGGCCGAGGCGGCGGCCAAGCACGCCTGGCTGCTCGAACACGAGCGCGCCCTGGCCGAGGCCGCGCGGCCGGCGCCGGGCGCACTGGAACTGGTGCGCGAGTTGCAGCGGCGCGGCGTGCGCCTGGGCATCCTGACCCGCAACGACCACCAGTTGGCGCTGATCACCCTCGAAGCGATCGGCCTGGGCGGCTGCTTCCCCAGCGAGCACATCCTCGGGCGCGGCGAGGCGCGGCCCAAGCCGGACCCTGATGGCTTGCTGCGCATCGCCCGACGCTGGAACGTGACGCCGGCGGAGCTGGTGATGGTCGGCGACTACCGTTTCGACCTCGACTGCGGACGCGCCGCGGGTAGTCGCACGGTGCTGGTCAACCTGCCGGAAAACCCCTGGCCGGAGCTGGCCGACTGGCACGCTGCCGATTGCCATGCGTTGCTCGAGCAACTGCAAACGCCGTAGGAATATCCGGCGGAAAACCTCGAGGGCGGCAGCGCCAGCGGCTCCCCGAAAACGAAAAAAGCGCAGGAGGCCAGGCTCCTGCGCTTTTTTCCTGCGCATCCGTGCGGGATGCGGCGGCCGTTATCAGCCGTTGATCGCGTCGGTCAGCGCCTTGGCCGGAACGAACTTGGCTACACGCTTGGCAGCGATCTCGATCGCCTTGCCGGTCTGCGGGTTGCGGCCGGTGCGCGCGGGACGCTCGGAGACCTTCAGCTTGCCGATACCCGGCAGGGTGATTTCGCCATCGTTCTCCAGGGCGTCCTTGACGATCTCGGCGAGCTGGTCGAGCGCGCTGCGAACGGTGGTCTTCTGCGCGTCGATGGCTTCGGCGATGTCCTGGATCAGTTGGTCTTTGGTCAGTGCCATGGTGGTGTAGCTCCTTGGTAAAAGACTGCGCGAGGGGCCTCGCACAGAAACGGGCGTGATTTTAAACAGCTTGGCGCGAATAAGGTTCCCTTTTCTCCGCTTATTTGTTTCCTCGCACGACGCGCATGACAGAGCCGTTACAGAGGTTTTCGCGGCTGTCCGGAATGATGCCGGCGTCGGTTGCCCGACGCATCCTCATGGTTCTGCCAGGGGCGCATGCCTCCGGTTCTTAGTTAAGGATTATTGGTTATTTATGAGTTAGGGTTTCATCCATTAGGGTTATAAGCAGGACATCCCGTCCCTTTCCATCACCGGAGCCTGCTTACCTCGCGCCAACGCCTGGCCCTCGCTCCCCGTTCGAGGTGCCGCATGAGCGAAGCCCGGCTCCACTCGCCCGACCCCAGGACACCGCGACCCATGGCCGGTTGGGCGGCAAGCCTGCGCGACAGTGGACTGCTGGCGCTGGCAGTGCCGCGCGTGTTCGCCGGCATGGAGCGGGGCTGGGGGGAAATCTTCGCTGGCGTCCGCCACCTGGCCGAGCAGGAACTCGAGCTGGCACGGCGCCTGGCCCTGCATCATCTGCAGATCGCTTCCATTCGCCTGCTGGGTAGTCCTGAACAGCAGCGCCGCCTGTTGCCGGCCAGCGTCGAGCGCCGCTGGCTGTGGAGCGAGGCGGTCGATCTGCGGCGCGCCCAGCCCGAAGCGCAGGAGCACTGGCGGGGCGGTTTCCTGGTGGGTGGGCGGGGTAGCGATTGCTTCGCCGTGGAAGACGTGGATCGCTTGCTGATCTCAGCCTGGCACGCGCCCTCCCGCGCTCACCTGATCGCTGTCGCCGAAACGGGGCGGGCAGGCATCGACATCTCCGGCCTCGCCGATGGCTCGGGGCTGTTCTTGCCCGCCGGGCAGCGGCTGCATTACCAGAGGCTGCGGCTGCATCCCGAGGACATCCTGGTGCCGCCCGGCCTGCCGCCGACCCCGTGCGGGCAACTGCGCGAAGGCTTGACCCGATTGGCCCAGGCCAACCTCGACCTGGGCCAGGCTGCGCGGGTGCCGGGCGACGTGGCGGGGCAGGGAGAGGCGCCGCGTCTCCTCGCCCTCGCGCTGCGTCTTGTCGAACTGGCGGCGGAGTCCTTCCAGGCGGCATTCGCCCGCGGCGGCGCGCTGACATTCCGCGAAAGCGCGGCGGCGTCGCTGCTGGCGAGCGAGGCGGAGGCGGTGGCCCGCGCCGGGCTGCTCGCCTGCCTGCGCCGACAGGCCCTGGAAGCCCGTTTGCTGGGCGCGGCCCTGTAGGGACGGGGGCATGGAGCAAGGGCGGAAGGGCATCCGGGGGCGCATTCGCGCTCATAAACTAATTCCAAAATATTATTTATATCGAGTTTTTTATATCTGTAATCTGCATCGCACCGGACCACCGGACTCGCTGTCGCCACCCATTGCCCGTCCCTGGTCCGTTCTCCTCCGGAGCGCGGCACCGTTGCCTCCGAGGTTCGCCCGATGAAACGCCCGAATTCCCTGCACCGCCTGGTGGCAGCCCTGGCCTTTGCCAGCCTTTCTGTCGCCGCCCAGGCCGCCGACATCACGGTCGGCTACCAGACCGGCATCGACCCGACCAAGGTGCCCCAGGCCGATGGCCTGTACGAGAAAGCCATCGGCGAGAAGATCGACTGGCGCCGCTTCAACAGCGGTCCGGAAGTGATCGCCGCGCTCGCCTCCGGAGACCTGCAACTCGGCAACATCGGGTCCAGCCCGCTGGCAGCGGCGACCTCGCGGAAGCTGCCGATCGTCGCCTTCATCGTTTCCGCGCAGATCAACGCCGCCGAGGCGCTGGTGGTGCGCAATGGAAGCGGGATCGGGAAACCCGAGGACCTGGCCGGCAAGACCATCGCTACCCCGTTCGTTTCAACCTCCCACTACAGCCTGCTCGGCGCCCTCAAGCACTGGCAGATCGATCCGTCCAAGGTGAAGATCGTCAACCTCAACCCGGCCGAGATCGCTGCCGCCTGGCGTCGCGGCGACATCGACGGGGCCTTCGTCTGGTCGCCGGCGCTGGGCGAGATCAAGAAAAGCGGCAAGGTCCTCACCGACGCCGCCGAAGTCGGCCAGTGGGGTGCGCCGACCTTCGAGGTGTGGGTGGCGCGCAAGGACTTCGCCGAGAAGCATCCTGAAATCGTCGCCCGCTTCGCCCGCGTCAGCCTCGATTCCTTCGCCGACTACAACGCGCACAAGGCCGAATGGACCGCCGACTCCGAGCCGGTGAAGAAGATCGCCCGGCTGACCGGCGCCGATCCCAGGGACGTCCCCGAACTGCTGGCCGGCTCGACCTTCCCGGAAAGCCAGGCGCAACTGTCCGCCGACCTGCTCGGCGGCGGCACCGCCAAGGCTATCGCCGGCACTGCCGAATTCCTCAAGGAACAGAAGCGCGTGCCGGCCGTCCTCGGCGACTACTCGCCCTACGTCAGCGCCGACTTCGTGCGCCAGGCGGAGCAGGTCCAGGTCGGCCAGCGCTGAATTCCGCGACTCCGCTCCGGCCTGTCGGAGCGGAGGCTTTCTTACCCTACGGAGGGCAGAACACATGAGCCGTCTGACGGCCGAGGCGATCAGCCTCTCATTCGAACAGCGCGGCCAGCGCCGCGCCATCCTCCGCGATCTCAGCCTGGGCCTGGCCAAGGGCGAGTCGCTGGTGGTGCTGGGTCCTTCGGGCTGCGGCAAGTCGACACTGCTGAACATCCTCGCCGGTTTCCAGAAGCCGGACCAGGGACGCGTGCAGATTGACGGCCGGACACTCGAAGGGCCCGGCGGCGAGCGCGGCGTGGTGTTCCAGGACGACGCCCTGATGCCCTGGCTCAACGCCCTCGACAACGTCGCCCTGGGCCTGCGCATCCGTGGCCTGGGCAAGGCCGAGCGCAGCGCGCGGGCGCGCCAGGTCCTACAACTGGTGGGCCTCCAGGAGTACGCCGAGCAGTCCGTCGCCCAGCTCTCCGGCGGCCAGCGGCAACGCCTCGGGCTGGCACGCGCGCTGGCGGTCGAGCCGGACTTCCTGCTGCTCGACGAGCCGTTCGGCGCGCTCGACGCGCTGACCCGCGAGCGCATGCAGGTGCTCCTGCTGGACCTGTGGAAGCAGACCGGCAAGGGCCTCTTCCTGATCACCCACAGCGTCGACGAAGCCCTGTTCCTGGCTACCGACCTGGTGGTGATGGACGGCCCGCCGGCGCGCATCGTCAAGCGCCTGCCGGTGGACTTCGCGCGGCGTTACGCCGCCGGCGAAACGGTGCGTTCGATCAAGTCCGATCCCGAGTTCGGCCGTTTGCGCCAGGCGTTGCTGGACGAATTCCTCGATGTCGCGGAGGCCGAACATGCCCACTGATACCCTCGGACTCGCCGTTGCCAATCCTGTCCCGCGCAAGCGCCGTCTGCCCGGCGACCGTCGGCGCTGGGCCGCCGGTGCCAGCGTGCTGGCCCTGGCCCTGCTGTGGTGGACGGCGACCCGTTTCGGCTGGGTCGACGTGCTGTTCCTGCCGGCGCCCGAACAGCTCTTCGAAGCCCTGCAACGGCTATGGCAGGAGGGCTACCTCGATGCCACCCTGCTGCAACACGTCGGCACCAGCCTGCTGCGGGTGCTCCTGGCGCTCGGCGCGGCGGTGCTGACGGCGATCCCGCTGGGCGTGCTGATGGGCCTCAATCCCTTGGCCGGAGCGGCCCTCGATCCGCTGGTGGAGTTCTACCGGCCGATCCCGCCGTTGGCCTACCTGCCGTTGATCGTCATCTGGTTCGGCATCGGCGAGCTGAGCAAGGTGCTGCTGATCTACCTGGCGCTGTTCGCGCCGCTGCTGATCGCTACCGCCGCCGGCGTGCGTCGCGTAGACCGATCGCGGGTGCAGGCGGTGCGCTGCCTGGGGGCCAGCCGCTGGCAGGTGGTGCGCTACGTGATCCTGCCGAGTGCCTTGCCGGAGGTCCTCACCGGCCTGCGCATCGCCCTCGGCGTCGGCTGGTCGACCCTGGTCGCCGCCGAGCTGATCGCGGCCAACCGAGGCCTCGGCTTCATGGTCCAGTCCGCCGCGCAATTCCTCGCCACCGACGTGGTGGTGGTCGGCATCCTGCTGATCGCCGCCATCGCCCTGGCCTTCGAACTGGGGCTGCGCTGGGTCCAGCGGCGCTTCGCCGCCTGGGGTTGAGCGCGAGAGTCCCGAGTCATTTCCGAACCGGCCTTCACTCACGCGGCGAAGGCCGGAGCGAGGGCGNCGCCCGCAACCTGCCCGACGAGTAGCACGACATGAGCCTGACCATCCAACCCATCAGCCCGGCCCTGGGCGCCATCGTTTCCGGCATCGACCTCGGCGCGCCGCTGGACGACACCGGCCAGCGGGCCATCGAGCAGGCCCTGCTCGAACACCAGGTGCTGTTCTTCCGCGACCAGTCGCTGGAACCCAGGAGCCAGGCGCGCTTCGCCGCCCGCTTCGGCGACCTGCACATCCATCCTATCTACCCCAGCGTGCCGGAGCAGCCGGAGGTCATCGTCCTCGACACCGCGGTCACCGACGTGCGCGACAATGCCATCTGGCACACTGACGTGACCTTCCTCGAGACCCCGGCGCTGGGAGCCGTGCTCGCCGCCAAGCAATTGCCGCCGTACGGCGGCGACACCCTCTGGGCGAGCAGCACGGCGGCCTACGAGGCGCTGTCGGCGCCGCTGCGGCGTCTGCTGGACGGCCTCACGGCGACCCACGACATCGGCAAGTCCTTCCCCCGCGAACGCTTCGGCGTCACCGAGGCCGACCTGGCGCGCCTGGAGGAGGCCCGCCTGAAGAATCCGCCGCGCTCGCATCCGGTGGTGCGCACCCATCCGGTCACCGGGCGCAAGGGCCTGTTCGTCAGCGATGGCTTTACCACCCGCATCAACGAGCTGGAGCCGGCCGAGAGCGATGCGCTGCTGAAGTTCCTCTTCGCCCATGCCACGCGACCTGAATTCACCGTGCGCTGGCGCTGGCAGGAAAACGACGTGGCGTTCTGGGACAACCGCGTGACGCAGCACTACGCGGTGGACGACTACCGGCCCCAGCGGCGGGTCATGCATCGCGCCACCATCCTCGGCGACAAGCCCGTCTGACGCCACCGCGCGCGGGCTTCCTCCGGCGGCCCGCGCCGGCAACTGTGCGTTCCGCCAGCTTTTCCTCTCGAAAAGGTCGCCTCTGCGACATTCGCTGTCGTGTCCCGGCGTGCCGCTCTCGCCTAAGCTTGGCGGGTCCAATTGTTTCGAGAGTTTTCATCCATGCAAGAACGCATCCCGGATGAGCTGACCCTGCCAGAGCTCACCCTGCGTGGCCTGATCCTCGGTGCGCTGATCACCGTGGTCTTCACCGCCTCCAACGTCTACCTCGGTCTGAAGGTCGGCCTGACCTTCGCCTCGTCGATCCCGGCGGCGGTGATCTCGATGGCCGTCCTGCGCTACTTCTCCGGCGCCAACATCCTCGAGAACAACATGGTGCAGACCCAGGCCTCGGCGGCCGGCACTCTGTCCTCGATCATCTTCATCCTTCCCGGCCTGCTGATGATCGGCTACTGGAGTGGCTTCCCGTTCTGGCAGACCGCGGCGATCTGCTCCATCGGCGGCATTCTCGGGGTGCTCTATACCATTCCGCTGCGCCGGGTGATGGTGGTGCAGAGCGAACTGCCGTATCCGGAAGGGGTGGCGGCGGCGGAAATCCTCCGGGTCGGCAGCGACGGCGCCGAGGACGAGGAAGACGCCCGCGCGCCGCGTGCCGCCGGTAACGCGCCGGGGCTCTACGACATCCTCGGCGGCGGCCTGGTGGCGGCGCTGTTCAGCCTCTGGAGCAGCGGCTTCAAGGTTCTCGCCGAAGGCTTCAGCGTCTGGCTCAGTGCCGGGCAGGCGGCGTTCCGCCTTTCCACCGGTTTTTCCCTGGCGCTGGTCGGTGCCGGCTACCTGATGGGCATCACCGCCGGCATCGCGATCCTCATCGGCGTGGTGATCTCCTGGGGCGTCGCGGTGCCGCTGCTGACCGTCAACAGCGTGCCGGCCGACGGCCAGAGCCTGTCGGACCTGGCCACCCAACTGTGGAGTTCGCAGGTGCGCTTCCTCGGCGCCGGCACCATCGGCGTGGCCGCGCTGTGGACCCTGGCGACCCTGTTCAAGCCGATGGTGCGGGGCGTCTGGGCCTCCCTCGGGGCAGTGCGCGGCAATAGCCAGGCGAACAGCCTGCGCACCGAGCTGGACATGCCGGCCAAGTGGATCCTGCTGATCGCCGGGATACTGCTGGTCTCGCTGTTCGTGGTCTTCAGCCACTTCCTCGGTGCCGCCGCGCCGGACATGGCCAGCCCGCAGTTCTGGAGTCTGGTGGCGGTATGCGTGGTGTTCGCCTTCTTCTTCGGCTTCCTGATCGCCGCCGCCTGCGGCTACATGGCCGGCCTGGTCGGTTCGTCGAGCAGTCCGATCTCGGGGATCGGAATCATCGCGGTCATCTTGGTGTCGTTGCTGATACTCGGCTTCGGCAGCATCGAGGGCGGCCTGCTGGACCGCCAGAACGGCAAGCTGGCGATCGCCCTGGCGCTGTTTACCACCTCGGTGGTGCTGGCCATCGCGGCGATCTCCAACGACAACCTGCAGGACCTCAAGACCGGCTACCTGGTCGGCGCCACGCCCTGGCGCCAGCAGGTCGCGCTGATCGTCGGCTGCATCGTCGGCGCGCTGGTGATCCCCCCGGTGCTGGAACTGCTCTACAGCGCCTACGGCTTCACCGGGGCCCTGCCGCGCGAGGGAATGGACCCCGGCCAGGCCCTGGCCGCGCCGCAGGCGACCCTGATGACGGCGATCGCCAGCGGGATTTTCCACGACGCGCTGAACTGGAACATGATCCTCATCGGCGTCGCCCTGGGCATCGCCCTGATCCTCGTCGACCTGCTCCTGCGCCGTACCGGCAAGGCCTGCCTGCCGGTGCTGGCGGTGGGCCTGGGGATCTACCTGCCGCCGACCATCGGCATGACCCTGGTGGTCGGTGCGCTGATTTCCTGGCTGCTGGAAAATGCCCTGAAGAAGCGTGCGGCGGCGGCCGGGGTCGACGAAGAGGCTTATGCCGAAGAGCCGAAGCGACGCGGCGTGCTGCTGGCTTCGGGGCTGATCGTCGGCGAGAGCCTGATGGGCATCCTGCTCGCCGGGGTGATCGGCGCCACCGGCGAGGACGCGCCGCTGGCGCTGGCCGGCGCCGGCTTCGCGGGCATCGCCCAGTGGCTGGGACTGGTGGTATTCGTCGCGATCTGCGTGCTGTTCTACCGGCGAGTGCTGGCGCGCTGAGGGATTCGCAGCTGCACGGGGATGGGATGTTGCCGCTAGCGTCATTCCCCGCGGTCAGGGACGGAGGATGAGGGAAGGGGCGCCCTGCGCGCCCCCTTTTCCTGCGCTCAACGCACCAGGTGCAGGAACTGCAGGTGCCGCTCGTACTGGTCGAGCATGTCGTTGATGATCTGCTCCTTGGTGTAGCCCATCAGATCGTAGTCCTGGCTACCTTCGGCGAGATGCACCTCGGCACGGAAGTAGCGGCGATTCTTCAGGTGCAGGCCGCCCATGCCGGCACGCGCGAAGGACGGCGTGAAGTAGCCGCGCATCAGCACCTGGTAGAGGAACCGATGCTGCTCGCCATGACCGATCTCCAGGCTCAGCGAGGCGTTGCCCGGGTCGAGCTGGGCGTCCACCGCCAGGCCCTTCTCGCGGAACACCTCGGAAACCTCGCTGATCGCCGGGCGCACCACGTCGTTCATGAAGCGGTACACCTCGTCCCGCGAGGGGAAGTGCACGGCCTGCGACAGGCGTCGCTTCCAGCCGCCGGAGCGCTTGCCGTTGCCGCTCATCAGCGGCGCCAGGGAGTGGCTCCGCGCCCGCTGGCGCTGCGACTCCATGTAGAAGGCCTTGTGCAGGCCCCACATCATCAATAGCAGGATCAGCGAGAAGGGCAGGGAGGTCAGCACCACCGCCGACTTCAGCGCGTCGATGCTGCCGGCGAACAGCAGCCCGCCGGTGACCAGCGCGGTGACCGAGCCCCAGAACACCCGCAGCCACTTCGGCCCGTCGTCGTCGGCGCTGCCGCCGTGGGCGGAGAGGGTGGAGAGGACCACGGTGCCGGAGTCCGCCGAGGTGACGAAGAAGACGAAGCTGACCAGCACCGTGACGGTGATCACCGCGCGGCTCCAGGGGTAGTTCTGGAGCATCTGGTAGAGGGCCATCGACGGCTGCTCGATGGCCACCCGGCCGAGTTCGCTGGCGCCGCCGAGGGCCTGCTCCAGGGCGCTGTTGCCGAAGATCGACATCCACGCCAGGGTGAAGCCGAGCGGGATGAACAGCACGCCGAAGACGAATTCGCGGATCGTCCGGCCGCGCGAGATGCGCGCGATGAACAGGCCGACGAAGGGCGCCCAGGCGATCCACCAGGCCCAGTAGAACACCGTCCACGAGCCCAGCCAGTCGCTGGGGCCGCCGTAGGCGTAGAGGTCGAAGCTCTTGCCCGGCAGGTGGCCGAGGTAGTCGCCGACGTTCTGCACCAGGGTGTTGAGCAGGTGCTGGGTCGGACCGGCGAACAGCACGAACAGCAACAGGCTGCAAGCCAGCAGCATGTTGATGTCGGAGAGGATGCGGATGCCCTTGTCGACCCCGGAGACCGCCACCGAGATCGCCGCGCCCATCATCAGCACGATGAGCACCATCTGCACCGCATGGGTATGCGGTATGGCGTACAGGTAGTCCAGCCCGGAATTGAGCTGGAGCACGCCGAAGCCCATGTCGGCGCCGAGGCCGAACACCGTGGCGATGATGCCGAAGCAGTCCACCGTGTAGCCGATCGGCCCGTTGATGCGCTTGCCGATCAACGGGTAGAGCGCCGAGCGCAGGGCCAGCGGCAGGTTGTGGCGGTAGGCGAAGTAGGCCAGCGCCATCGCCACCAGGGCGAATACGCCCCAGCCGTGCAGGCCCCAGTGCAGGAACAGCAGTTCCATGGCCTGCCGCGCGGCTTCCTGGGTACCGGCCTCGCCTTGCGGCGGCTGGAGGAAGTGGGTCAGCGGTTCGGATACGCAGAAGAAGAACAGGGTGATGCTGATGCCGGCGGCGAACAGCATGCCGGCCCAGGACAGGTAGCTGAATTCCGGCTCGTCGTGGTCGGCACCGAGCTTGATCTTGCCGTAGCCGGAAAGCGCGGTGACCACCACGAAGATCAGGTACAGCGTCATCGCCAGCAGGTAGTACCAGCCGACGGTCTGCGAGGCCCAGGTCTGCGCGGCCAGCAGCCATTCGCCGGCGCGCTGTGGGAAGCCGATGACCACTGCGGCGAACAGCAGG
Organism: Pseudomonas sp. 22490; assembly: GCF_052044465.1. Lineage (NCBI taxonomy): Bacteria > Pseudomonadati > Pseudomonadota > Gammaproteobacteria > Pseudomonadales > Pseudomonadaceae > Pseudomonas > Pseudomonas sp. 22490. Next base: position 92,529 of record NZ_JBQENS010000019.1, on the reverse strand, counting down.
ATCAGGATCGCCGCACCGTAGAACACCGGGGGATTCATGCGGATGGGCGTGGGGGTGGAGGGGGTGGCGGAGGGCGATTGTGCGTCAGTCAAAACAGGCTGGTCTCCTCGTCCTTAATTTGATCAAGCGTTCAATATAAACACGATCAAGGGCCCGGGAGCCAATCCTTCGGACGTATGGAAGCCTTCGGCGCCGCGCTTTTCCCGCACGTTCGCCGAAGGATTCCTTCAGTTCGCCGCCAGTCCCAGGCGCCGCCTTCCCGCCTCCTCGTCGCCGCCTGCCTGCTCGGTGGCCAGTTGCAGGAGCAGGGCCTGTACCTGCTCCAGCGACGGCGCTCCGGCTTGGCCGAGCAGGCGCCGCAGACCGGCCAGCGATGGGTCTGGCGTTGCCCCGCCAAAATTCAGATGCTGCGGCAGGATTTCTTCCTTGTCGCTGACCAGCAGGGCGAAGTGGACGACGTTTTCCAGCTCGCGGATGTTGCCTGGCCAGGGATAGCTCTCGAGGACCCGCTGGGTTTCCACGCCGATGGCCGGCACCGGCAGGTCCAGGCGCTGGGCATAGACGCCGATGAAGTATTCCGCCAGCGGCAGGATGTCTCCCGGACGTTCGCGCAATGGCGGCAGGCTCAGGCGGCCGTCGTGCAGGTATTGTTGCAGGCCGGCCAGGAACTTGCCGGCGCGCACCGCCTGGTCCAGGTCGACGCTGGTGGCGGTGACCAGGCGCACGTCATGGGGAATCGGCTGCTGCGCGCCGACCCGCAGCACCTCGCGTTCCTCCAGCGTCTGTAGCAGCCTGGCCTGCAGCGTCAGCGGCAGGTCGGCGATCTCGTCCAGGTACAGGGTGCCGCCATTGGCCGAACCGAACCAGCCGGCGCGGCTGCCGACCGGGCCGTTATGGGCGCCGGGAGCGTAGCCGAACAGCTCGGCTTCGGCATGGTTGCGACTGAGGGCGCTGCAACTGACCGCTACGAACAGACCGGCGCGTTCGCTGTGGCGGTGGATCTGCCGGGCGAGCAGCTCCTTGCCGGTGCCGGTCTCGCCTTCGATCAGCACCGGCTGGCCCTGTGGCGCGAGGCGCTCGAGTTCTTCGCGGACCCGGTGCGAGCGTGGGTCGAAGAACACCAGGGCCTTGGCGCGGATGCTCAGCGGACTGCGGTCGGCGTCGGGGAAGGTCAGCGGCGCGGGGCGTGGTTTCTCGCTCATGGGTAACTCCTTGGCGGCACGGGGCGCCTCCAGCGCCTGCGCCGCGACGACGGCCGGAACGGCTGCGGGCGGGGGCCGTTGCGGAAAAAGAAACGCCGGTGCAAGCCATGCGACACCGGCGTGAACAAGGGGCGCTGCAACGGCGCCCAGCGTGGGAGTCGGGACGGGCTGGGGTCAGAAGGCCGGGACCACCGCGCCGGCATATTTCTTCTCGATGAAGGCTTTCACTTCCGGGCTGGTCAGCGCGGCGGAAAGCTTCTTCAGGGCGTCGCTGTCCTTGTTGTCCGGACGCGCCACCAGGTAGTTCACATAGGGCGAATCGTGGTCTTCCAGGACCAGCGCGTCCTTGGCCGGGTTGAGCTTGGCCTCCAGCGCGTAGTTGGTGTTGATCAGGTCCAGGTCGACCTGGTCCAGCACGCGCGGCAGCAGGGCCGATTCGAGTTCCTTGAATTTCAGGTTCTTCGGGTTCTCGGCGATGTCCTTGGGCGTGGCCAGGGCGTTGTTCGGATCCTTCAACTTGAGTAGGCCGGCCTTCTGCAACAGCAGCAGGGCGCGCCCGCTGTTGCTGCCTTCGTTGGGAATGGCGACGGTGGCGCCGTCGGGCAACTCGGCCAGCGACTTGTATTTCCTCGAATAACCACCGAAGGGCTCGACGTGTACGCCGACCACGGTGACCAGGTTGGTGCCCTTGCCTTTGTTGAAGTTCTCCAGGTACGGCAGGGTCTGGAAGTAGTTGGCGTCCAGGCGCTTCTCGGCGACCTGCACGTTGGGCTGCACGTAGTCGGTGAACACCTTGATCTGCAGGTCGACGCCTTCCTTCGCCAGGGTCGGCTTGATCAGCTCGAGGATTTCCGCGTGGGGGATCGGCGTGGCGGCGACGAGGAGCTTTTCCGCTGCGTTGGCGGAAACGCTGATGACGGAGGCCAGGGCAGTCAGCAGGAGCAGTTTTTTCATTCTTCGATCCTTGTAGGGCGATGTCCGCCGCTGCGTTCAGGGCGGTGAAGGAGGGGCGCCAACACGCGAGGGGCGGCTTGAAGGGGAGAGTAGCGACTCTTTTTATTCCATAAAAATATTATTTGTTTATTTTTATATTCTATTAATGAATATGAGAGAGCTGAGGCAATTTGTCTCGCGACAACCGACCACAGCAGGACGGTCTAGGCTAACGGGTAAGATTTTCGTACCGAATTGCTCTGCATCAAGGCGGGCGGTCCGGGAATCTGCTTGCGACCCTTCCCGCATTCCTGCCATCCAGGGCTGCGGTCGCTTTCCAATGACAAGAACGATAGCTGAAGGATGTGTTCCAAAACCTTGCGTAGCGTTGCGCGTGAGGAAGCACGGCCGAATCCGCACGTAAGCCGGAAGGGCCGAGAACCTGAAGAGGAGTTGCCATGTTCGGATTGGAGGCTATCGACCTTGCCCGCATCCAGTTCGCGTTCACCGTGTCCTTCCACATCATCTTCCCGGCGATCACCATCGGGTTGGCCAGCTACCTGGCCGTACTGGAAGGCCTCTGGCTGAAAACGAACGAAGAGGTCTACCGCGACCTCTATCATTTCTGGTCGAAGATTTTCGCGGTCAACTTCGGCATGGGCGTGGTGTCCGGGCTGGTCATGGCGTACCAGTTCGGCACCAACTGGAGCCATTTCTCCGACTTCGCCGGGTCCATCACCGGTCCGCTGCTGACCTACGAGGTGCTCACCGCGTTCTTCCTCGAGGCCGGTTTCCTCGGGGTCATGCTGTTCGGCTGGAACCGCGTGGGACCGGGCCTGCATTTCTTCGCCACGGTGATGGTGGCGATCGGCACGCTGATCTCGACGTTCTGGATCCTCGCTTCCAACAGCTGGATGCAGACCCCGCAGGGTTTCGAGATCGTCGACGGCCGGGTGATCCCGGTGGACTGGCTGGCGGTGATCTTCAACCCGTCGTTCCCCTACCGCCTGCTGCACATGTCGGTCGCCGCGTTCCTCGCCACCGCCTTCTTCGTCGGCGCCTCGGCCGCCTGGCACCTGCTGCGCGGGCGCGACAACCCGGCGATCCGCAAGATGCTCTCGATGGCCATGTGGATGGCGCTGATCGTCGCCCCGGTACAGGCGCTGATCGGCGACGCCCATGGCCTCAATACCCTGGAGCACCAGCCGGCGAAGATCGCCGCGATGGAAGGCCACTGGGACAACAGCAGCGGCGAGCCGACCCCGCTGATCCTGTTCGGCTGGCCGGACATGCAGCGCGAGGAAACCCGCTTCAAGGTGGAGATCCCGGTGCTCGGCAGCCTGATCCTCAAGCACAGCCTGACCGAGCCGATCCCGGCGCTGAAGGACTTCCCGCCGGAAGACCGGCCGAACTCCACCGTGGTGTTCTGGTCGTTCCGGATCATGGCCGGCCTCGGCATGCTGATGATCCTGGTCGGCGTCTGGAGCCTGTGGCTGCGCTGGCGCGGCCAGGACAAGCTGTTCAACTCGAAGGCCTTCCTGCGCCTGACCCTGCTGATGGGACCGTCCGGCCTGATCGCGATCCTCGCCGGCTGGTTCACCACCGAGATGGGCCGCCAGCCCTGGGTGGTCTACGGACTGATGCGCACCGCCGACGCCTCCTCGGCGCAGAGCGTGACGCAGATGAGCCTGACCCTGCTGACCTTCGTGGTGGTGTACTTCTCGCTGTTCGGCGTCGGTATCGGCTACATGATGCGCCTGGTGCGCAAGGGCCCGGTCACCCATGAGGGACGCGAGACCAACCCGGGAGGCGCCGGGCAGAAGCGCACGCCGGCACGGCCGTTGTCGGCCGCCGGCGAAGGTTTCGACGAAGAGCACGACGGCCACGCGCAAGCGGCCGACCGCGACCAGGACAAGAGGAACTGAGACATGGGTATCGATCTTCCCCTCATCTGGGCGGTCATCATCATCTTCGGCATCATGATGTACGTGGTGATGGACGGCTTCGACCTGGGCATCGGCATGCTCTATCCGTTCTTCAAGGACAGCGGCGACCGCGATGTGATGATGAACACCGTGGCGCCGGTCTGGGACGGCAACGAGACCTGGCTGGTGCTGGGCGGCGCGGCGTTGTTCGGGGCCTTCCCGCTGGCCTACGCGGTGGTCCTGTCGGCGCTCTACCTGCCGTTGATCTTCATGCTCGTCGGGCTGATCTTCCGCGGCGTCGCCTTCGAGTTCCGCTTCAAGGCCAAGCCGGCCAAGCAGCACATCTGGGACAAGGCGTTCATCGGCGGTTCGCTGGTGGCGACCTTCTTCCAGGGCGTGGCGCTGGGCGCCTTCATCGAAGGCATCCCGGTGGAGAACCGCAGCTTCGCCGGCGGTTCGCTGGACTGGATCGCGCCGTTCCCGCTGTTCTGCGGCCTGGCCCTGATCGTCGCCTACACCCTGCTCGGCTGCACCTGGCTGATCATGAAGACCGAAGGCCGCCTGCAGGAGCGCATGCACGACCTGGCGCGCCCGCTGGCGTTGGTGCTGCTGGCGATCATCGGGGTGGTCAGCCTGTGGACGCCGCTGGCCCATGCCGAGATCGCCGCACGCTGGTTCAGCCTGCCGAACCTGTTCTGGTTCCTGCCGGTGCCGATCCTGGTCCTGGTGACCTTCTATGCGCTGCTGCGCTCGGTGGCCAACAACGACCACGTGAAGCCGTTCGTGCTCACCCTGGTGTTGATCTTCCTCGGCTACAGCGGCCTGGGGATCAGCCTGTGGCCGAACATCATCCCGCCGGCGGTGAGCATCTGGGAGGCCTCGGCGCCGCCGCAGAGCCAGGGCTTCATGCTGGTCGGCGCGCTGTTCATCATTCCCTTCATCCTCGGCTACACCGCCTGGAGCTACTACGTGTTCCGCGGCAAGGTGAAGCACGGCGATGGCTATCACTGAGGAGGCGCCGCATATGGTCCGTATGCCGAGTCATCCCGAACGAGATAGCGCGGCCAAGCCAGCGCTCTGGCGACGCCTGGCCTGGCTGGCGGGTATCTGGACCGCCAGCGTGCTGGCCCTGGGCGTCGCCGCCTGGCTGATGCGCCTGTTCATGAGCGCGGCGGGGCTGGGCGTCCCGCACTGATCGACGATCCCATCCGGGCGCTCCGGCGCCCTTTTCCGAGAGCCCTCCGCTGGAGGGCTTCTTTTTGTCCGCCGATCCGCCAGTGCTCGGTGTTGCGCCGTAGGGCGTCAATCCTCGCGTTCCCGCCTTGCACCATCCAGGCCGGTTCGGCGGATAACCGCGCTGCGGTTATGCGCCCTACGGGAGCGGCGGATGCGCCCTACTGAAGCCTTGGTAGGGCGAATAACGCCGCAGGCGTTATCCGCCGATTCGCCATTGCTTGGCGTTGCGCCGTGGGGCATCAGTCCTCGCGGCCCCTGACCCGTGCCAGTTGCTCCAGTCGCCCCAGGTAGTCGCGCGGGGTTTCGCCGAGCAGGCGGCGGAACATGCTGCTGAAGGCCCGCGTACTGCCGTAGCCGAGGTCGCGGGCGACCACCTGCACGCTGTCGCCGGCCAGCAGGCGCGGCAGGGCTTCGGTCAGGCGCAATTGCTGGCGCCACTCATGGAAGCTCATCTGCAATTCCTGGGCGAACAGCCGCGCCAGGGTGCGCGAGCTGGCGCCGACCCGCAGGCCCCAGTCATCGAGGGTCAGCCCCAGTTCCGGCTGTTTCAGCAATGCCTGGCAGATCGCCTGCAAGCGGCGGTCGCGGGGCATCGGCAGGTACAGCGGCATCCGTTCGAGGTTGGCGATCTCGCTGAGGATCAGCCCTTGCAGGCGCTGGCGGAAGTCGTCCAGGCGCGGCTGGCTCTCGAGGTGGATGGCGCGCAGGATCATTTCCCGCAGCAGCGGCGTCACCGCCAGTACGCAACAGTCGCTTAGCGGTGTCGGCGTTTCGGGTTGCTCGATGAACAGGGTGCGCATGTGCACCTCGCCGGACATGAATATCTCGTGCTCCACCCGGGGCGGAATCCATACCGCGCGGGTCGGCGGGATCACCCAGGCGCCGTGGTGGGTGGCCAGGCGCATCAGGCCGCGAGCGGCGTAGAGGAACTGCGCCTGCGGGTGGAAATGCCGCCCCAGGTGATGGCCGTCGGGGAAGTCGAGGGAGATGGCGGCCAGCAGGCCGTCCGGGCGGTGCTCGATCAGCATGTCCGTTTCGATGACCTCGCTGTCCTGTCTGCGCTTTTCGGTCAACCTATCATGCCCGGGTCATGACGCCCATTCCTCACCGACCATTCAGGCCGCACGCCATGAACCGACCTCGAACCGTTATCCGCTTCATCAACGCCGCGCATGTCATCGACCACATGTTCATGCTGATCTTCCCCGCCGCCGTGCTCGGCATGGCCGGCAGCTTCGACCTCGACTACGCCGGTCTGATCGGCCTGTCGCTGGGCGGTTTCATCGCCTTCGGCGCCTGTTCGCTGCCGGCCGGCTGGCTGGGCGATACCTGGAGCCGGCGGCGGATGATGCTGCTGTTCTTCTTCGGTATCGGCGCCGCCGCACTGCTCACCGGGCTGGCCGGCAGCGTACCGATGTTGGTGACCGGGCTGACCCTGATCGGGGTATTCGCCGCGATCTACCACCCGGTCGGCACCGCGATGCTGGTGGCACACGCGGAGAACCGCGGCCGCGAGATCGGCATCAACGGCATGTGGGGTAACCTCGGGGTCGCCTTCGCCGCGCTGCTTACCGGCTTTCTCACCGCGCACTTCGGTTGGCGTGCGGCGTTCATCCTGCCCGGCGGGGTGGCCATCCTGCTCGGCATCGGCTTTTTCTTCTGCGTGCGCGAGGAGCCATCGCCGCACCTGTCGGCCAAGGCCGCGGCGCGTGGCGAGGACAGCGAGGGCCTGTCGATGCGCCGGGTGTTCGGCGTGCTGGCGCTGGTCACCGCCACCGGCGGGGTGGTGTTCAACGCCAGCACCGTGACCTACCCGAAGCTGTTCCAGGAGCGCCTGAGCGACTTGCTGGCGTCGCCGCAGACCCTCGGCGTGGTGGTCAGCCTGGCCTATGCCTTCGGCGCGGTGGCGCAACTGATCATGGGGCGCCTGATCGATCGCCTGAACCTGAAGTTGCCGTTCGTCTTCCTCACCTTCTGCCAGGTGCCGCTGCTGCTGGCCCTGGCCTACGGCCACGGCAGCGCAGTGGTGCTGTTCGGCGCGCTGTTCATGTTCGCGGTGTTCGGCCAGGTGACGGTGAACGATGCGATGGTCGCCCACTTCGTCGCGCCGCAGTGGCAGGCGCGGGTCTTCGCCCTGCGCTATTTCCTGTCGTTCGGCGCCAGCGCGGCGGCGATCCCGATGATCGCCTACCTGGAACCACGGCAGGGGCTGCTGGGGTTGTACCTGGTACTGGCGGGCTTCGCCGCGCTGACCTTCGCCGCGGCGCTGGTGTTTCCGCGTCCGGCGCGCAGCGCCGCGGTGGGCACCTGAGGAAGAGGGCGTCCGGCGCGCAGCGCCGCGGTGGGCACCTGAGGAAGAGGGCGCCCGGACAGCGCGAGCCGGCCGGGCGCCGATGGCTCAACGCCGTATCAGAGCAGTTCGAGCGCCACGGCGGTGGCTTCGCCGCCGCCGATGCACAGCGAGGCGACGCCGCGCTTGCCGCCTTTCTGGCGCAGGGCGTTGATCAGGGTGAGGATGATCCGCGAGCCGGTGGAACCGACCGGATGGCCCTGGGCGCAGGCGCCGCCATAGACATTGACCTTGGCATGATCGAGGCCGTGTTCGCGCATGGCGAGCATGGTGACCATGGCGAAGGCTTCGTTGATCTCGAACAGGTCGACGTCGTCCTTGCTCCAGCCGGTCCTGGCGAACAGGTTGGTCATCGCGCCGATCGGCGCCAGGGTGAACTCGCTCGGGTCCTGGCTCTGGGTGGCATGGCCGACGATTCGCGCCAGCGGCTTCAGGCCACGGCGCTGGGCTTCCTCGGCGGTCATCAGGACCAGCGCGGAGGCGCCGTCGGAGATCGAGCTGGCATTGGCGGCGGTGATGGTACCGTCCTTGCGGAACGCCGGCCTGAGGCTCGGGATCTTCTCCAGATTGGCGGTCAGCGGTTGCTCGTCGTCCTTCACCACGCTCTCGCCCTTGCGGCTGGTGACGGTGACCGGGACGATTTCCGCCGCCAGCGAGCCATCGGCGATGGCGGCCTGGGCGCGCTTGAGCGATTCGATGGCATAGGCGTCCATCTCCTCGCGGGTCACGCCGTACTTGTCGGCGGTCTCCTGGGCGAACGAACCCATCAAACGGCCGGTACGGGCGTCCTCCAGGCCGTCGAGGAACATGTGGTCCTTGATCTCGCCGTGGCCCATGCGCAGGCCGCTGCGGGCTTTCTCCAGGACATAGGGCGCGTTGGACATGCTTTCCATGCCACCGGCGACCATCACCTGGTTGGTGCCAGCCTTGAGCAGGTCGTGGGCCAGCATCACCGCCTTCATCCCCGAGCCGCACAGCTTGTTGATGGTGGTGCAGCCGGTGGCGGCGGGCAGGCCGGCCGCCAGCGCGGCCTGGCGGGCCGGGCCCTGCTTCAGGCCGGCGGGCAGGACGCAACCCATGATCACTTCCTGTACGTCCTCGGCGGCGATGCCGGCGCGCTGCACCGCTTCGCGGATCGCGACGGCACCCAGGTCGACCGCGGAAACGCCGGCCAGGCTGCCCTGGAAGCCGCCCATGGGAGTACGGGCGCCGGCGACGATGACGATATCGGACATGGAACGTTACCTCTTGTTCTGGATAGGGTCTGAACGATTCAGTGGGCGGATTCTATCTTGTGACCGGGAGGCTCCGAAAGGTCACGGGGCAAATCACTCTTTTGACTGATGAACAAAGCCCGCCGACGGCTCTAGAGTCGGCCTCATCCTGACAACGAACCCGCTCCCAGGTGTACGCCCCATGCTGAAGACCCGTCTCATCCCGGCCGCCGCCGGCGCTTATCAGTATCCGTTGCTGATCAAGAGCCTGATGCTTTCCGGCCGTCGTTACGAAAAGAGTCATGAAATCGTCTACCGCGACCAGGTGCGCTACAGCTACGCCACCTTCAACGAGCGCGTCGCGCGCCTGGCCAACGTACTCAGCGAGGCCGGGGTGAAGGCCGGCGACACGGTGGCGGTGATGGACTGGGACAGCCATCGCTACCTGGAATGCATGTTCGCCATCCCGATGATCGGGGCGGTGCTGCATACCATCAACATCCGCCTCTCCCCGGAACAGATCCTCTACACCATGAACCACGCCGAGGATCGCTTCGTGCTGGTGAACAGCGAGTTCGTCCCGCTCTACCAGGCGATGGCGGGGCAGCTGGCCACGGTGGAGCGGACCATCCTGCTCACCGACGGCGCGGAGAAGAGCGCCGAACTGCCCGGCCTGGTCGGCGAATACGAGTCGCTGCTGGCCGCGGCCAGCCCGCGCTACGACTTCCCCGATTTCGACGAGAACTCCATCGCCACCACCTTCTACACCACCGGCACCACCGGCAATCCGAAAGGTGTGTATTTCAGCCACCGGCAACTGGTCCTGCACACTCTGGCGATGGCTTCGACCATCGGCAGCCTGGACAGCATCCGCCTGCTCGGTACCAGCGACGTGTACATGCCGATCACCCCGATGTTCCATGTCCACGCCTGGGGCACTCCGTACGTGGCGACCATGCTCGGGGTCAAGCAGGTCTATCCCGGGCGTTACGATCCGGAACTGCTGGTCGAACTGTGGAAGCGCGAGAAGGTCACCTTCTCCCACTGCGTGCCGACCATCCTGCAGATGGTGATGAACGCCAGGGCTGCCCAGGGCGTGGACTTCAAGGGCTGGAAGGTGATCATCGGCGGGAGCGCGCTGAACCGCTCGCTCTACGAGGCGGCCAAGGCGCGCGGCATCCAACTGACCGCCGCCTACGGCATGTCGGAGACCTGTCCGCTGATTTCCTGCGCCTACCTCAACGACGAACTGCTGGCCGGAAGCGAGGACGAGCGCACCACCTACCGGATCAAGGCCGGCGTGCCGGTGCCGCTGGTGGATGCGGCGATCATGGACGAACAGGGCCGCTTCCTCCCGGCCGACGGCGAATCCCAGGGCGAGCTGGTGTTGCGCTCGCCATGGCTGACCCAGGGGTATTTCCGCGAACCCGAGCGCGGCGAGGAGTTGTGGCGCGGCGGCTGGATGCACACCGGCGACGTGGCGACCCTGGACGGCATGGGCTTCATCGAGATCCGCGACCGCATCAAGGACGTGATCAAGACCGGCGGCGAGTGGCTGTCCTCCCTGGAGCTGGAAGACCTGATCAGCCGCCATCCGGCGGTACGCGAAGTGGCGGTGGTCGGGGTGCCCGATCCGCAATGGGGCGAGCGCCCGTTCGCCCTGCTGGTGGTGCGCGAGGGCCAGCAACTGGACGCCCGTGGCCTGAAGGAGCACCTCAAGCCTTTCGTCGAGCAGGGCAACATCAACAAGTGGGCGATCCCCTCGCAGATCGCGGTTGTTACCGATATTCCCAAGACCAGCGTCGGCAAGCTGGACAAGAAGCGCATCCGTATCGAGATCGCCCAGTGGCAGGAAGCCGGCAGCGCCTTCCTGTCGACCGTCTGACGGGGCTTTCCTACACCGCCGAAACGCCCGGAGGCCAAGCAAACGCTTGGTCTCCGCGTTTTCGCGACCGCCCGGTCATTCTCCATCCGCCGCAAAGGCGCGAGCCAGAGTGGTTGCGCCGCGCAAATCACACTTTCGAGGGATCAAGCGGCAGGCAGCGCTAGCTATAGTCCACGCACTCATAACAAAAAACACACATGGAGTAGCGTCGATGACAACCCGTAATCCGTTCTCGCGTCGGGCCCGGTTGCCGTTGGCCGTCAGCCTGGCTTCCTCGCTGGCGGCTCCGGCCTTTGGGGTGACCTTCAACATCGGGGAAATCGAAGGTTCCTTCGATTCGGCGTTGTCGGTCGGGGCCAGTTGGTCGACCGCCAAGCCGAACAAGAACCTGATCGGTGTGAACAACGGCGGCAAGGGACTTTCCCAGACCTCCGACGACAGCCACTTGAACTTCAAGCGTGGGGAAACGTTCTCGAAGGTCTTCAAGGGCATCCATGACCTCGAACTGAAGTACGGCGATACCGGTGTGTTCCTGCGCGGCAAGTACTGGTACGACTTCGAGCTGAAGGACGAGCACCGCGAGTTCAAGGACATCGACGACAGCGGCCGTAAGACCCTGGCCAAGTCCTCCGGAGCCGAACTGCTCGACGCCTTCATCTACCACAACTATGCCATCGGCGACCTGCCGGGCAGCGTGCGCCTGGGCAAGCAGGTGGTGAACTGGGGCGAGAGCACCTTCATCCAGAACGGCATCAGCGCCATCAACCCGATCGACGTCACCGCCTTCCGCCGGCCCGGCTCGGAGATCAAGGAAGGCCTGATCCCGGTGAACATGTTCTACCTGTCGCAGAACCTCACCGACAACCTGTCCGCCGAAGGCTTCTACCAGATCGAGTGGGACCAGACGGTGGTCGACAACTGTGGCACCTTCTTCTCCCAGCCGGACGTGGTGGCCGATGGCTGCGACCAGAACCTGGCGGTGCTGACCAACAACAAGGCGTCCATCAACCTGCTCAACAACGTGCTCGCCGGGGCTGGCCTGAGCGTTACCCCGTCGCCCTGGGACGAGGGCATCCTGGTCCGCCGCGGGCCGGACCGCGACGCTCGCGACAGCGGCCAGTACGGCTTCGCCCTGCGCTACTTCGCCGACGAACTGAACACCGAGTTCGGCGCCTACTACATGAACTACCACAGCCGCCTGCCGATCTTCAGCGGCCAGGGCGCCTCGGCCAGCACCATGGCGGCGATCAACGACCTCGCCACCCGCCTCGCCGCGATCAACCCGGCACTGGCCGCACAGGCCGCGGCGGCGGCCACCGCCGGCAACTCCAGCTACTTCATCGAGTACCCGGAAGATATCCGCATGTTCGGCCTGAGCTTCTCCACCACGTTGCCCAACGGCACCGCGTGGAGCGGCGAAGTCAGCTACCGGCCCAACGCGCCGGTGCAGTTGAACACCACCGACATCCTCTTCGCCGGCCTCGACCCGGTGAGCATCGGCGGCAACCGCCCCTACGACAACGCCTCGGTGCTGAACGGCCAGGCCGGGCAGGACCTGCACGGCTATCGGCGCAAGGAGGTCACCCAACTGCAGACCACCCTGACGCACTTCTTCGACCAGGTGATGGGCGCCGAGCGCCTGACCCTGGTGGGCGAGATCGGCTGGACCCACGTCGGCGGCCTGGAAAGCACCTCCAAGGCACGCTACGGGCGTGACCCGGTCTTCGGACCGGGGCCGCTGCCGGGGACCATCTCCGGCCTGGCCAGCTGCCAGGCGCTGAACGTCAGCACGCTGGGCACCGCCGAAGCGAACAACGTCAGCCGCTACTGCGAGAACGATGGCTATACCACCTCGGATGCCTGGGGTTATCGCGCCCGTGCGATCTGGGACTACAACGACGTGTTCATGGGCGTGAACCTCAAGCCCAGCGTGGCCTGGTCGCACGACGTCGATGGCTATTCGCCCGGCCCCGGCGCCAACTTCGAGGAAGGCCGCAAGGCGGTCAGCCTGGGGGTGGACGCGGAGTACCAGAACACCTACACCGCGAGCCTCTCCTACACCAACTTCTTCGACGGCAAGTACACCACCGTGGACGATCGCGACTTCGTCGCGCTCAGCTTCGGCATGAACTTCTGATGTACGCCGGCCCGGTGCGAACCGGGCCGGCGAGCAGGACTTAACGAGGACGACGAGCGAATGAAAACAACGAAGATTCTTCTGCATACCGGTGTACTGGCCCTGAGCCTGCTGGCCACCCAGGTGATGGCGGCGGTATCCGCCGACGAAGCGGCCAAGCTCGGCACCAGCCTGACTCCGTTGGGGGCGGAGAAGGCCGGCAACGCCGACGGCAGCATCCCCGCCTGGGACGGCGGCCTGGCGACCAACGCCGGCAGCGTCGACAGCCGTGGCTTCCTCGCCAACCCCTATGCCAGCGAGCAACCGCTGTTCACCATCACCGTGCAGAACGTCGACCAGTACAAGGACAAGCTGACTCCCGGCCAACTGGCCATGTTCAAGCGCTACCCGGATACCTACAAGATCCCGGTATACAAGACCCACCGCAGCGCCACCGTCCCGGCGGCGGTGCAGGAGGCGGCCAAGCGCAACGCCACCACCACCAAGCTGGTGGAAGGCGGCAACGGCCTGGAGAACTTCGATACCGCCAACCCGTTCCCGATCCCGCAGAACGGCCTGGAGGTGATCTGGAACCACATCACCCGCTACCGCGGCGGCAGCGTCCGGCGCCTGGTGACCCAGGCCACTCCGCAGGTCAACGGCTCCTACCAGCTGGTCTACTTCCAGGATGCCTTCACCTTCCGTACCAACCTGAAGGACTACAACCCGAACAAGCCGAGCAACGTGCTGTTCTACTTCAAGCAGCGGGTCACCGCGCCCTCGCGCCTGGCCGGTAACGTGCTGCTGGTCCACGAGACCCTCAACCAGGTCAAGGAGCCGCGCCTGGCGTGGCTCTACAACGCCGGCCAGCGCCGCGTGCGGCGGGCTCCGCAGGTGTCCTACGACGGTCCTGGCACCGCCGCCGACGGCCTGCGCACCTCGGACAACTTCGACATGTACAACGGTGCGCCGGACCGCTACGACTGGAAGCTGGAAGGCAAGAAGGAAATCTACATTCCTTACAACAGCTACAAGCTCGACGATCCGAAGATCAAGTACAGCGAAATCGTCAAGGCCGGCCACATCAACCAGGACCTGACCCGCTACGAGCTGCACCGCGTCTGGCATGTGGTCGCGACCCTGAAGCCGGGCGAGCGGCACATCTACGCCAAGCGTGACTTCTACATCGACGAGGACACCTGGCAGGCCGCCGAGATCGACCATTACGACGGTCGCGGCACCCTGTGGCGCGTGGCCGAGGCGCATGCCGAGCAGTACTACGACAAGCAGGTGCCCTGGTACGCGGTGGAAACCCTCTACGACCTGCTCTCCGGCCGCTACCTGGCGCTGGGCATGAAGAACGAGGAGAAACAGGCCTACGACTTCAACTACAGCGCTTCGGAAAGCGACTACACCCCGGCGGCGCTGCGCCAGGAAGGGGTACGCTGAGAAACGGCGTTCCTAGCCACGAAGAAACCGGCCTTGTGCCGGTTTCTTCGTTTTCGCGGGCGGCGTGCCGCTCCGGCCGTCAATTCATTACAAAGTGTTTTCCCGCCTCGCCCGCGGATTCCGTCGTCGCCATCCTCCCGGCGGGCACCTGTGTGGCCGGGAAACGTTTGCCGCGCCTGGACCGCGCCGGGAAACCGGTCTTTCCTTGGTTATCGAGCTGAAGCGCCGGTGCGCTATTTCGTCCGAGCCGATGGATAGTGCTTCAAATAGCCATCACTTGTGGTTAGTCTCCGGAGCGTTCACGCCCCATACATAAACCAAGAAACCGGGTGATGACTGACTTCTCGCGCACCTTCTCGGGCACTCCATCCGCCGTCCTGCCGACGGCCAACCGCTTTTTCCGCCCCCCGCTGCCGTCGGCCCATGTGGCGCGCCCGCGTCTTTGCCGTCGACTGCGCGACGGACTGGACGGTCGCCTGCTGCTGATCGCCGCGCCCGCCGGATTCGGCAAGAGTTCCCTGGCCATCGAGTTCTGCGAAAGCCTCGATCCGCGCTGGCAGAGCCTCTGGCTGGGACTGAGCAGCCGCGAGAGCGATCCCGGACGTTTCCTCGAACGCCTGCTCGATGGCTTGCGACAGTACCACCCGACCCTGGGCGAAGAGGCCCTCGGCCTGCTGAAGATGCGCCAGCGTCACCAGCCGTTCGCCTTCGAGACCTGGCTCGACGACCTGCTCGACGAACTCGCCCCCTGCCTGGACCCGCAGCGTCCCCTGCTACTGGTGCTGGACGATTACCACCTGGCCCAGGGCGCGGTGCTCGACCGTTGCCTGCAATTCCTCCTCAATCACCTGCCCGAGGGCCTGGTGCTGCTGGTCACCAGCCGGCAGCGGCCGGACTGGCACCTGGCGCGCCTGCGCCTGTCGCGGCAATTGCTCGAACTCAGCGAACAGGACCTGCGCCTGACCGCCGAGGAGAGCGGGGCGCTGATGGCCGCCAGCGGCCTCGAACTCGACGAGGACGCGCTGGACGCGCTGCTCGAGCGCAGCGAAGGCTGGGTCGCCGGGCTGCGCCTCTGGCTGCTGGCGCGCGGCGATCCAGAGGAGCAGGTCAGCCCCGGGGTACACGGCGCCGACGAACTGATCCGCGACTACCTGCTAGAGGAGGTGATCGAGCGGCAGCCGTCCGAGGTCCAGGCGTTCCTCGCCCAGACCGCACGCTTCGAGCGCTTCTGCGCCGAACTCTGCGATACCGTGCGCGAGGCCGGCGACAGCGCGGCGATCCTCGACCACCTGCAGCAGCACCAGGTCTTCCTCGTGCCGCTGGACGAAAACGGCCAGTGGTTCCGCTACCACCACCTGTTCTCCGACCTGCTGCTGGCGCGTCCCTTGCCCGACTTCGGTCCGTCCGCCGGCTCCCTGCACCTGCGCGCCTGCGGCTGGTTCAGCCGCCATGGCCTGCTCGACCAGGCGGTGGAACAGGCGCTGCGCGCCGGCCAGCCGGACGTGGCGGCGAGCCTGGTGCAGAACCTGTCGGAAGAGCAACTGCTGGCGGAGCAGAACATCGCCACCCTGCTGCGCTGGAAGATGGACCTGCCGGACAGCCTCCTGGCGAGCACGCCGCGCCTGATCCTGCTGTACGGCTGGGCGCTGGCGCTGGCCTGCCAGCTGGATGCCGCGGAAGAGCTGGCCGGCCAACTGGCGCGTTTCCTGCCGGCGCCGGACGAGTCCGCGCAACGCGACCTGCTGGCCCAGTGGCAGGCCCTGAGCGGGGTGATCGCGCGCGGCCGCGGCGACATCGACAAGGCCGAGGCGCACTGCCGCGAGGCCTTGCAGGACCTCGCCGGGGAGCGCTACGGCACCCGCCTGCAATGCCTGTCGACGCTGAGCAACCTGGCGGTGACCCGTGGCGACTTCTGGCAGGCGCGCAACTACAACCGCGACGCCCTGGAGTTCGCCCAGCGCTACGGCAACCCGCTGTTCGAGGCACTGGTCCATTACGACCGCGCCCGCGTCCTCCAGGCGCGCGGCGAGGTGGCGCGCGCCGAGGAGGAGGTGCGCCAGGGCCTGGAACGCCTCCAGCACCTGCCGGCACAACGCCGCTACGCGGTGCGCGGGCGGCTCCTGCTGTACCGCGGCTACCTGCGCAGCCTGGCGCTGCAGCCGGACGAAGCGCGCAAGTGGATCAAGCAGGGAATCGAGGAAACCCGCAGCTGCCGGGATGTCAGCCTGGTGATCGGCTATTGCGTCCTGGCCAGCCTGGAAGGGCGCCTGGGCAACTACGCGGCGGCGTTCGCCCGGCTTGGCGACGTCGAGCGGTTGATGCATGCCTGGGATATCCCGCCGATCTACTACCTGGCGGCGATCACCCTGATCAAGTGCGAACTCTGGCTGGCCCAGGGCCAGACCGAACTGGCCGGCGTCTGGCTACAGCGCCTGGGCGGCACCTACGGCGGGCAGGCGGCCACGCCGCCGGAATGCAGTCCGCTGCTGCCGCTGCATGTGGAGTTGCTCCAGGCCGGCCTGGAGCGCCGCGAAGGACGCCCGGAGGAAGCCGCCCGGCGCCTGGACCGGCTGGCCCGCTCGACGCGGGAGAACGGCGCGTTGCTGCCGGCTCGCCTGGCCCTCGGCCAACTGGCCGCGCTGCACCTGGAGCAGGGCCGCGAGCGCGAGGCGCTGGCGACCCTGCAACAGGCCATGGAGGGCGCAGTCGGCGGAGCCTTGCTGCCGCTCCACGAATTGCTCGTGCAGCAGCCGGAATGGTTGCGCGAACAGTTGCAGCGCTTCCCTGCCTGTCCCGGCGCCCAGCGCATGCGCGCGCTGTTGCCGGAGCCGCCCGCCGAGCCCGCGGGCGGTGCGGGCGAGGTGCTCAGCGGGCGCGAACTGGCGGTGCTGGAGCTGATCGCCCAGGGGTTGTCCAACCAGGAGATCAGCGAGCGGCTGTTCATCTCGCTGCATACGGTGAAGAGCCACGCCCGCCATATCAACGACAAGCTCGGCGTCGAGCGTCGCACCCAGGCGGTGGCGCGGGCCAAGCACATGGGGTTGTTGCGCTAGGCGCGCCACCCCATGTGCCTGGCGTGCTGGCTCAGGGCTTCCAGCGTCGCAGGAGCAGGGCGTTGCCGACCACGCTGACGCTGGAGAAGGCCATCGCTGCGCCCGCCACCATCGGGTTGAGCAGGCCGAAGGCCGCCAGCGGGATGCCGATCACGTTGTAGATGAAGGCCCAGAACAGGTTCTGGCGGATCTTCGCGTAGGTCCGCCGCGAGATGTCCAGCGCCGCCGGCACCAGGCGCGGGTCGCCGCGCATCAGGGTGATGCCGGCGGCGTGCATGGCCACGTCGGTGCCGCCACCCATGGCGATGCCGACGTCGGCGGCGGCCAGCGCCGGGGCGTCGTTGATGCCGTCGCCGACCATCGCCACCACCCGGCCCCGGCCTTTCAGCTCGGCGACCGTGGCGGCCTTGTCCGCCGGCAGCACTTCCGCGTGTACGTCGTCGATGCCCAGGGCCTTGGCCACCACCGCCGCGCTGCCGCGGTTGTCGCCGGTGATCAGGTGGCTGTGGATATCCCGTCCGCGCAGGGCCTCCACCGCTTCGGCGGCGCCATCCTTGAGGCTGTCGCCGAAGGCGAACAGGCCGAGCACGCGTTTCTCCGGAGCCAGTTCCAGCAGCCAGGACAGGGTGCGGCCCTCGGCCTCCCAGTCCGCGGCGGCACTCGCCAGCGCGCCGGGCTTGAGTTCCTGCTCGTCGAGCAGGCGGCGGTTGCCCAGGGCCAGCCGGCGACCCTCGACCTCGCCCTGGATGCCGCGACCGCTGAGGGCCTGGCTGGCGTTCACCGGCGGAACCTCCAGGTCGCGCTCGGCGCAGCGCTCGAGCACGGCCTTGGCCAGCGGGTGCTCGCTGCCGCGTTGCAGGGCGCCGGCGAGCCTGAGCAGTTGCTCCGGGTCGTCGCCGCCGAGGTGGATGATCTGCGGTCGCCCGGAGGTCAGGGTGCCGGTCTTGTCGAAGGCCACGCTGGTGACCGCATGGGCGACTTCCAGGGACTCGGCGTCCTTGATCAGGATGCCGTGGCGCGCGGCCACGCCGGTGCCGGCCATGATCGCGGTCGGGGTGGCCAGGCCGAGGGCGCAGGGGCAGGCGATCACCAGCACCGCCACGGCGTTAACCAGGGCCTGCTCCAGGCCGACCCCGGCGACCAGCCAGGCGCCGAGGGTGACCAGCGCGATGAGGATCACCACCGGGACGAAGACCTGGCTGACCTTGTCCACCAGCTTCTGGATCGGCGCCTTGGCGGCCTGGGCGTCTTCCACCAGGCGGATGATCTTCGCCAGCACCGTTTCCCCGCCGAGCGCAGTGGTGCGCAGGAGCAGCCGGCCTTCGCCGTTGATCGCGCCGCCGGTGACCTTGTCGCCGGGAGCCTTGGGCACCGGCAGGCTCTCGCCGGTGATCAGCGCCTCGTCGGCGTGGCTACTGCCGTCGAGCACCTCGCCGTCCACCGGGAAGCGTTCGCCGGGACGCACCACCACCTCGTCGCCGAGGCGCAACTCGGCGATCGCCACCTCTTCCTCGCGACCGTCGCGCAGGCGCACCGCGCGCTCCGGGCGCAACGCCTCAAGGGCGCGGATGGCGCTGGCGGTCTGGCGCTTGGCGCGGCTTTCCAGGTACTTGCCGAGGAGGATCAGGGCGATCACCACGGTGGAGGCTTCGAAGTAGAGGTGCGGCATGTGGCCGGGCGGGGCGGTCAGCCAGAGGTAGACGCTGAGGCCGTAGCCGGCGCTGGTGCCGAGGGCGACCAGCAGGTCCATGTTGCCGGCGCCGGCCTTCACCGCGCGCCAGGCGGAGACATAGAAGCGCGCGCCGATGACGAACTGCACCGGGGTCGCCAGGAGGAACTGTGCCCACGGCGGCAGCATCCAGTGCAGGCCGGCCCATTCCACCAGCATCGGCAGCACCAGCGGCAACGCCAGCAACAGCGCGGCGATAACCCACCAGCGTTCGCGGCGCAGGCGGCGCTCGGCATCGTCCTGGCGTGGTTGCCCCGCGTCGAGCAGGCGGGCCTTGTAGCCGGCCTGTTCCACCGCCTGCAGCAAGGCCTGGCTGTCCACTGCGCCGAGCAACTCGAGGTGGGCGCGCTCGCTGGCCAGGTTGACGCTGACCTCGCGTACGCCGGGCACCTTCTTCAGCGCCCGCTCGACCCGGCCGACGCAACTGGCGCAGGTCATGCCCTCGATGGACAGTTCCAGGCTGCGCGCCGGAACCTGGTAGCCGGCCTGCTCGACCGCCGCCACCAGGGCCGGCAGGCTGTCCGCCGGGGCCTGTACGCGGGCCTGCTCGCTGGCCAGGTTGACCGAGGCGGCCGCGACCCCGGGCACTTTCTTCAGGGCTCGTTCGACACGGCCGGCGCAGGACGCGCAAGTCATGCCGCTGACCGGCAGATCGAGCTCGGTTAGCGTGGCGCTGTTCATGAGTCCTCCTTGGAATGGACAGAAGTGGCACCGCAGGCGCCCTGGGAGGCGCCGGTGAGATCTGTCGCCAGGTTCAGCCTTGACATCGTGTCAAGGTCAAGCCCCGGATTCATACAGGAAGGCGGCGCAGGGCGCAGTGGCGGCTTTATGTCGCAGGGGCAGGGGGGAGGGGGAATGGCGCTGGAAAACCGTTGCGGCACGGAAAAGCGGAGGGTTTTCACAGGGGTGGGACCGATAACACTAGACCTCGCGAAGGGCTGCGCCAAGGTATTTCGTCGCTTGCGGAAAAAAAACCTGCTGATGACGAAAAGTACTTTTTACCGTCATATTTTTTGCGGTATTTGTGGAACCGTAGACCGCCGAACCCTGCAGCACAGGTGGCGGCCCCGGCCCTCACCTCTGCTGTCAGGCTCTCCCCACCGGAAGAGAGAAGGCGGCTCGCCCCCCGGCGGAGCGCCGACCCGGCATTCCGTCGCCAGGCCCTTAGCAGAAGGTGATCGCGTATGGATGACCACGGACGTTCCCGCCCCACCCAGCCCACCCTGTACGTCCTCGATACCAATGTCCTGATCCACGATCCGAATGCCCTGTTGAACTTCCAGGAACACCGCGTCGCGATCCCGATGACGGTGCTCGAAGAGCTGGACAAGCTGAAGACCGGAAAGCACACCATCGCCGCCGAGTGCCGCCAGGCCATCCGCCTGATCGACCAGGTACTCGGCGAGGCCACGCCCGAGCAGGTAGAGGGAGGGGTACCGATCCAGCGTGGCAAGAACGGCCCCAGCGGCAGCCTGTCGATCCTCATGAGCAAGCGTGCCGAGCCCATCACCTGGCTGCCGGAGCACCTCAACGACAACAAGATCATCAACCAGTTGGTCGAGCTGAAGAGCCGCCACAGCGGCGTGCGCGTGGTGCTGGTGACCAAGGACATCAACATGCGCCTGAAGGCGCGCGCCTGCGGGGTGGACGCGGAGGACTACCACACCGACCAGTTGATCGACGACGTGGCCCTGCTGTCGCGCGGCTACCATTCCCTCGCCGGCTCTTTCTGGGACCGCGTGAGCAAGGTCGAGACCCGCCAGGACCACGGCCGTACCTGGCATCGCGTGCAGCTCACCGACAACCTGCCGGCGGTGCACATCAACGAGTTCATCGTCGACGAACAGGGCTTCGTCGGCTGGATCAAGGGCATCCAGCAGGACGAGCTGACCATCCTCGACCTGCACCAGGAGCCGCTCCTGCACCAGGAAGCCTGGGGCCTGCGGCCACGCGACGTGTACCAGTCGCTGGCGCTGTACGCGCTGCTCGACCCGGACATCCACCTGGTCAACCTGTCCGGTGCCGCCGGTTCCGGCAAGACCATCCTGGCGCTCGCCGCGGCCATCGAGCAGACCATGGTCAGCAAGCGCTACCGGCGCATCATCGCCACCCGCAGCGTGCAGGGCCTGGACGAGGACATCGGCTTCCTGCCCGGCACCGAGGCGGAAAAGATGGAGCCCTGGCTCGGCGCCATCACCGACAACCTCGAAGCGCTGCACATGGACGACGAATGCA
The DNA here is from genome assembly GCF_052044465.1 of Pseudomonas sp. 22490. NCBI lineage: Bacteria > Pseudomonadati > Pseudomonadota > Gammaproteobacteria > Pseudomonadales > Pseudomonadaceae > Pseudomonas > Pseudomonas sp. 22490. Next base: position 71,202 of record NZ_JBQENS010000019.1, on the reverse strand, counting down.
CCCATGGCAGCGTCGACTACATCCTCAGCAAGGTGCCGTTGCAGTTCAAGTCGCTGAACTACATCCGCGGGCGCAGCTTCCAGCAGAGCCTGATCCTCATCGACGAATGCCAGAACCTCACGCCGCACCAGATGAAGACCATCATCACCCGCGCCGGCAGCGGTTCGAAGGTGATCTGCCTGGGCAACCTGGCGCAGATCGACACGCCCTACCTGTCCGCCACCAGCTCCGGCCTGACCTACCTCACCGAACGCTTCAAGGACTTCCCCCACGGCGTGCACGTGACCCTGCAAGGGGTGCCGCGCTCGGTGCTGGCGGAGTACGCCGAGGCGCACATGTGAGGTAGCCGGCGGCAATCGCCGGCCGATATCCCGCCCGGTTGAAAAAGCCGGGCGGGATATACATCCTGCCAGGCCAGGCCAGGCCAGGCCAGGCCCGGTCCGGTCCGGGGACCGGGCCCGCATCGTTACCCGATCGGGATGAGGCGCCTTGCGCCGGCCTGCCCTACCTCTTTATGTATACAATCATCCCCCTTCCGAACCTCCCCCAGGCATCGCGTCATGCCCTCCAGGGCTTACAATGACTGGCCAGTATCCTCTTCCAGGAGCACCCACGTGCTGACCCATCTCGATTCCCAGGGCCGCGCCAACATGGTCGACGTCACGGAAAAGGCCGTGACCTCCCGTGAAGCCACGGCCGAGGCCGTGGTGCGCATGCGCCCGGAAACCCTGCAACTGATCCAGGACGGCGGCCATCCCAAGGGCGACGTCTTCGCCGTGGCGCGGATCGCCGGCATCCAGGCGGCCAAGCGCACCCACGAACTGATCCCGCTGTGCCATCCGCTGCTGCTTACCAGCGTCAAGCTCGAACTGCAGGCCGAGGCGCCGGACGCCGTGCGCATCCGCGCGCGTTGCCGGCTGGCCGGGCAGACCGGCGTGGAGATGGAGGCGCTCACCGCCGCCAGCGTCGCGGCCCTGACCATCTACGACATGTGCAAGGCGGTGGACCGCGGGATGGTCATCGAGCAGGTCCAGTTGCTGGAGAAGCTCGGCGGCAAGAGCGGCCACTACCGCAAAGAGGAGGAAGGGCAGGCATGATCCGCGTGCAGTATTTCGCCCGTTACCGCGAAGCCCTCGGCATCGACGGCGAGCAGTTGAACTGGGACGCCGGGCTGGCGACCCTCGGCGCCTTGCGCCAGCTCCTGGTGGAGCGCGGCGGGGCCTGGGAGCGTACCCTCGGCGAGCAGAACCTGATGTGTGCGCGCAATCAGGAACTGTGCGGCCTCGACGAGCCGTTGCAGGACGGCGACGAAGTCGCCTTCTTCCCCACCGTCACCGGAGGTTGAACCCATGGCCATCCGCGTCCAGCAGGCAGCTTTCGATCCGGGGCAGGAGCTTAACGCCCTGCATGCGCAGAACGTCGGCATCGGCGCGGTGGTCGGCTTCGTCGGCTACGTGCGCGACTTCAACGACGGTCGCGAGGTCGGCGGGATGTTCCTCGAACATTATCCGGGCATGACCGAGAAGGCCCTCGGCAAGATCGCCGCCGAGGCCGGGCAGCGCTGGCCGCTGCTGCGCCTGGAGATCCTCCACCGCATCGGCCGCCTGGAGCCGGGCGAGCCGATCGTCTTCGTCGGTTGCGCCAGCGCCCACCGGCAGGCGGCGTTCGACGCCTGCAACTTCGTCATGGACTACCTGAAGACCCGCGCGCCGTTCTGGAAGAAGGAAGACACCGCCGAAGGCCCGCGCTGGGTCGAAGGCCGCTGCAGCGACCAGGCCGCCGCGCAGCGCTGGGAGGAGTGACGTCTACCTCCTCGCGCCGCCGGCTTACCTCTTCGGAGGAATAGCCAGCCGGGGGCCCGCGGTTCAGGCTGAGGCATCGCCCGTTCCTAGGACCCCTTCCATGAGCCACCTGGCCACCTCCACCTTCCAGCCGCTGAACATCGCCATCCTCACCGTCAGCGACACCCGTACCCTGGAAACCGATACTTCCGGCCAGACCCTCGCCGACGCGCTGCTGGCCGCCGGTCATCGCCTGCACCAGCGGAGCCTGAAGACCGATGACATCTACCAGATCCGCGCGGTGGTCTCGGCCTGGATCGCCGACCCCGAGGTACAGGTCGGCCTGATCACCGGCGGCACCGGCTTCACCGCGCGGGACAACACCCCGCAGGCGGTCGGGCCGCTGTTCGAGCGCGATGTCGAGGGCTTCGGCGAACTGTTCCGCCAGGTCTCGCAGCGCGAGATCGGCACTTCCACCATCCAGTCGCGGGCGCTGGCCGGGCTCAGCAACGGTACCCTGGTGTGCTGCCTGCCCGGCTCGCCGGGCGCCTGTCGCACCGCCTGGAACGAGATTCTCCTGGCGCAACTGGACAGCCGCACCCGCCCGTGCAATTTCGTCCCGCACCTGAAGACCCCGCCAGCCGTGGCGCCGGTGGCCGGCTGCGGGTGCCGCTCGTGAGCGCTTGCGCCTGCGATGGCGGCCAACTGCGCCCGCTCGACGAGGCGCTGGCCGAACTGCTGGCGCGCGCGCCGCGCCCGCCAGCCTGCGAGAGCCTGGCCCTGGAGCGGGCGCTGGGACGAGTGCTCGGCGAGGACCTGCTGGCGCCGATGGACCTGCCGCATTGGGACAACAGCGCGATGGACGGCTACGCCTTGTGCTCCGCCGACCTGCCGCGCAGCGGCGGCAGCCTGACGGTCGGCGCGCGGATCGCCGCCGGCGACACCCGCGGCATGAGCCTGCCGCTGGGCCAGGCGGCGCGGATCTTCACCGGCGCGCCGCTGCCGACCGGCGCCGACTGCGTGGTGCCGCAGGAACTCTGCGTGGTCGACGGCGAGCGCGTGCAGTTGCCGCCGGTGAGCGCCGGCCAGCATGTGCGCCGGCGCGGCGAGGAGTTGCGTCGTGGCGCGCCGGTGCTGCGTGCCGGACAGCGCTTGCGCCCGCAGGAACTCGGCCTGCTGGCGAGTCTCGGCGTCGCCACGGTCTCGGTGCGTCGGCGCTTGCGCATCGGCCTGCTGAGCAGCGGCGACGAATTGCGCGAGCCCGGCCAGACACTGTTGGCCGGGCAGATCTACAACGCCAACCGTTACTGCATCGGCGCCTTGCTGCGCGGTCTGGGCTTCGAGGTGCACGACGAGGAAGTGCTCGCCGACGAACTGGTGGCCAGCCGCGATGCGCTCAGCCTGGCGGCCTCCGAATGGGACGCGCTGGTCACCAGCGGCGGTGTCTCGGTAGGCGAGGAAGACCACCTCAAGCGCGCCATCGCCGAGCTTGGCGAGGTCAACCTGTGGCGCCTGGCGATCCAGCCGGGCAAGCCGTTCGCCTTCGGCTCCGTGGCCGGCAAGCCCTGGCTGGGGCTGCCCGGCAACCCTGCGGCGGCGCTGGTCACCGCATTGCTGGTGGCGCGTCCGTTCCTGCTTCGCCAGCAGGGACTGTTCGACGTAGTGCCGCGGCCGCTGGCGCTGCCGGCGGCCTTCGACTGGCCGCAACCGCGGGCGCGTCGCCAGTACCTGCGGGCGCGGCTCGATGAACGGGGGCGGGTGGAAATCCACCCGCAGCAGGGCTCGGCGATGCTGCTTGCCGCCAGTTGGGCGGACGGGCTGGCGGTGATCGAGCGCGGCGCCACCCTGGGCGTGGGTGATGCGATCGACTTTCTGCCGTTCTCCGCACTGATGGCCTGAGGCCTTCTTGATCCCGGTCAAGCGCCGACCGGGAGCGTCTTTCTAGAGTGTGGCGCCTGTGCCCCGGGGTTGCCCACTGCCGCGGAGCGCGTTTTTCGCCAGAGGAGCAACCCCATGCAACTGGTCTGTCCGGCGGGCAGCCTGCCCGCCTTGAAGTCGGCCCTGCGACAGGGCGCCGATGCCATCTACGTCGGTTTCCGCGACGACACCAACGCCCGCCATTTCGCCGGCCTCAACCTTGACGAACGCCAGTTGCAGGAAGGCCTGCGGCGAGTCCACGAGGCCGGGCGGCAGCTCTACGTAGCGGTCAACACCTATTCCAGCGCGCAGGGCTGGGAGCGCTGGCAGCGCGCGGTGGACCAGGCCGCCGACCTCGGCGTCGATGCGTTGATCGCCGCCGACGTGGCGGTGCTCGGCTATGCCGCGAAGCGTCATCCGCGGCTCAACCTGCATCTGTCGGTGCAGGGCTCGGCAACCAATGCCGCGGCCCTGGCCCTCTATCACGAACGCTACGGCATCCGTCGCGCGGTCCTGCCCCGCGTGCTATCGCTGGCGCAGGTACGCCAGGTGGCGGCCGGTAGCCCGGTGCCGGTGGAGGTGTTCGCCTTCGGCAGCCTGTGCATCATGGCCGAGGGCCGCTGCCACCTGTCCTCCTACGTCACCGGCGAGTCGCCGAACCTCTGCGGCGTCTGTTCGCCGGCCAGGGCGGTGCGCTGGAGCGAGGAACCGGAGGGGTTGACCTCGCGCCTCAACGAAGTGCTCATCGACCGCTACGCCGCCGGCGAGGCGGCCGGCTACCCGACCCTCTGCAAGGGCCGTTTCCTGGTCAATGGCCAGCGCTTCCATGCGCTGGAGGAACCGACCAGCCTGAACACCCTGGACCTGGTCCCGCAACTGGCGGAAATCGGCGTGGCGGCGGTGAAGATCGAAGGCCGCCAGCGCAGCCCGGCCTACGTCGAGCAGGTCACCCGGGTCTGGCGCCAGGCGCTGGACAGCTACGCCAGCGCGCCGGGCGCCTATAGCGTGCAGCCGCAATGGCAGCGCGCGCTGGCCGGACTTTCCGAAGGGCACCAGACCACCCTGGGCGCCTATCACCGTTCCTGGCAGTGAGGACCGCCGCGATGAAACTGAGCCTGGGACCGCTGCTGTTCTACTGGGACAAGCGGCAGATATTCGATTTCTACGCCGAGATGGCCAGCCAGCCGCTCGACGTCATCTACCTCGGCGAGACCGTCTGCGCCAAGCGCCGGGCGCTGTCCCTGAATGACTGGCAGGCGCTGGCCCGCGAGCTGGCGCAGGCGACCCGTGCCGAGCTGGTGCTCTCCGGGCTGGCGCTGATCGAGGCCGCTTCGGAGCTGTCCAGCCTGCGCCGGCTATGCGAGAACGGCGTACTCCGGGTCGAGGCCAACGACATGGCCGCCGTCTATTACCTCAGCCAGCGCGGCGTGCCCTTTGTCGGCGGTCCGGCGCTGAACCTCTACAACGGTCATGCCCTGGCCGAACTGTATTCCTGGGGCATGCGCCGCTGGATTCCGCCGGTGGAAGTCTCCGGCAAGCTGCTGCGCGGGGTGCTCGACCAGGCTGCGCAGCTGGGCCTGGAGCAATTGCAGACCGAGGTCTTCGCCTACGGTCACCTGCCGCTGGCCTACTCGGCGCGCTGCTTCACCGCGCGGGCGGAGAACCGGCCCAAGGACGACTGCCAGTTCTGCTGCCAGCAGTATCCCGAAGGTATCCCGCTGCTCAGCCAGGAGGGCGAGGCGCTGTTCACCCTCAACGGCATCCAGACCATGTCCGGCAAGGTCAGCAACCTGCTGGCCGACTACCGCTCGCTGGAACATAGCGGCGCCGACCTGCTACGCCTGAGTCCTCGGGCGCAGGGCATGGCCGAGGTGATCGCGGCCTTCGACCGGGTACGCAAGGGTGCCGCTCCGCCGCTCGCCGTGGAAGGCTGCAACGGCTACTGGCACGGCCGGCCGGGGATGCTGCGGGCAGAGGAGGCAGGGCTATGCTGAACCGCCAACGCCTGCTCCTCGGCGTCGCCGGACGCCTGTTGCCGCTGGCGGCGAAGGTTCCGCGCGGGCTCCAGCACCTGGTCCTGCAACGGGTCGCCAACCGGCTGTTCGCCCAGCCGCTGGAGGAGGGCGCCTTCGACCTGCTGGAAGGTCGCTGGCTGCGCCTGGAAGTCAGGGACCTCGGCGTCGGCTGGTGCGTCACCCGGGTGCCCGGCGGCCTGCGCCTGGTCGAACGGCCACGGGCCAGCGTGACCATCCGTGGCGACTGGCGCGACTTCCTGCTGCTGGCCAGCCGGCATGAGGACCCGGATACCCTGTTCTTCCGCCGCCGCCTGGTGATCGAGGGCGACACCGAGCTGGGCCTGGCGGTCAAGAACCTCCTCGACAGCCTCGACCCGGAGCACCTGCCGCCCTGGTTGTGGAACGCCGTGGAACGGGCCGGGCGGGCAGTGCAGGAGGAGCGCGGCGAGGCGCCCCAGGGGCCGGTCCAGGGCGCGCGGGGCGGCTGAGGTCGGTGGAAAGGGGCGTATAGCGACGCCAATGTCGCTGGGCGCGCCCCTCCGATTGGGTGTATTCCCTGAAGCCTGAAACTCACTGAAGCTCTTTTCAGCGAGGCAACGCCCGGTTCGTTGCCGCATGGGCGGCGCGGAGCGAATGGGCGTTTCCCCTGACCAAACGGATAGCCTGTCTGTCCCCGTAACGCCCCTGTCAACTTGCCCCGGTAAACCGGACCTTCGTGAAGCCTGCGGAGAACTCCGGTATGAGTGGGATGGACCTCAAGCGCCGCCGCGTCGTGCAAGGCCTGGGCGCTGGACTGCTGTTGCCGGCGCTGGGCGCGCCGGCGGTGATCGCCTCGCCCAGGGCGCGGCCGAAGCTGACCGATGGCGTGCAATCCGGCGATGTGCAGGGCGACCGCGCGCTGGTCTGGAGCCGCACCGACCGCCCGGCGCGGATGATCGTCGAATGGGACACCCGTAGCGTCTTCAGCGAGCCGCGTCGGCTGGTCTCGCCGGTCACCGACGAGCGCCTCGACTACACCGCGCGCATCGACCTGCGTGGCCTGCCGGCCGACCAGTCGATCTTCTACCGGGTGCGCTTCGAGGATGCCCGCGACGGCAGCCTGAGCAAGCCCTGGTTCGGCCACCTGCGCAGTGCGCCGAGCGAGGCGCGCAATATCCGTTTCGTCTGGAGCGGCGACACCTGCGGGCAAGGTTTCGGGATCAATCCGGATATCGGCGGCATGCGTATCTACGAAGCCATGCGCCGGCGCCAGCCGGATTTCTTCCTGCACAGCGGCGACACCATCTATGCCGATGGGCCGATCCCCGAACGCATCGAGACCGAGAGCGGGCGCATCTGGCGCAACCGGGTGACCGAGGCCAAGAGCAAGGTCGCCGAGACCCTCGACGAGTTCCGCGGCAACTACCGCTACAACCTGCTCGACGACAACCTGCGCCGCTTCAACGCCGAGGTGCCGCAGATCTGGCAATGGGACGACCACGAGACCACCAACAACTGGTCCTCCAGCAAGCAGCTCGACGAGCGCTACCAGGTGAAGGACATCGACGTGCTGGCGGCCCGTGCACGCCAGGCGTTCCTCGAATACGCGCCGCTGCGCTTCCAGCGCCAGGGGCGCGACGGGCGGATCTACCGCAAGGTCGCCTACGGCCCTTTGCTCGACGTGTTCGTCCTCGACATGCGCAGCTACCGCGGCGGCAACAGCGCCAACCTGCAGGCGCGGCGCAGCGCCGCCACCGATTTCCTCGGCCGTGAGCAGTTGCAATGGCTCAAGCGCGAGTTGCGCGGTTCGCGTGCGCAGTGGAAGGTGATCGCCGCCGACATGCCGATCGGCCTCTGCGTGCTCGATGGCAAGGACGCCCAGGGTCGCGACCGCTGGGAGGCCATCGCCAACGGCAACGACGGCGCCGCCCTCGGCCGCGAGCTGGAGATCGCCGATCTGCTGCGCTTCGTCCAGCGCGCCGGGGTGCGCAACACCGTCTGGCTGACCGCCGACGTGCATTACTGCGCTGCCCACCACTACAGCCCGGAGCGCGCCGCGTTCAAGGACTTCGCGCCGTTCTGGGAGTTCGTCGCCGGGCCTCTCAATGCCGGTAGTTTCGGACCCAACGCGCTGGATGGCACGTTCGGCCCGCAGGTGATGTTCCAGAAGGCCCCGCTGGTCCAGAACAGTTCCCCCTTCGCCGGCTACCAGTTCTTCGGCGAGGTGGAGATCGATGCGCAAAGCCGCGCGCTCACCGTCACCCTGCGCGACCTCGACGGCGAGCCGGTGTTTTCCCAGGAACTGCAGCCCGACGGCGCCTGAGCCGCGGCGACCCCATTCCGATAAAGGAGTATCCCGATGCACCCCTTGCGTAACGCCGCCCTGCTGGGCGGCCTGGCCCTGCTGGGCCTGCCGGTGGCCAACGCCGCCGAGCTGATCATCTCCGAGTATGTCGAAGGCAGCGGCAACAACAAGGCGCTGGAGTTCTACAACAGCGGCAGCCAGGTCCTCGACCTCTCCGCCTACCGCGTCGAGTTCTATTTCAACGGCGCCAGCGCGGCGGGCCGCAGCATCGACCTGAGCGGCAGCCTGGCGCCGGGCAAGACCTTCGTCCTCGCCAACGGCGTGGCCGACCCGGCGTTGCTGGCGCTGGCCAGCCAGCGGGTGGAAGGCAGCTGGTTCAATGGCAACGATGCGGTGCTGCTGCGCCGGCGCGGCGGCGAGATCCTCGACAGCCTCGGCCAGGTCGGCTTCAACCCCGGCACGACCTGGGGCAGCGGCGATGTGCAGACCCTCGACCGGAGCCTGGTGCGCAAGGCCGACATCCGCGACGGCGACAGCGATCCCAGCGACGCCTTCGACCCGGCGGCGCAATGGCTGGGCTACCCGCGCGACACCTTCGCCAACCTCGGCCAGCATGGCGCTGGTGAGCCCGGCGGCGGCGAGGAGGCCGGCCTGCGACCGATCCACGAGGTGCAGGGCGCCGGCGCCGAAAGTCCGCTGGTGAACCAGCGGGTCGCCATCGAGGGCGTGGTGGTCGGCGACTTCCAGAACGCCAGCGAGCTGAAGGGCTTCTACGTGCAGCAGGAAGATGCCACGGTGGACGGCGACCCGGCGACCTCCGAAGGCATCTTCGTCTACGACGGCGGCAACGGCAGCGACGTCAAGCTCGGCGACCGCGTCCGGGTGACCGGCCAGGTCCGCGAGTTCAACGGCCTCACCGAACTGGTCGGGCCGCTGCAGGTCAGCGTCCTGGCGAGCGGCGTGGCCTTGCCGACGCCGGCCGGCATCAGCCTGCCGCTGGCCAGCGCCGATGCGCTGGAGCGCTACGAAGGCATGCGCGTGCAGCTCCGCCAGACGCTGACCGTCAACGAGGTCTACAACCTCGGCCGCTACGGCGAGGTCCTGCTGTCCTCCGGCGGCCGCCAGATGACTCCGACCAACGTGGTGGCTCCCGGCGAACAGGCCAAGGCCATGCAGGCGCGCAACGACCTCGACCGGATTCTCCTCGACGACGGCCGCAGCGGGCAGAACCCCGACCCGATCCGCTACCCGGCACCGGAACTGAGCGCCTACAACAGCCTGCGCGTCGGCGACCGTACCAGCGCCATCGACGGCGTGCTCGACTACTCGGCCGGCAGCTACCGTATCCAGCCGTTGCAGACGCCGACCTTCGAGGCGGCCAATCCGCGTCCGGCCCAGCCGGCGGTGGAAGGGCGCCTGCGGGTGGCCAGCTTCAACGTGCTCAACTACTTCAACGGCGATGGCAAGGGCGGCGGTTTCCCCACCTCGCGCGGAGCCAACACGGCCGAGGAGTTCCAACGGCAGAAAGCGAAGATCGTCGCGGCGATCCTCGCCTCGAAGGCGGACATCGTCGGCCTGATGGAGATCGAGAACGACGGCTACGGCGAGTTCAGCGCCATCGCCGACCTGGTCAACGGCCTCAACGCCAGCCTGCCCCAGGGCCAGCGCTATGCCTTCGTCAACCCGAACCGGGCGAAGCTGGGCAGCGACGAAATTGCCGTGGGGCTGATCTATCGCGGCGACAAGGTCCGCACCTATCGATCCGCGGCGGTGCTCGACAGTTCGGTGAACCCGGAGTTCGACGACACCCGCAACCGTCCGACCCTGGCCCAGACCTTCCAGGAGATCAATGGCGGCGAACGCCTGACCATCGCGGTGAACCACCTGAAGTCGAAGGGCTCGGCCTGCGACGGCGACCCGGACACCGGCGACGGCCAGGGCAACTGCAACCTGACCCGGGCGCGCGCCGCCCAGGCCCTGGTGGACTGGCTGGCGGGCGATCCGACGGGCGCCAAGGAACCTGACCGCCTGATCATCGGCGACCTCAATTCCTATGCCAAGGAAGACCCGGTGAACGTCATCCGCAGCGCCGGCTACACCGACCTGGTGGCGCGTCAGGCGGGCGCAGGAAAGGGCTATTCCTACGTGTCTCCGGGCAGTCCGGCTACCTTGACCACGCCCTCGCCAACGCCAGCCTGGCGCGCCAGGTACGCGGCGCGGTGGAGTGGCACATCAACGCCGACGAGCCCCGGGTGCTGGACTACAACGTCGAGTTCAAGACCCCTCGGCAGCAGGACAGCCTGTACAACGCCGAGCCGTACCGGGCCTCCGACCACGACCCGGTGGTGATCGGTATCGACCTGCGCCGGGTGGCGATGAAGAAGCACCGCAGGTAGGCAGCGGATAGCGCCCGTGGCGTTGGTCGCCATGCAGAAAGGCCACCCTCGGGTGGCCTTTCTGCATGGCACGTGGGCCTGTAGGGCGAATAACCGCTTGCGGTTATCCGCCGTTGTGGCGGGATCTCGGCGGATAACGCCGGTGGCGTATTCGCCCCACGGAACGGAGCCCCCTCCAGGGTGGCCTTCCAGTGTGGCACGTGGGCCTGGTAGGGCGAATAACCGCTTGCGGTTATCCGCCGTCGTGGCGGGATCTCGGCGGATAACGCCGGTGGCGTTATTCGCCCCACGGAACGGAGCCCCCTCCAGGGTGGCCTTCCAGTGTGGCACGTGGGCCTGGTGGGGCGAATAACCGCTTGCGGCTATCCGCCGTTGCGGCGGGATATCGGCGGATAACGCCGGTGGCGTATTCGTCCCACGGAACGGAGGTCACTCCAGGGTGGCCTTGCTGCGTGGCACGTGGGCCTGGTAGGGCGAATAACCGCCTGCGGTTATCCGCCGTTGCGGCGGGATGCCGGCGGATTACGCCGGTGGCGTATTCGCCCCACGGAACGTAGGCCCCACCAGGTTCGTACGTCGTCAGCCGCGCAGCGGCGGCAGGTAGCCCAGTTCCATCAGCTTGATGTCCGCTTCGCCGACGCGCTCGAAATGTTCGCGACGGGTTTCGTCCATCGGTTCGCGGCCGTTCAGCAGCAGGGTGCCACGGCCGGGAATGTCGACCAGCTCCGTAGCCGCCGGGAAGTCCGTGGCCCTTAGCGGATGCGGGCAGAAGCCGATCCAGCCGATGCTGCGGCGGTCCGGGAAGGTCCGCTGGTGTACGAAGTACGCATGCGGAGCGAGCATGCCCCAGGTCGTTTCGGGCCAGATTTCCAGCGCCGCGAGGAAGATCGCGACGAAGGAGGAAGCCGGTGCGTCGAACACTTGCAGCAGGCTGCCGGCATCTTCCAACTGGAGCCTGGACGAGACGGCCCTGCCGCTGGCCTCGTAGTCCAGCGACAACCCGCCCTTGAGCGGATCCTCCTCGCCGTTCCATAGCACCAGTTCCACCGCCCGGGTGCGTCGGTCACGCGACAGGGCCTTGGCGAGATCCTGGCGGTGCTCGGTGACGTTGTGGCTGAGGGCATCGCGCAGGGAGTCGCCGCACAGGTACCAGTTCTCCAGCACCGGATGGAGGGGCGCGAGGGCATCGAGGAAGCGCTCTATCCGTTGCAGGTGCTGGTCGTCGTCCAGTGCGAGGAGCCGTGCCGGATCGAAGTACAGCTCGAATATGTAGCGCCTGAAAGCCTTGGCGTCCGTCATGCGCAATACCCCGGGTTCTCTTCGCAAAACCTTTTCATCTCTTCCTGTTCCTTCGCGCGGGTTTCCTGGTAGTCGTCGTGCTCGTCCGTTCCCGGCATCGGATTCCAGAATGCCTTCAGGTTGGCCAGTCCCATGCGCAGGTACTCCGCGGCGCAGTACTCGTAGACGATCCGCTGCAGGAAGTGCCATTCGACGAACACCGGCGGGGTCGGTCGGGCCTTGTCGCTGTGGACCTCGGCCTTCTGCAGCAGGTCCGACTTCACCTTGGCCCGCGCCCAGGGCCTGGGCACGCCGAGCAGCGGGACGAACAGGAAGGCGTAGTTGGCCTTCGCCTCCAGCAGGGTGCAGCGCGGCTCGTCGAAGCCGTCCCACCAGGTGCCGCTCCAGAACCATTCGTGGGGAAACGGGAAATTGGTCACCCACTGCTGGTAGCGCGCGGACAGGTCCGACATGCTGTGGCCCTTGCCGTTATTGGCGATGGCCATTTCGCCCCGGGACGGCGGGCACTCCACGCAGTCCTTGTCGCGGCCCTGGCTCTTGCTGCAATCGCGCTCGGCTTCCCGGGTCCGGTCGCGGCTCAGCGTGCCGGTCTCGGTCCTGGGCAGGGTCTGCGGAACCGGCATCGGACGCGGTACCGGCCTGGGCAGCGCGCCGGGGGCCGGTCGCGGCAGCGGGCGCGGCGCCGGCATCGGCAAGTGCGGCCGGGGCGGCGCGGGTAGTTCGAAGGGCAGCCGCGGACCCATGCGGGGCAGCGGTCGGAAAAGCGCGCCTATGCCGCTCATGCCGGTCTCCCCGAGGTTTCGTACGCGCGCCATTTCTGGCTGGCCAGGCGAAACTCGACGATCCGTTCGTAGTCCTGGAAGCGTTGTTCCGGGCTGTCCGCCAGCGGCCGGCGCATGTGTGCGAGAAACGCCGGCGTGTCCTGGAAAGCGGGGAAGGCCAGGCCGTGCAGAAGAAAGCGTTCGATCGTCCCGGGCTCTTCGATACCCAGTTCCAGCGCCGTCGCGCGCAGCTCGCCGAGTTGCCGGATGGCGGGCAGCAGGCCGCGTCGTTCGAGCCAGGCGGGAGCCTCCCGGCGTACCTCCAGCAGGACCCGCTCGATGACTTCGTCGTCGCGGACCCGCTGCAGGCGATCCAGTTGGCCGGCATCCAGTTCAAGCATCGGCGGTCCGCTCCGTTTCCCGGTCATAGACGAGGTAGCCGCCCTGCAGGGGCTGCCAGACCTGCCAACGCTCCAGCGGCGCCATCACTTGCGTCCATTGCCGCGCGGTCATGACCTGTTCCAGCGCCCGGCGCACTTCCGGGCTGTAGTAGCGCAACAGCGCCCGGCGGCCGTCGGGCATGCGGGTGAAGAGCAGCCCGGCGAAGTGTTTCGCGAGGTTTTCGAAGGACGCCCGGCTCCACAGCCAGGAGGCCATGGGCGAGCGGCGGTCCCAGTCGCGCAGCCAGCCGAGGAACTCGCCCGATGACGAAAGCGGGGCGCTGTCCATGAATTCGATCAGGACCGGCCCGGCATGGGCGATTTCGTCCAGCTCGCTCCCGGCCAGCAGCCAGCGCGAGCGGATTTCCCCCGCGGCCTTTTCCAGGCGGGTGTCCAGGGTCAGGTAGCGGGCGCCGTCCGCCAGGGCGAACAGGCGGCTGTCCGGCGTAGGCGCCGCGAGCGCCGGCTGGAGCCGGCTCACGGTGCGCCGCCGAGGCTTTCCAGGGGCACCAGGGCCTGGTTGCGGCGTGCCGCCAGCAGCAGGCATTGCAGGCACAGCTTCGGTGGGGCGAGGGCGAGAGCGGGTGCGCCGCCGCCGCTGTTGCCGATCAGCACCGTGCCCGCCCCGCCGACCACCAGGTTGCCGTGGGTGCCGACGCTACCTACCACGGTGGCGGGCTTGCCATTGATCAGTACGTTGGCGATGACGTTGGCGCTGAGGGTGGCGCCGCAGGCGGTGGCGTCGCCCTGGCGGGCGGCGGACCGATGGTCGAAGAAGACGTCGGGCGAGCCGCCGACGATTGGGTTGCTGCCGTGGCCCGGTAGCGGACACGCGGTCGGATCGCCCAGGCGCGCAGCGGGTTTGCCGCTCATGCTCAAGTCCCTATGAGATAAACCCTGGCACTCTGCCGTGCCAGTCGGGGGCGGACAACCTATCTGAACTGCTCAGGAGGCACCTTCGGAAACGGCTTGGGCAACCGCGTCCTTGCCTGGTTGCGCTTGAAGGGATTTCCTACCTGGAAGTCTCGTCACCCGCCTGCGAAAGGCGCAGGCGTACGGAGCGATGGCGCGATGGGGAGGGGAGCCTGGGAGGAGGGAAGGAGGCGTTTCGCACAGCGTCGCGTTCGCTTTGCCTGCGCAGGGGCTGTCCGCCGATACCGCGCTGGAGCGACGGATAGCCGCGATACGGTTATCCGCCCTGCGCCGAGACCGCCGCGGGAGGAGCCAGGGAGGCTGTCCCTGGCTCCTCCCGTGCGATCAGTGATGCTCGCGCGTCGCGCGGAAGCGGATGTCCGGCCAGCGTTCTTCCATCAGGCTGAGGTTGACGCGGGTCGGCGCCAGGTAGGTGAGGTGCCCGCCGCCGTCCACGGAGAGGTTCTCGAAGGCCTTGTCCTTGAACTCCTTGAGCTTCTTCTCGTCGTCGCACTCGATCCAGCGTGCCGACCAGACGTTGATCGCCTCGTAGGCGCACTCGACCTTGTATTCCTCCTTCAGGCGGCTGGCGACCACGTCGAACTGCAGCACGCCCACCGCACCGAGGATGATGTCGTTGTTGCGCTCGGGGAAGAACACCTGGGTCGCACCTTCCTCGGCCAGTTCCTGCAGGCCCTGGCGCAACTGCTTGGATTTCAGCGGGTCTTTCAGGCGCACGCGGCGGAACAGTTCCGGGGCGAAGTGCGGGATGCCGGTGAAACCGAAGTTCTCGCCTTCGCTGAAGGTGTCGCCGATCTGGATGGTGCCGTGGTTGTGCAGGCCGATGATGTCGCCGGCATAGGCCTCTTCCAGTTGCTCGCGCTCGGAGGAGAAGAAGGTCAGCGCGTCGGCGATCTTCACGTCCTTGCCCAGGCGCACGTGGCGCATCTTCATGCCTTTCTCGTACTTGCCCGAGCAGATGCGCATGAAGGCGATGCGGTCGCGGTGCTTGGGATCCATGTTCGCCTGGATCTTGAACACGAAGCCGGAGAACTTCTCCTCGGTCGGCTCCACGCTGCGTTCGTGGGTGGCGCGCGACAGCGGCTGCGGCGCCCAGTCGACGATGCAGTCGAGGACCTGGTCGACGCCGAAGTTGCCCAGCGCGGTGCCGAAGAACACCGGGGTCATCTCGCCCTTGAGGAAGGCGTCCTTGTCGAATTCGTGGCAGGCGCCCTGCACCAGCTCCAGCTCCTCGACGAAATTGTCGTAGAGATCGCCGAGGTGGGCGCGGGCTTCGTCGGAGTCGAGCTTTTCGATGACCTTGGTCTCGATGCGCTCGTGGCCGTGGCCCGGGACGTAGACGATGATCCTGTCGTCGGCCAGGTGGTAGACGCCCTTGAAGTCCTTGTAGCAGCCGATCGGCCAGGTGATCGGCGCGGCCTTGATCTTCAGCACCGCCTCGATCTCGTCGAGCAGCTCGATGGGGTCGCGGATGTCGCGGTCGAGCTTGTTGATGAAGCTGACGATGGGCGTGTCGCGCAGCCGGCAGACTTCCATCAGGGCGATGGTCCGCGGTTCGACGCCCTTGCCGCCGTCGAGCACCATCAGCGCCGAGTCCACCGCGGTCAGGGTGCGGTAGGTGTCTTCGGAGAAGTCTTCGTGGCCGGGGGTGTCGAGCAGGTTGATCATGTGCTCGCGGTAGGGGAACTGCATCACCGAGGTGGTGATGGAGATGCCGCGCTGCTTTTCCATCTCCATCCAGTCGGACGTGGCGTGGCGGTCGGACTTGCGCGACTTCACGGTACCGGCGACGGCGATCGCCTTGCCCATCAGCAGGAGCTTCTCGGTGATGGTGGTCTTACCGGCGTCGGGGTGGGAAATGATCGCGAAGGTACGGCGCTTCGCGACTTCGGCGGCCTGAGTGGTCATGGATGCGTGCCTGCTGGAATCCGTTGGCGTGGGCGCGGGACGGCCCGGAAAAACGCGGGATTATAGCGGTAAAACGCGGCGCGTCGGGATGCCTGTCATCCGGCGATCGATGGAATTGCCGGTGGACAGCGAACTTGTCGCAGTCGTGCCGTTCCAAGCAGCCAGCGGCGGCCACCGCCGGATAGACTGCTTTCATTTCACCCGATCGAAGGAAATCACCATGAACGGAGTATCCAGACTGCTCTCCCTGGCGTTGCTGGGCGCGGCGCTGCACTGGGCGCCGGCGCAGGCCGAGGAGCAGCCGCGGCTGTTCGAACTGCTCGGCCAGCCCGGCTACAAGGCCACCTGGCATGCCATGTTCAAGGGCGAGAGCGACGTGCCGAAATGGGTTTCCGACGCCAGCGGCCCGAGTTCCCCGTCCACCAGCCTGAGCCTGGAGGGCCAGCCCTACGTCCTGGCCAACAGTTGCAAACCCCACGATTGCGGCAACAACCGCCTGCTGGTGGCGTTCCGCGGCGACAAGAGTGCCGCCTACGGGCTGCAGGTGAGCCTGCCGGACGAGCCCGCCGAAGTCATGCAGACGCCGAGCAAGTACGCCACCTATCGCTGGTACGGCGAACCCTCCAGGCAGGTCCGCGAGCTGCTGATGAAACAGTTGGAGAGCGATCCGAACTGGAAGTGACGCCGGGCCTGAGGGTAACCAGGCCCGGCGGCGGGGAGGGCGGATGATCGCTGGCGATCGTCCGCCGTTGCGCCATGCGCTCCCGCGGTCTTTCTTCAGAAACCGACCGAGGCCTGTACGTACAGGGTGCGCGGCTGGCCGACGTAGAGGCCCTTGTTGTTGTCGTCGAACGAGCGGGTGTAGTAGCGGCGATCGAACAGGTTCTTCACCCCCAGGCCGAGCTTGAGGTCGTTCAGTTGCGGGCCGAAGTCGTAGGTGCCGCGCGCGCTCCAGACCATCCAGCCGGCGATCCGCCCGGTGCTGCCGTCGGCGCTTTCGCTCTCGGTGTTGGCGTTGTCGGCGTACTGGCTGGTCTGGAAGCTGCCGTCGAGGTTGTAGCTCCAGGCGCCGGTGCGATAGTTGGCGCCAAGGGTGCCCTTGTGCTTCGAGGAGAACGGCACCTGGTTGCCCTTGTTCGGCCCGTCCTCGCGAATGCTCGCGTCGACGTAGGCGTAGCTGGCATAGACGTCGAAGCCGGAGAGCAGCGGGTCGAGATCGGCCAGGTCGTAGGCGATCGCCGCCTCGATGCCCTTGTGCCGGGTCTTGCCGCGGGCGGTCACGCTGTCGGTCTGCTGGTTGCTCTCGTACTGGTTGTCGAAGTTGATCAGGAAGGCGCCCAGTTCGGCGCGCAGGATGCCGTCGTCGTAGCGGCTGCCGAGTTCCCAGGTGCGGGCCTTCTCCGGCTCGATGTCGCCGCTGCGCACCGCCTTGCCCATCTGGCTGTACTGCACGGTGCCGAACGAGCCCTCGGTGTTGGCGTAGAGGTTCCAGCTCGGCGTGAGGTGGTAGATCACGTTGAGCGCCGGCAGCGAGGCGTTGTAGCGGCCGCTGTCCTTGCTGTTCTTCAGCAGGTTCTTCTGTTCGGAATCGATCTTCTCGTAGCGGATGCCGGGGGTGATGGTCCAGTTGCCGATGTCGATGCGATCGTCGATGTAGAACGCGTTGGCTTCGGTGCTGCCGCGGGTGTCGCGGTCGTTGCGGCTGCCGGTGCTGGGTAGCTGGCCGCTGTCGGCGCGGGTCCAGTAGCGCAGCTCGTGGCTGGCTTCGTTGACGTAGCGGTGGCCGATGCCCACTTCGTGGCGACTTTCGCCCAGCTCGAAGCCCTGGCTGAAGCGGGTTTCCAGGCCTCGCACCCAGTATTCGCGCGGCGACAGGGTGAGGTTGCGGCCCTGGTCGAGGTAGCCGCTGCGCAGGGTCTTGGTGAAGAAGCCGGTGACGTTGAGCTTCTGGCTGGCGTTGGGGGTGTATTCGTAGCTGGCGCTGGCCAGGGTACGGCGGCCCCAGAACTTGTCGTAGGGACGGGTCGACTGGTACGGGTCGTCGCGGTAGGCCGCGGTGCCGAGGCCGCCGGGCATGTCGGCCTCGCCGTCGTAGTACTGGGTCATCGCCGAAAACGTGTGTTCGTCGCTGGGCTGGAAGCGGCCCTTGAGGATCAGGTCGTCGATCCGCGTATCGCTGTGCTCGCGCCAATCGCCGCCGCGGGTGCCGGAGTAGAGCAGGGCGCCGCCGAGGCCGTTGGCGCCGGTGCCGCCGATCAGCACGTTGTGGGTGGTCTTCAGGCCGTCCTGGCTGGAGCTGGGGCTGAGTTCGCTGTGCACGTCGAGCTTGGTGGCGAAGTCCTCGGGGATCGCCCGGGTCACGAAGTTGACGATGCCGCCGACGTTCTGCGGCCCGTAGCGCACCGCGCCGCCGCCGCGGACCACGTCCACCGCGTCCATGTTGCCGATGGACACCGGCGCCAGCGACAACTGTGGCTGGCCGTAGGGGGCGAAGGGCACCGGGATACCGTCCATCAGCACCGTCGAGCGCGACGCCAGGCGCGGGTTGAGGCCGCGAATGCCGAAGTTCAATGCCAGGTCGTGGCTGCCGGTGCCGTTGTTGAGCGGCGCGCTGACCCCGGGAATGCGCTCCAGCACTTCGCGGGTGCTGGCCGCGCCTTGGGCCTGGAACTGCTCGCGGCGGACCACGTCGCGCGCACCGGGATGCTCGAAGACGTCGGCGGCGCTGGCGTCGGCCAGCCAGTCGCCGACCACGGTGAGCGCCTGCAGGTTGGCCGGGTCTTCCACCGGCAGCGCCTCCAGGGTATAGGCGCCGTCGCCGCGGGCGCGCGCCTCCAGGCCGGAGCCGGCGAGCAGGGCGGCCAGGGCTTCCTCCAGGGTGTACTCGCCGTCCAGCGCCTGGCTGCGCCGCGCGGCGGTCTGTTCCGGGCTGAAGGCGATCAGCACGCCGGCCTGGCGGCCTAGGTGGTTCAGCGCCTGCTCCAGCGGCTCGGCGGGCAGCCGGTAGTACTGGCGGGCATCGGTGCGGATCTCGGCGGCGCAGGCGCTGCCGGCGGAAACCAGGACGGGACCGCCGAGGCAGGCGAGGAGCAGGGCGCGGCTGAGCGGCGACAGGGCGCGTGACGGGGACATGAGGGACACTCCAGTGGATCTTTCGAGGTTGGCTTTCCTCCTCTGTCACGCGAGGTGGGGAAAAAGGCTCAGGTGCGCGGAAATATCTTTCCGCTCATTCGCGCGGGTGCACGCCGACCCAGTAGCGGGTGACGCGCCGTACCTCCACGGGCAGCACCGCCGGCAGGGTGGCGAGGATCCGCTCGCTATCGTCCAGCGGATAGCTGCCGGAAATCCGCAGGCCGCCGATGCGCGGGTCGCAGCCCAGCCGGCCGGGGCGGTAGCGCGCGACTTCGGCGAGGAATTCGTCCAGGCGCATGCCGGCGGCCACCAGCATGCCGTCGGTCCAGGCGCCGCTGCCGACCGGCAGCGGCTGCGGAGCGCCGAGTCGCTCGCGGTCGAAGTCCAGCTGCCGGCCGCTGGGCAGCAGCAGGCCCTGGCCGGCGTGGTTCTCCACCTGCACCGCGCCTTCGTGGACGGCGACGCGGGTGCGTCCGGCGAACTGGCGCACGTCGAACCGGGTGCCCACCGGTCGCAGCCGGCCTTCCGCGCTGTACACGTGCAGCGGGCGCGGGTCCTGGCCGGTGCTGAGCTGGATTTCCCCGCGCAGCAGGAGCAGGCGCCGTTCGCCGGCATCGAAGCGGACATCCACCGCCGTGTCGCTGTTCAGCTCGAGGCGACTGCCGTCGGCCAGGGCCAGGCGCCGGCGTTCGCCGACGCCGGTGGCATAGTCGGCGCTCCAGCGCTGCAGGCTGCCGCTCTCGCGCAGGCCCCAGGCGCTGCCGCCGGCGGCCAGGACCAGCAGCAGGGTCTTCAGCGCGCGCCGGCGTTGCGGCGAATGCGGTGCGTTGATGGCGGCCAGGGCCAGTGGCGTGCCTATCCCGG
Organism: Pseudomonas sp. 22490; assembly: GCF_052044465.1. Classification (NCBI taxonomy): domain Bacteria; kingdom Pseudomonadati; phylum Pseudomonadota; class Gammaproteobacteria; order Pseudomonadales; family Pseudomonadaceae; genus Pseudomonas; species Pseudomonas sp. 22490. Next base: position 51,472 of record NZ_JBQENS010000019.1, on the reverse strand, counting down.
CCAGGCGCTGGTTGACCGCCTCGATGTGGCGCCAGGCCTGCTCGTGTTCCGGGGCCGCCTGGCGCCAGCGCTGCCAGGCCTGGCGCAGGCGTTCGTCGTCGGCGCCGCCCTGCAGCTCGACCAGCCAGCGCACGGCCTGTTCAGCCACCTGCGGCGGCACCTTGGGTGCGGCGGGCAGGCTCATGGCAGCTCGGCGAAGTAGCAGCGTTGCGCAGCCTTGAGCATGTAGCGCTTGACGCTGCTCAGGGAGATGCCCAGCTGCGTGGCGATCTCGGCGTAGCCCAGGCCGTCGAGTTGGGCCAGCAGGAAGGTCTCCTTGGCCAGCGGCGGCAGACCGTCGAGCAGACGGTCCAGCTCGACCAGGGTCTCCAGGACGATGGCGCGGGTCTCTTCGCTGGGGACTTCCCGCTCGGGCAGGCTGGCCAGGGCTTCCAGGTAGGCGCGCTCGACGTCCTGGCGGCGGTAGTGGTTGCACAGCACGCGGCGGGCGATGGTGGTGAGGAAGGCGCGCGGTTCGTCGATGCGCGCGGCCTGGCGCGAAACCAGGACCTTGACGAAGGTGTCCTGGGCCAGGTCGGCGGCGTTCTGCGGGCAGCCGAGGCGGCGCCGCAGCCAGCCCGTGAGCCAGTGGTGGTGGTCGCTGTAGAGGGTATGCAACGCGGCCGCATGGGCGAGGTCGGCGCTCGACACCTGGACATTCCCGGAGCAGAAGGATTAACGAATGATAATAGTTATCATTTTATGCTGCGGGAATGCCTGCCTACAACCGCAGGCTGTCGGCGCCTGGCTTTCAGGAGCCTTTCAGGGCGGCGCGGTACTGCCCCGGGGTGGCGCCATGGGCTTCGCGGAAGCGCCGGTTGAAATGGCTCGGACTGGCGAAGCCGCAGGCCAGCGAGACCTCCTGGAGCGGCTGCGCGGAGTACGCCAGCAGGTCGCGGGCCCGCGCCAGGCGTCGTTCCAGCACGTAGCGGTGCGGCGGCAGGCCGAAGGATACGCGGAACATGCGCGCGAAGTGGTACTCGGAGAGCGCCGCCAGCTCCGCCAGCGACCCCAGTTCCAGCGGCTGCTCCAAGTGGCTTTCGATGTAGTCGGCCAGGCGCCGCCGCACGTGCGCGGCCAGCCCGCCCTGCCAGCGCACGTCGGTACGCCTGCCGCACCCGGTGAGCAGCAGGTGGTCCACCGCCTGGTGGGCGAGGCTGGTGCATAGCAGGCGCTCGCCGGGTTCGTTCCAGTCCTGTCGTTCCAGGGTCCGGCACAGGGCGGCCAGCGGCTCGTCCTGGATGTAGGTGCGCTCCTCCAGTTGCAGGCTGCGTGGTTCGCAATCGAGGGTGCGTACCGCCGCGCCGGCCAGGCGTTCCGGGCTTATGTACAGGTGCATGAAGCCCAGGCCGCGTGTCACCGCCCAGTCGGAGTGGTGTTCGGCCGGCATCACGCAGAAGCGGTCGGGGCCGCCATAGAGCCCGGGACGATCGCGGCGGAAGGTCTGCCAGCCGCCCTGCAGGTAGAGCGACAGGGTGTGATGGCCGGGGTCGCTGTAGCCGAGGATCTCCGCTTCGTCGCGGTACCAATGGGCGAGCGCCAGGCCGTCGCTGAGCGTGCTGCTGCGCAGCAGGCGCGCATTGGAGGTCCGGTCGAGGGTGCGGAATACCTGGAAATCACTGGGTTGGTGCATGCCGGCCATGCTACCCGCGCCCGGACGCTGCCGCGAGAGGCGGCGGATGAAAAGCGCAAGAATGGACAATGGTCGCGCCCGGCCTCGACCGCAGACTGACGGCATCCTGTCGTTGCGGAGTCGCCATGAATCTTTCGCTGTACCTGCTCACCGTGCTCATCTGGGGCACCACCTGGATCGCCATCAAGCTACAGATGGGCCCGGTGGCGATCACCCTGTCGATCGCCTACCGCTTCGCCCTGGCGGCGCTGGTGCTGTTCGCCGTGCTGCTGCTCGGCCGCCGCCTGCAAAGGCTGGACGCACGGGGCCAACGCCTGTGCATGGCCCAGGGCGTATGCCTGTTCTGCCTGAATTTCATCTGCTTCTATACCGCCAGCCAGTGGATTCCCAGCGGCCTGGTGGCCGTGGTGTTCTCCACCGCCACCCTGTGGAATGCGCTGAACGCCCGCCTGTGGTTCGGCCAGCGCATCGCGTCGAACGTGATGGCCGGTGGCGGTCTCGGCCTGCTCGGCCTGGGGCTGCTGTTCTGGCCGGAATTGGTGGGTCACCAGGCCACCCCGGAAACCTTCTACGGCCTCGGCCTGGCCCTGCTAGGCACGCTGTGCTTCTCCACCGGCAACATGCTTTCCAGCCTGCAACAGAAGGCCGGCATCCGCCCGCTCACCGGCAATGCCTGGAGCATGCTCTATGGCACCCTGATCCTCCTGGCGCTGTGCCTGTTCCAGGGCGTGCCGCTGAGTTTCGACTGGAGCGCGCGCTACGTCGGCTCGCTGCTGTACCTGGCGATCCCCGGCTCGGTGATCGGCTTCACCGCCTACCTGACCCTGGTCGGGCGCATGGGCCCGGATCGCGCCGCCTACTGCACCGTGCTGTTCCCGGTGGTGGCGCTGAACATCTCGGCCTTCGCCGAGGGCTACCGCTGGACCGCACCGGCGCTGGCCGGGCTGGTCCTGGTGATGCTCGGCAACGTCTTGGTGTTCCGCAAGCCGAAGGCGCCGGCGCTGGCCGGGCCGGCGCGCTCGACCTAGCGGAGAGGGAGGCGCGCTCAGCCGCGTCGCCACACCTGCGGATTGACCAGGTCCAGCGGCCGCTCGCCGCGCAAGGCCGCCTCGAAGTTCTGCAGCGCCCGCTCGGCCATGGCCCGGCGGGTCTCGTGGGTGGCCGAGCCGATGTGCGGCAGGGTCACCACGTTGTCCAGGGCGAACAGCGGCGATTCGGCCAGCGGTTCCTTCTCGTAGACATCCAGGCCGGCGCCGAGGATGCGCTTCTCCCGCAGGGCGGCGACCAGCGCGGCCTCATCGACCACCTGGCCGCGGGCGACGTTGACCAGGATCGCCGAGGGTTTCATCAGGCCCAGTTCGCGCGCACCGATCAACTGCCGGGTCTGCGCTCCCAGCGGCACCACCACGCAGACGAAGTCGGCCTCGCCGAGCAGTTCGTCGAAGCCGAGGAAGCGCGCGCCGAGTTCCTGTTCCAGTTCCGGCTTGCGGTTGTTGCCGTGGTAGAGCACCTGCATGCCGAAGCCGAAACGGCCGCGCCGGGCGATGGCCGCGCCGATCCGGCCGAGGCCGAGGATGCCGAGTTTCTTGCCATGCACGTCGGTGCCGAACTGCGGGGCGTCGACGGTGCGCTTCCAGTTCCCGGCCTTGACCCAGGCGTCCAGCTCGGCGACCCGTCGCGCGGCGCTGATCAGCAGGGCGAAGCCGAGGTCGGCGGTGGTCTCGGTGAGGACGTCGGGCGTGTTGGTGAGAGCGATGCCGCGGCGGTTCAGGTAGTCCAGGTCATAGTTGTCGTAGCCGACCGAGACGCTGGAGATGACTTCCAGCTGCATCGCCTGTTCCAGTTGCCTGGCGCCGAGCGGCCGGCCGACGCCGATCATGCCGTGGGTATCGGGCAGGGCGGCGGCGTACTGGGCGTCGATGTCGCCCTGTTTCGGTTCGAGCACGCGGACGTTGAACTGGCATTGCAGGCGTTCGAGATGCTCGGGGGCGAGGCGACTGAAGACGAAGACGTTCTTTTTCATGACGGGACTCTGCAAGCGGGAGCGAAAGCGCCGACCATACCACCGCCATCGAAGCGGCGGGCAGGGGCCCGCCACTGGGCGGGCGATTATCGGCTCAGGAGGGTCTTCCGAGTTCCAGGCCCAGCTCCACCAGCGCCGCTTCGTCGCGCTGGAGCAGGCCGGGCAGGCTTTCCTTGAGGTATTCCACCCAGGTCTTGATCTTCGCGTCGAGATACTGCCGCGAAGGGTACAGCGCATAGACGTTGAGCTGTTGCAGGCGGTGTTGCGGCAGGACCCGCACCAGGGTGCCCTTGCCCAGGTCCTCGATGGCCGAATACACCGGCAGGATGCCGATGCCCAGCCCGGAGCGGATTGCCTCGGTCATGGCGTCGCCGACATTGACCTGGAACGGCGAGGCGCCGATGGAGACCATTTCCTGGCCGTTGGGACCGTCGAACAGCCAGCGATCCAGCGGCACCACCGGGCTGACCAGGCGCAGGCAGTCGTGGCTGGCCAGCTCCGAAGGCTCGCTCGGCGTGCCGTTCAGGCGCAGGTACTCCGGCGAGGCGCAAAGAATGCTGTAGGTCTCGCCGATGCGCTGGGAAATGAAGCCGGAATCGGGCAGCTCGGAGGCCACCACGATGGCCACGTCGAAGCCCTCGTCGAGCAGGTCCGGCACGCGGTTGGCCATGGTCAGGTCGAAGGTCACGTCGCGGTACTGCTGGCGGTAGCCGGCGATGGCGCGGATCACGTAGTGCTGGCCGATGCCGGTCATCGAATGCAGCTTCAGCTTGCCGGCGGGTCGGGCATGGGCGTCGCTGGCTTCGGCCTCGGCTTCCTCGACGTAGGCGAGGATCTGCTCGCAGCGCAGCAGGTAGCGCTGGCCGGCCTCGGTGAGGGCGATGCGACGAGTGGTGCGGTTGAGCAGGCGGGTGCGCAGGTGCGTCTCGAGGTTGGCCACCGCCCGCGAAACATAGGCGGTGGTGGTGTTGAGCTGCTGGGACGCCGCGGTGAAGCTTCCGGTTTCCGCCACGCAGACGAAGGCTCGCATGTTTTGCAGGGTGTCCATCGACGGGGCCTCCTAGGCACGCGCAGAAGTGTGTCAGATTGTTGCGAGGGCGGATTATTTCACATTACGCAATAAACAATCGCACTTGAGCCAGCTTATCAGCAGCCGCCAGCCTCTTAAAATTCATCGGCCCCCGAGCGCACGAACGCTCGAGCGGGTTGAACGGCGCCCGTACCGTTCAAATTCCGTGCTTCGCCCCTCCAGGATCAGACAACGTGCCGCGTGCTCTCAGGAAGGAACTGACCTTGGTCGGCTCCTTCGTCGGTTTTCTCGTCGTTTTCTCCGCAATATCCGGTTGTGTCAGTACAGGCGATATCGCCCCCGAGGCCGCCACGCTCGACGCCAACGCCCTGGCCACCGACCATGCGATCCAGGCTGCCGCCCGCGAGGCCGGCTGGCCGCAGGCGCAGTGGTGGAAGGTGTATGCCGATCCGCAGCTGGACGCCTGGATCGAGAAGGCGCTGGACGGCAATCCAGGCCTGGCGGTAGCCCATGCGCGGGTACGCCAGGCGAAGTCCATGGCCGGGCTGGTGGAGTCCATCGAGTCGCCGCAGATCGAGGGCAAGGGCTCGCTGGTCCGCCACCGCTGGCCGGACGACTATTTCTACGGCCCCGGCGACCTGGCGCGGACCACTTCCTGGAACAACTCCACCGAGATCGGCCTGAACTACAAGCTCGATCTCTGGGGGCGCGACCGCAGCGACAGCGAGCGCGCCGTCGACCTGGCCCACATGGCCGCCGCCGAGGCGCGCCAGGCGCAGCTCGAGCTGGAGGGCAACATCGTCCGCGCCTACGTCCAGCTCTCGTTGCAGTACGCCGAGATGGACATCGCCAAGGCCATGCTGCAACAGCAGCGCGACATCCTCGCCCTGGCCCAGCGTCGCCTGCGCGGCGGCATCGGCACGCATTTCGAGGTCAGCCAGGCGGAAGTGCCGCTGCCCGAGACCGAGCGCCGCATCGAGGTGATCGACGAAGAAATCCAGCTCACCCGCAACCTGCTCGCCGCCCTGGCCGGCAAGGGCCCGGGCGAGGGCCGCACGATCCGCCGGCCAAGCCTGAACCTGGCGGCGCAGCCGAGCCTGCCCAGCGCCTTGCCGGCCGAACTGCTCGGTCGCCGCCCGGATGTGGTCGCCCGCCGCTGGCAGGTCGCCGCCCTGGCCAAGGGCGTGGACGTGGCGCGCGCCGACTTCTACCCCAACGTCGACCTGATGGCCTCGGTCGGCTTCAGTGCCGTCGGCGGCGGCATGCTGGAGTTCTTCCGCAGCGCCAAGTACACCTACAGCGCCGGCCCGGCGGTGACCCTGCCGATCTTCGACGGCGGCCGCCTGCGTTCGCAGTTGGGCGAGGCGGCGGCCGGCTACGACGCGGCGGTGGAGCAATACAACCAGACCCTGGTGGATGCGCTGAAGAACATTTCCGACCAGTTGATCCGCCTGCATTCGGTGGACATCCAGAAGGACTTCGCCGCGCAATCGGTGGCTTCCGCGCAGAAGACCTACGATATCGCCACCCTGGCCTACCAGCGCGGCCTCACCGATTACCTCAACGTGCTCAACGCGCAGACCCGGCTGTTCCAGCAGCAACTGGTCCAGGAGCAGGTGCAGGCCGCCCGGCTGGCCGCCCACGCCAGCCTGCTCACCGCCCTCGGCGGCGGCGTCGGGGCCGGCGCCGATACGCCGGCGCAGCGGAAGCTGGCGCCGGAGAACGTCCCGGTCAGAGCGGTGTCTTCGCGATGAGTGGCCGCTCCGCTGGTTTCGCCCTGCCCAGCCGCGACGAGTGGCGGCGCGCGCTGGCCGAGTGGGCGCGCAGCGACGGGGCGACCTGGATCTACGTGTTCAAGGTGCTCTGCGCGGCCTTCCTGACCCTCTGGCTGGCGATGCGTCTGGAATTGCCGCAGCCGAGCACGGCGACCATCACCGTGTTCATCGTCATGCAGCCGCAGAGCGGCCAGGTGTTCGCCAAGAGCTTCTACCGCCTCCTCGGCACCCTGGTCGGCCTCAGCGTGATGGTCACCCTGATCGCCCTGTTCGCCCAGGAGCGAGTGCTGTTCCTGCTCAGCTCGGCGATCTGGATCGGCCTCTGCACCGCCGGGGCCGCCCGCTACCGTGACTTCCGCTCCTACGCCTGCGTGCTCGCCGGCTACACCGCGACGCTGATCGGCATTCCCGCCACCAGCCATCCGGAAGGCGCCTTCATGCAGGCGATCTGGCGGGTCCTGGAAATCAGCCTGGCGATCCTCTGCTCGGGGGTGGTCAGCGCGGTGATCATGCCGCAGACCACCAGCGCGGCGATGCGCAATGCGCTGTACGTGCGCTTCGGCCTGTTCGCCGCGTTCGTCCTCGACAGCCTGCGCGGGGTCGGCGGGCGCGAGCGCTTCGAAAGCAGCAACGTGGCCTTCGCCGCCCAGGCGGTGGGCCTGGAGACGATGCGCGCGGCGAGCGCCTTCGAGGATCCGCACATGCGCCTGCGCAATGGCCGGCTGATTCGCCTGAGCAGCGAGTTCATGGCCATGAATACCCGTTTCCACGCCCTCCACCAACTGCTCGAACGCCTGCGCGCGCAGGGCTCCACCCAGGTGCTGGAAGCGTTCGAACCGTGCCTGGAGGAAATCACCGGGCTGCTCGAGGAGATCCGTGGCCGCGCCGTCACCGACCATGACGCCGAGCGCTTCGCCCAGCGCCTCGCCGACTGCCGCGAACGCCTGATGGCGCGCATCCGCCAGGCGCGCGGAGAACTGCTGGCGCGGGAGCCGGGCGAAGAGGCGCGGCTGGACTTCAATACCGCCGCCGAGCTGCTCTACCGTTTCGCCGAGGAGATGCACGACTACGCCCTGACCCATGCCTCGCTGGCCGCCCACCGCCACGAGCGCGAGCAGTGGAAGGACGCCTTCACCGCCAAGGCCAACGCGGTGGCGGCGGCAGTGGCGGGGATGCGCACCGGGTTGATGATCCTGCTGTTCGGCTGTTTCTGGATCTACAGCACCTGGCCCAGCGGCGGCACCTTCGCCCTCAACGCGGTGGCGGTCTCGGCGCTGGCCTCGGCGGCGCCGAACCCGAAGAAGGTCGCCATGCAGATGGCCATCGGCACCATGGCGGCGGCGCTGCTCGGCTTCAGCGAGATGTTCTTCGTCTACCCGCATATCGACGGTTTCCCGCTGCTATGCCTGGTACTGGCGCCGGTGTTCGCCCTCGGCGCGTTCATCTCCTCGCGGCCGCAGTGGGCCGGCTACGGTCTCGGCCTGCTGGTGTTCTTCTGCTTCGGTTCGGTGCCGGCGAACCTGACCGTCTACGACCCGGCCCACGTGATCAACGAGTACATCGCCCTGATCCTCTCGATGCTGCTCTCGGCCGCGGCCGCCGCGGTCATTCTGCCGCCCAACAGCGCCTGGCTGTGGAAGCGCCTCGAGCGCGACCTGCGGATGCGCGTGGTGTTCGCCATCAGCGGCAGGAGCAGGGGGCTTGGCTCGGCCTTCGAAAGCGGTACCCGCGACCTGCTGAACCAGGCCTATGGCGTCGCCGCCGGGCGCCCGGACGTGCAGCGCGGGCTGCTGCGCTGGATGTTCCTGGTGCTCGAGGTCGGCCACGCGATCATCGAGCTGCGTCGCGAGCAGGAGCGCCTGCCGGACGAACCCTGCTACGCCGAGGCCATGCCCTGGCGCCAGGCGATCCGCGCCATGGGGCGGGCCCTGATCCGGCTGTTCGTGCGCCCCGGTGCGGAGAACCTGGAGCGCGCCCTGGCGGCTGTCGACCAGGCCATCCACGCGGCCAGGCACACCGACGAACCCTGCGCGCCGCACTTCGACAGCTCGCCGCTACGGCGGGTGCGCAGCTACCTGCACTTCATCCGTTCTTCCCTGCTCGCGCCGACCTCGCCACTGACCGAACTGGCCGGCCGGACGAGCGGCCAAGGTACCGTCCATGCCTCGTGAAATCGCCATCCATGGGGTCTACATGCCGACCCTGACGCTGTTGTTCGTGATCGCCGCGGCGCTCACCTGGGGGCTCGACCGGATCTTCGCCTCGGTTGGCCTGTATCGCTTCACCTGGCACCCGGCGCTGTTCCGGGTCAGCCTGTTCGCCTGCCTGTACGGCGGCCTGTCCCTGACCATCTACCGCTGAGGCGGTAGCGCACCTCTTCGTTATCGTGAGCCGACCATGACCTTGAAATCCGTAATCAGCCTGCTGGCGACCCTGCTGATCCTGCTGGTCGCCGTATTCATCGGGCGGACCCTGTGGGTCAACTACATGGACACCCCCTGGACCCGTGACGGTCGCGTGCGCGCCGACGTGATCAATGTCGCCGCCGACGTTTCCGGGATCGTCGTCGACGTCCCGGTGCGCGACAACCAGTTGGTGAAGAAAGGCGACCTGCTGATGCAGATCGACCCCGACCACTACCGTATTGCGGTGAAGCAGGCCGAGTCGCTGGTTGCCTCGCGCAAGGCGACCCTGGAGATGCGCCAGTTGAACGCCCGGCGGCGCGCGGAAATGGATGAGATGGTGGTCTCCCGCGAAAGCCGCGACGACGCCCACAACACCGCCGCCGCGGCGATGGCCGACTACGAGCAGGCCAAGGCCCAGCTCGACGCCGCGCGCCTGAACCTGGAGCGCACCCGGGTGGTGGCGCAGGTCGACGGCTACGTCACCAACCTCAACGTGCACCGTGGCGACTACGCGCGGGTCGGCGAGGCGAAGATGGCGGTGATCGACAAGAACTCCTACTGGGTCTACGGCTACTTCGAGGAAACCAAGCTGCCGTACATCCGCGAAGGCGACCCGGTGGACATGCAGCTGATGAGCGGCGAACACCTCAAGGGCCACGTGGAAAGCATCGCCCGCGGCATCTACGACCGCGACAACCCGGAAAGCCGCGAGCTGACCGCCGACGTCAACCCCACTTTCAACTGGGTGCGCCTGGCCCAGCGCGTGCCGGTGCGGGTACACATCGACGAAGTGCCGGACGGCGTGCTGCTCTCGGCGGGGATCACCTGCACGGTGATCGTCAAGCCGCAAGGGCGCGACGACCAGGCCTCGGCGGCGCAGGCGCCGGGGCGGGCCGGTTGAGTGGAAGGGGCAGGGAGAAGCCCGGCGGATGCCGGGCTTTTTCGTTTCGGCGGGGCGGAAGAGGGCGCCACTCGCCAGGAATACGCTGCGGTTGGCGGCTGCCGGCGGTGAATATCCACCCGGCGGCCTAGGCCCCGACCTGTTCGGCCGGCGACACGATCAGGCCCTTGCCGCCGCGCGAGCGGCCGGAGCTGAGGTAGTCGGCGATGGATTCCTGGGTGACCTCGCCGAGGAACTGCTGGTCGGGGTCGAGCACCGGCAGCCAGGAGCTGTTGAACTCGTACATCCGCGACAACAGGATGCGCAGGTGCTCGTCGTGGCTGGCGGTGACCCGGAACGGGGTGACGAACGGCGCGCAGGTGCCCTCCTGGCGGCGCAGGTCCTTGCGTCGCACGTAGCCCAGGCCCTTGCCCTGGTCATCCACCACGATCAGGTAGCGCCGGTCGTTCTCGTCCATCAGTTCCAGCGCCTCGGCCACCGGGGTCTGCGGCCGGGCGGTGACCAGGCTGCTGTCGGCGGCGTCTTCGGCGCGCACCAGGAGCAGGCGCTTGAGCGTGCTGTCCTGGCCGGTGAAGGCGCTGACGAACTCGTCCGCCGGGTGCGCCAGCAGGGTGTCCGGGTGGTCGTACTGGAGCAGCCGGCCGCTCTTGAACACCGCCACCTTGTCACCCAGCTTGATGGCTTCGTCGATGTCGTGGCTGACCATGATCACGGTCATGCCGAGCTTGCGCTGCATTTCGAAGAACTCGTTCTGGATCGACTCGCGGTTGATCGGATCGACCGCGCCGAACGGCTCGTCCATCAGCAGCAGCGGCGCGTCCGCCGCCAGCGCGCGGATTACCCCGACGCGCTGCTGCTGGCCGCCGGAGAGTTCGCGCGGGTAGCGTTGCAGGTACTGCTTGGGCTCCAGCTTGACCATGCTCATCAGCTCGCGGGCCTTCTCCTTGCAGCGCGCCTTGTCCCAGCCGAGCAGGCGCGGCACGACCATGATGTTTTCCTCGATGGTCATGTTCGGGAACAGGCCGATCTGCTGGATCACGTAGCCGATGTGGCGGCGCAGGGTGACTTCGTCGAGGTCCGCGGTGTCCTGGCCGTCGATCAGCACGCGGCCGGAGGTCGGCGGGATGATCCGGTTGATCATCTTCAGGGTGGTGGTCTTGCCGCAGCCGGAGGGGCCGAGGAAGATGCAGATCTCGCCTTTCTCCACGGTCAGGCTGACGGAATCGACGGCGCGGAACTCCTTGCCGTTCTTCTGGGTGAAGGTCTTGCTGAGCTTGTCCAGTTCGATCATGTTCGGCTCCTGTCAGTGCGCGCTGGCGCGCAGTCCCTTGGGGGTGAGGATGCGTTGCAGCCATTGCAGCAGCAGGTCGGCGGCGATGGCCAGGAGGCTGACCAGTACCGCGCCGACCACCAGCATCGGCATGTTGCTCTGGCTGATGGAAGTGAGGATCAGCACGCCCAGGCCGCCGGCGCCGATCACCGCGGCGATGGTCATCACGCCGATGTTCATCACCACGGCGGTGCGTACGCCGGCGAGGATCACCGGCACCGCGAGGGGAATGTCGACCATCCGCAGGCGTTGCCAGAAGGTCATGCCGATGCCCTTGCCGGCCTCGCGGATGCCCGCTTCGACGCCGGTCAGGGCGAGGTAGGTGTTGCGCAGGATCGGCAGCAGCGAATAGAGGAACACCGCGGTGATCGCCGGCAGCGGCCCGAGGCCCTGGCCGAATACCGAGTAGACCGGCATCAGCAGGCCGAACAGGGCGATCGAGGGGATGGTCAGCATCACCGTGGCGGCGCCCTGCAGCGGGCCGGCCAGCCACGTGAAGCGGGTCATCAGCACGCCCAGCGGCACGCCGACGAGGATCGCCAGGCCTACGGCGACCAGTACCAGCAGCAGGTGCTGGAGGGTGAGCTGGCCGACCTGGGACCAGTCGAGATGGGAAAGCACGCTGAAGAAGTCCATTACTGGCTACCTCCCTGGCCGGCCTGGCCGTCGTCGAGCAGGTGGTGTTCGCGGAGGAAGTCGGCGGCGACCTTCTGTGGCGTCTGCTGCTCGATATCGACCCGCGCGTTGAGCGCCTGCATGGTGGCGTCGTCGAGCCGCTCGATGATCGGATCGAACAGCGTGGCGAACTCCGGATGGCGCTGCATGACCTCCTTACGCACCACCGGGGCGGCGTTGTAGAAGGGGAAGTACTGCTTGTCGTCCTTCAGCACGCGCAGCTTGAAATCCTTCAGGCGGCCGTCGGTGGTGTAGACGAGGCCGAGGAACACCTGGCGGTTCTTCAGCGCGGTGTAGACCAGCCCGGCGTCCATCTGGCGGATGTCGTTGCGGGTGAAGTGCAGGCCGTACAGCTCGCTCATGGGACCGAGGCCGTCGGGGCGGCCGGCGAACTCCGGGTCCATGGCGAACAGGTGGGTGCTCCCGGGCTCGGCCTCCTGCTGTTCGGCGAGCACCCGCGCGAGATCGCTGACGCTCTGGATGCCCAGGTGCTCGGCCTGTTCCTCGGGCATGGCCAGGGCATAGGTGTTGTTGAAGCGGGTCGGCTTCAGCCAGACCAGGCCCTGGGCTTCGTCGAGTTGCTTGACCCGGCGGTAGGAAGCCGCGGCGTCGAGCTTCTCGTCGATGTGGTTGTAGACGATCAGCGACGAGCCGGTGTACTCCCAGACGATATCCAGTTGGCCGCTTTCCTGGGCGGCGCGGGCCAGGGTGCTGCCCAGGCCGGTGGTGACCGTCACGTCGTAGCCGCGCTTCTGCAGGAACTGCGCGGTGATGGCGGTGAGGATGCGCTGCTCGGTGAAGGTCTTGCCGCCGATGCGCAGGGTTTCCGCCTGCGCCAGGCCGGCGGCGAACAGGCCGGCGCAGGCCAGGCAGAGTGAGCGGATCAGTCGGTTCATCAGGCCTCCTTGGCGGTCAGGCCGCGTTCCAGGAACATGCGGCTGAACAGCACCACCAGGGCGTCCAGCAGCAGGGCGAGGAGCGCCGTGCAGGCGGCGCCGAGCAGCAGTTGCTGGTGGTTGTTCAGGTAGATGCCGGGGAAGATCAGGCTGCCCAGGCTGTTGGCGCCGATCAGGAACGCCAGCGGCGCGGAGCCGACGTTCAGTGCCAGGGCCACGCGCACGCCGCCGACGATGATCGGCACCGCGTTCGGCAGTTCCACCCGCAGCAGCACCTGGTTGGGCGTCATGCCGATGCCGGTGGCGGCTTCCTTCAGCGCCGGCGAGACATTGCGCAGGCCCTCGTAGGTGTTGCGCACGATCGGCAGCAGCGAGGCGAGGAACAGGGCGAGGATTGCCGGGCCGTTGCCGATGCCGATGATCGCCAGGGCGATGGCCAGCACCGCCAGCGGCGGGATGGTGTTGCCGACGTTGAACACCTGCATCAGGCGTTCGGCCTGGGCCTGCATGCCGGGACGGCTGAGCAGGATGCCGGCCGGCACGCCGACCAGCAGGGCGGCCGCCATCGAACTGAAGACCAGCACCAGGTGGGCCTGCAAGTAGAACAGCAGGTCCTCGCGGTAGTGGAGGATGGTCGCGGGGGTGATCCAGTGGATCAGCAAGGCCAGTACGGCGGCTGCGGCGCAGAGGCCGAGCAGGGCCTTGCCACAGGTTTTCACCATGGTCGGGACTCCCTTCGGAATGAGCGTTGGCTACGCTGTCGGGCGCTTCGTCGAAGCGCGGAAACAGGCCGGAAATCAAAGGCTTCGGATGGGCACCGAATTCCCGACCCTGAAAGGGTTGACCGTTCGTCGTTCGCGGAGGTTCAACGAAACGGCCATGCTTGTGCCATGACCGGGCCTGGGCAAGCGGCCGCAGCCGCCGTCTCGCCTGGGCTGGCGGCGAACGAAGAAATTTTCCCGGGGAAGCGGTCGATAATGGTGCTGCCGCGTCGGCGGCGCGCCATGCACCGTATCGGTGCGCTGGACGTCCAGGGCTTTTCTGCGGTTATGATGCGGGTTCCGAAATTTTCTCGGGCTTTTCCAGACATTCGCACCCCACGGTTCACGGATCGGCCTTTTGGGGTAGGTGTTTTACCTTCTGCTAAGGGAGTACCCCGCGTCATGCTCGATCTCGTCGCGGCATTCATTGCCTTGACCACCTTGCTCACCTACGTGAACTACCGCTTCATCCGCCTGCCGCCGACCATCGGCGTGATGGCCACGGCGCTGGTGTTCTCGCTGATCGTCCAGGGGCTGTCGGAACTGGGCTATCCGATCCTCGAGGTGGAGATGCAGGAAATCATCCGCCGCATCGACTTCTCCGAAGTGCTGATGACCTGGTTCCTGCCCGCGCTGCTGTTCGCCGGCGCACTGCACGTCGACCTCTCCGACCTGCGCAGCTACAAGTGGCCGATCGGCCTGCTGGCCACCGCCGGGGTGCTGATCGCCACCTTCGTCATCGGTGGCCTGGCCTACTACACCTTCCCGCTGTTCGGCTGGCAGGTGGATTTCATCTACTGCCTGCTGTTCGGCGCGCTGATCTCGCCGACCGACCCCATTGCCGTGCTCGGCATCCTCAAGTCCGCCGGCGCGCCGAAACCGCTGGCGACCACCATCGTCGGCGAGTCGCTGTTCAACGACGGCACCGCGGTGGTGGTGTTCGCCATCATCCTCGGCATCCTCCAGCTCGGCGAGGCGCCCACGGTCAGCGCCACGGCGATCCTCTTCGTCCAGGAAGCCATCGGCGGCGTGGTCTTCGGTGCGGTGCTCGGCTACGGCGTGTTCGTGATGATGCGCGGCATCGACCAGTACCAGGTGGAGGTCATGCTGACCCTCGCCCTGGTCATCGGCGGTGCCGCGCTGGCCGCGCGCCTGCACGTATCGGCGCCGATCGCGATGGTGGTGGCCGGGCTGATCATCGGCAACCACGGACGCCACTACGCGATGTCGGACGAGACCCGGCGCTACGTGGACAAGTTCTGGGAACTGATCGACGAGATCCTCAACGCCCTGCTGTTCGCCCTGATCGGCCTGGAGCTGCTGCTGTTGCCGTTCTCCTGGCTGCACGTGGCGGCGGCCTTCGCCCTAGGCGGCGCGGTGCTGGTCTCGCGCCTGCTCACGGTGGGCCCGGCGATCCTGGTCCTGCGCCGTTTCCGTGGCGCCAACCGGCAGGTACCGGCGGGCACCATCCGCATCCTGGTCTGGGGTGGGCTGCGCGGCGGCGTCTCGGTGGCGCTGGCGCTGTCCCTGCCGTTGGGGCCGGAGCGCGACCTGATCCTCAGCCTGACCTACATCGTGGTGCTGGTATCGATCCTGCTCCAGGGGCTTTCCATCGGCCCGCTGGTGCGTCGTATCTACGCCGGCCAGCCGCTGGAGAAAAGCGAGGGGGCGCACTGAGCGCAGCCTTCGCAAAGCGAGCGCCCGCCGTCATGGCGGGCGTTTTCGTTGGCGGCCATCAGGCGCTGTCCTGTGGCGCTTCGTTGCGATGGGTGCCGCGCAGGTTCATCGCCGCCAGGCAGACCTGCAGCAGGATCAGCGCATAGGCCTGGGCGTACAGGCCCCAGGCGATCCACAGCAGGTTGCTGGCGAGGAACACCCAGAAGCCGACCTTGCGTCTTCGCCGATGCGCCGACGCCACCAGCCAGGCGGCCACCACCGTGACCAGCATGGCGGGCCATTGCAGGTAGTCCAGCCAGTGCATGCGTGCATCCTTTTTCCGACCTTTGAGGGTCAGACCAGCCCTGGCGCGGCAAAGTGCGGTCGGATCGGATAGCCGTGCAGCAGCGACCTGACCCGCTCCTCGTCGAGTGCTCCGTTGAACTCGGCGCCCAGGGCTTCGCGGTGGATGCCGGTGGCGCCCAGCCAGAGCGTATCGATGCGCGCGGCGAGGGCGCCGGGGACGTCGGTCACCAGCGAGTCGCCGACGAACAGGATGTGCCGCGCGCCGCGCGCTTCCAGTTGCCGCTGGGCGATGCGGAAGGCCGCCGGGTCGGGCTTGCCGTACCAGCTGACCTGGCCGCCTTCCTCGCTGAACAGCTCGGCGAGCATGCCCGCGCCGTATACCGTGCGGCCGCCGGAAACCACCACGCGGTCCGGGTTGGCGCAGAGGAACGGTAGGTCGGTGGCGCCGCGCAGGGGCGCGAAGCGCTGTTCCAGTTCATCCTGGGGAAAGCTGCCGACGCCGACGATCAGCGCCGCCTGGGCGATGTCCTCGACGAAGCGCTCGCGGATTTCCGCCGGCCAGCTCTGCTGGGCCAGGCCGACGCCGGCCAGGTAGATACCGCCACGCCGGTATTCGGCGGTTTGCAGCAGGGCGTCGATGGTCAACTGGCCGGACGTGGTGATGCCGGCGAACCAGTCGCGCCGGATGCCCAGGCGCTCGAGCCCGGCGCTCATTTCCACCACGCTGCTGGACGAGTTGCTGAGGAACCAGACCGGGCGGCCTTCGGCGTGCCGCCGGGCGAGCCAGGCAAGGGCGCCGGGGAACGCCTCGGTGCCGTCCATCACTACGCCCCAGAGATCGAGAAGGAAGCCGTCATAGTCGGCGCAGAGCGCCTCCAGTTGCGCATGGTCGAGCAGGCGGGTGCTGGTGGCGGCGCTGAAGCGCGGGGAGGTCGGGGCATCGCTCATGGGAGTCTCGTCGCGGCTGTCGAAGTGGGCCGCCGCGTGCGGCGGCGAGTCCCAAGGGTGCCAAACTTGCGTGACGGGACCAAGCCTTTCGGCCCTGCGCGTGTTTACGGCCGGTCGAGCGCCTGGGCCATCCACTCGCGCACATGGCAGACGGCGAAGCGCGACGGGCTGCATTCGCCGTTGGCCATCGCCAGGCGCAGGCCGTCGACGTCGGCGCCGCGCACATAGGCGCTGGCGTCGCGCATGTCGTCCTCGTCGCCGAAACCGCCGTGCTGCATTTCCTCCAGCGCGGCCTGCTTGTCCCAGCCCTGCACGACGATGCGGTACATGGCGGCGAACAGTCCGGTGCGGTTGTTGCCGTGCTTGCAGTGCATCAGTACCGGGCCTTCGCGCTCGGCGGCCTGCAACTGGCGGAGGACGCTGAGCACCTCGGCGTCGTCGACCCGGTCGGCGTGGGTTGGCAGGCTGACCACCCGCACCGGAGCCTGGCCCAGCCAGGCGCGGTCGTCGTCCTTGATGAAGCTGACCACCGTCTTCACCTGCAGGCGTTGCAGCAGCGCGACGCTATGTGCGTTGGGCAGCGCGCTGCGATAGAGGGTGGGGCTCATGCGGTAGAGGTTGATCGACGGGTCGACCGCTTGCGCCCAGGCTGGCGAACGCGTGGCGGCAGTCTCGGCGGCATGCAGCGGGCCGCCGAGCAGGAAGGCGCCGAGCACGGCGGCGAGGAGCAGGCGGAGCCAGGCGAGCGGTGAACGGTGCATGTCGGCCTCGTGCGGTGGGTGGCCAACACTAGGCGAGGGCGGGTCAAGCCGAGCTGAAGAGAATGTGAAGAATTCGTTGAGGCAGTCTCACCTGTCAGCGCAGGAAGAATCCATAGACCCTGCCGGAGAAGAACACCAGCAACAGCGCCGGATAGCACAGGTAGTGCAGCACCACGATGAGCAGTGCCGCCGGGCTGGGATCGCCTTTCAGCGAGGCGAGGCCGACCAGCAGCAGGTAAAGGACCCCGAGCACTCCGCCATACAGGGCGACCAGGCGCAAGCGCTCGCCCCAGGTCGGCCAGCGCCGCTGCGCGCGGGCGAACCACCAGGCCAGGCCGCCGGCGACCAGCGCGGCGATCAGCAGGCTGGCCGGCAGGCCGCCGAAGCGGACCACCCCGCGCAGCAGCACGTTGAGCAGGATCGCCGCGGCGATCCCGGCCAGGGCGTAGTAGCGGATGGGTACGGCAAGGCGGTCGCCCATGGCGGTATCTCCTGGCGGTTTCAGAGGCGCGTGTCGAGACCGAAGCGCTTCTTCAGCAGCCGCTCCAGCAGGCCGCGCGGTAGCCAGCGGGCCAGCGCCGGCAGGGCCCGGCTGCCATTGCCGATGCGCACCAGCGGCGGGCGCGGACGGCGCTGCACGGCGGCGAGCAACTGGCGGGCGAAGTCTTCGGCGGACGTGGGATTGTCCTGGGATGCCGCGGCGCGCGCCTGGATCTGCCGGCGCAACGGCCACCAGGGCGAGCGTTCGTCGACCACGCTGTCCATCTCGCGGCTGGCGCTGGCGCCGAAGTTCGAGGCGATGGCGCCCGGCTGCACTTCCAGCACCTCGACGCCGAACGGTGCCAGCTCCAGGCGCAGGGCATCGCTCAGCGCATGCACCGCGGCCTTGGAGGCGCAGTAGGCGCCGGCGAAGGGCGTGACCAGCACGCCGGAGACGCTGCCGACGTTCACCACCAGGCCGGACTTGCGCCTCAGTAGCGGGAACAGCGCGCGGGTCACGCCGACCACGGCGAACACGTTGGTCTCGAACTGCCGGCGCATGGCTTCGACGCCGCCGTCCAGCAGCGGACCCATGGCGCCGTAGCCGGCGTTGTTGACCAGCACGTCGAGGCCGGCGGCTTCGACTCCCAGTTCCTCGGCCAGACGGGCCAGCGCGGCGGCGTCGTTGACGTCCAGTTGCACCGCCTGGAAGCCGGCCTCGGCCAGGGCACGCACGTCGTCCTCCTTGCGCGCGCTGGCCCAGACCCGGTAGCCGGCGCGCTGGAAGGCGTCGGCGAGGGCGCGGCCGATGCCGCTGGAGCAGCCGGTGACGAAGGCGACGGGTTGGCTCATGGGCAGCGTTCCTTGGCTGGGAGTTGGAAGGAGGGCGGCCTACCGTACTGGATTCGCCGGCCGCGGAAAACCGCTCGAAGGCTCGGTCAGGCGTCCTTGCGCGCGATCCGCAGCGCCAGCGGCATGCGAACCCTGCGTGTCGAGGTCGGCTCGCCCCAGAGCGCGGCGACCCGTTGCAGGGCCTGGCGCACGAAAGCGTTGCCCTGCGCCTCGCGGCACAGGCGGCTGGCCGACCAGGTGGCCATGTAGTCGAACAACCGGGCCAGGCTCCATTGTTGCTCGATGACGAAGGCCGGCGCGGGGAGTTCGCCCAGCGGCAGCTCGACATCCCGGTAGGCGTTCCACAGCAGGCGGTTCTGTTGCGCCCAGTACGGGCCGATCGGGCGCAGGTATTCCTCGTCGATGGCGGCATCGATCTGCGCGTCGATGCTGAACCAGCCGTAGCCCCAGGCGGCGAACACGCCGCCGGGACGCAGCACGCGCAGCAGCTCGCGGTTGAAGCGCGAATGGTCGAACCAGTGCCAGGCCTGGGCTACGCAGACCAGGTCGAAGGCGGCGTCGGGATAGTCGGTGGCTTCGGCGTCCTGCACGCTGTAGCGGATACCCGGATGGACAACGGCGTGTTCGATCTGCTGCGTGCTGGTGTCGCTGGCGAGGACTTCGCCGAAGTACTGCGCCAGGCCGAGCGCGGCCTGGCCGGTACCGGTGGCGCAGTCCCAGGCGCGCCGGCGCTGGCCGCAGAGCCCGGCGAGATGGCGGTAGAGCGCATCGGGATAACGCGGGCGGGCGCTGGCGTAGGCAGCGGAGCCCTGGTCGAACAGACGGCGGGTTTCCATCGGGTCCTCCCTCGGTCAGTTGCCGAAACGCCCGTCCAGGCGTTCGGCGCGGAATTCCAGGGTGCTGGCGCGATAGCCCGGACGCAGCGGCGGCAGCGGCAGGCAATCGTGCCAGCTGTCGCCGCCGAGCAGGGCGTTCGGCGCCCGGTAGCGCGGGCTGTCGAAGCTGGTGTCGGCCAGGTTGACACTGTCGCCGGGGCGGTAGGCGGCGATCCTCCAGCGTAGCTCCAGCAACGGACGGTCGCTGCCGTTCTTCAGTTCGACCGCCAGCGGCCGGTCCACCGGACAGCGTTCCGGCGCATAGCTCAGGCGCAGTTCCTGGCGTTGCAGGTGGCGGCTTTCGTCGTTGTCCTGCCAGATCACCCAGGCCGCCACCAGGCCCAGCCCGGCGAGAGCCGCCAGGGAGACCGGCAGGGCCTTGGCCGGGTATCGGACGAGGAGGATGACCCAGGTGAGGACCAGCAGCGCACCGATCAGCATTGAAATGTCCTTTCTTCGAAGCCGAGGGGACATCCTAGCGCACTGCTGCGTATCGCAGGCGGTACGGGCACGCTTACGCGGCGGAGGCGCCGCGATATGCGCGAGGGAGGCCGAAAGGCGGGGATGCGGGTTTCGGCAGGCTGGGGATAGCCGCCGCCCCCGGCCTGGCCGTCATTCGCAGCGGCGCTTGCCGCCCGGCGTCAGCAGACGCTCCAGTTCGACGAACAGGCGCTCGGCGTCCTGCGCCTCGCAGTCCTCGCCGTAGCGCTTCTTCAGGCCGTGTTCGCTGAGGGTCAGGTGCAGGGTCGGGACTACCTCGTGGCGCGCCAGGCAGCCTTTCACGCAATGCAGCGGGCAACCGTCGAGGGCCAGGATCGGTCGCCCGGAGCGGGCCCGGCGGACCAGCAGCGGGACGTCGCCGCCGACTCCGGCGATGCAGGACATCTCCGCCAGCCGGGCGCGATCCAGGCGCAGCGCGAGATCGTTGGCCAGTTGCGCCACGTTGGAGCAGCCGGAGCAGGCGTAGACCAGGGGAAGGGGATCGTCGGGGCTGCGTTCGAACATCATGACGGGCGCCTCGTGGAAGGAAGCCGCCAGTATCGACGCAGCGCCGCGGTGGATTTCTTGACCGGAATCAAGCCCGCGCGCGGCTCACACCAGGTCGTTCTCCACCGCCCACACCGCGGCCTCGACCCGCGAACGCATGCCGAGCTTGTGCAGCACCCGCTTGACATGGACCTTCACCGTGCCTTCGGTGATGTCCAGCTTTCGCGCGATCATCTTGTTGCTGTAGCCGTGGGCGATCTGGCGGAGGATCTGCCGTTCGCGCTCGGTCAGCTCGTCGAGGCTCTTCGAGCGGTCGTCGCCCCGCAGGGCCTGGGCGAGGATCTGGGTCAACTGCGGGCTGAGGGTCATCTGTCCGGTGGCGGCCTGGCGGATGTGCTCGAGCAGGCGCTCCGGCTCCATGTCCTTGAGCAGGTAGCCGTCGGCGCCGGCGCGCAGGACGTTGACCACGTCGCCCTTGTCGTCGGACACGGTGAACACCACGATGCGCGCGTCGACTCCGGCCTCGCGCAACGCGCGCAGGGTGTCCAGGCCGTTCATGCCTTTCATGTTCAGGTCCAGCAGGATCATGTCCGGGTCCAGCTCGGCGGCCAGGCGCAGGGCTTCCTCGCCGCTGCCGGCCTCGCCGACCACGCTGAGGTCGTCTTCCAGTTCGAGCAACTGGGCGACGCCCTTGCGCATCATCGGATGGTCGTCCACCAGCAGCAGGCGAACCGGTTCGTCGGCGGTGGCTGGCATGTCCGTCATGGGGTCGGCTCCTTGGCGGCGGAGGGTTGCAGGGCGGTCGGCACGAAGCTGAAGAGCACTCGCGTGCCGTGGGGCGCGCGCGCTTCGAAGCGCAACTGGCTGCCGAGGGTCTGGCCGCGCTCCTGCATGATGGTAAGCCCATAATGGCCGCTGCGGTTCTGCTGCGGATCAAAGCCGACGCCATCGTCCTCGACGGCGATGCTCACCTGGCCGTCGGCCTGGCTGCTCAGGCGCACCCAGGCCCGTTGCGCCTGCGAATGGCGAACCACGTTGGAGAGCGCCTCGCGGACGATCTGCAGGACGTGGATTTCCTCGTTGGGGCTCAGCGGCACGTGTTGCAGGCGGTTGTCCAGTTCGATCGTCACCTCGCCGCGCTCGCCGAACTCGGCCACGGCGTTCCCCAGCGCGGCTTCCAGGCTCGGCTCGTCGAGGCTGAGGCGGAAGGTGGTGAGCAGTTCGCGCAGTTGCCGGTAGGCGCCGTTGAGGCCTTCGCGCAGTTCGTCGAGGGTGTCCTCGATCTTCTCCGCCGGCGCCTCGCGCTTGAGCAGGGTGCCCAGGCGGCTGACCTGGATCTTCAGGTAGGACAGCGACTGTGCCAGCGAGTCGTGCAGTTCGCGGGCGATGGTGCCGCGCTCGGCGAACAGGGCCAGGCGGCTTTCCTGTTCCTGTTGCAGGGACAGGGCGAAGGTGCGGGCGATGTTGTCGCAGAAGGTCTCGATCAGTTGCTGCTGCCAGTTCTCCAGGCGGCCGCTGCGGCTTTCGATGAACAGTTCGCCGAAACGGTGGCCGGCGATGGACAGGGGCTGCATCAGCAATGGCTGGGCCAGGGACGAGGGTTGGTCGCAGGCGCTGGCCTGCTCGCGGCAGCTACCGCAGTCGCCCTGCAGGCAGAAGTCCGCCGGGCGCTCGGTGGTGGTCAGCGAACTGTAGGCGCGCTCGACCCCGTCCTTGTTCAGGCAGAGGGTCACGCGGCCGGCGTCGAGCACTTTCTCCAACTGGTTCAGCAGCGGTTGCAGGGTGCGGCTGTCGTAGGGGTTCTCGCCCAGCCGGCGGGCGCTGGCGTAGAGCAGTTCGAGGCGCTGGTGGCTCTGCGAGAGGGCGCGGGTCTTGTCCTCCACGCGCTCTTCCAGGTCGCCGTAGATGCTCTTCAGCTCGCCGGCCATCTGGTTGAAGCGCTCGCCCAGTTGCGCCAGTTCGTCCTCGCCGCTGTAGGTGACCCGCGCGTCCAGCTCGCCGCGGCCCAGGCGGCGGGCGGTGCTGGTGAGTTCGCGCAGCGGGCCGATGACGTGATAGCTGAGGTCGTAGAGGGTGACGAACACCACCAGCAGGCTGAGGAACAGGCACAGGCCCTGCACCGTGCTGAGCAGTTGCGAGCGGCGCTCGGCCTTGGCCTGGAGGATGCCGACGAAACGGTCGATGTCGCCGACGTAGGCGTCCAGCACGGCGCGTCCGGGCAGCGCGCGCGGGTCCAGGCGCGCGAGGCCCTCGCGCAGCTCCTGGTGCAACTGGCGGATCGGGTCGTCGGCGTCCTGGCGTTGCAGCAGGCGGCGGATGTCGCCGCTGTCGAGGCGTTCGCCGAGGGTCCCGAGCAGCGCCTGGCGGCCTTCCAGGCTGGGCTCCAGGGCGACCCGGTAGGTGAGCATGCGCAACGAGCCGGCGTGGTTGATCACCGCGGCGTCCTGGTGCGTGTAGTCGGCGAAGAGCAGGGCGCTGAACATCCCGATCAGCGCCAGCGATACCAGCAGGGTGAGGTAGCAGCCGAAGCGGACTACCAGGGAGCGGCGCAGGATCGGCTTTCCGGCCCTGTCACTACCTCCAAAGAATCTGTCCCGCTGGTCAGCGTCCGGCGCGGTCGCCTTGTTCATGAGAAAAGCCTTTTAAAACAGTTAGTTGCGCAATAATTTCAGCCGTACCTCTTTCGAGGTAGGGGCGCGCATCTAGGCACGGAACGGCCGGTATTTCATTGATTCCTATCAAATTTGCATAGGAACACCTTCCCTAGGCTCTCGCTGAACGCTGTCCGTGCAGAGAGTTTAGCCATGGCTTCCCTACGTCAGAAACAGTACTCCGTCCTCGGCATGAGTACCTTGTCCTTCGCGGTGAATTTCGCCGTGTGGACGATGTTTTCGATCATCGGCATCCGCATCAAGGACGAGCTCGGCCTGAGCGAATCCCAGTTCGGCCTGATGGTCGCCCTGCCGATCCTCACCGGCTCCCTGGTGCGCCTGCCGCTGGGCCTGATCACCGACCGCTTCGGCGGCCGCATCGTGTTCTTCATCCACATGCTGCTGGTGGCCATCCCGATCTACGGCCTGGCCTTCGCCAGCCAGTACTGGCACTACCTGGTGCTCGGCCTGTTCGTCGGCCTGGCCGGCGGCTCCTTCGCGGTCGGCATCGCCTACACCTCGGCCTGGTTCGAGAAGGAGCGCCAGGGCACCGCGATGGGCATCTTCGGTGCTGGCAATGCCGGCGCGGCGATCACCAACCTGGTGGCGCCGATGATCGTGGTCGCCTTCGGCTGGCGCATGGTGCCGCAGGTCTACTCGGTAGCCATGCTGGTCACCGCCGTGCTGTTCTGGCTGTTCACCTGGACCGATCCGGCGCACCTCAAGGGTGCCGCCGAGGCCAGCCAGCGGCCGACCCTGGCCAAGCAACTGGCGCCGCTCGCCGAGCTGCGCGTCTGGCGCTTCGGCCTGTACTACTTCTTCGTCTTCGGCGGCTTCGTCGCCCTGGCCCTGTGGCTGCCGAAGTACTACATCGCCGAATACGGCCTGGACCTGAAGACCGCGTCCTTCATCACCATGCTGTTCACCCTGCCGTCCGGCCTGATCCGCGCCCTCGGTGGCTGGTTCAGCGACCACTACGGCGCGCGCTCGGTGAACTGGGGCGTGTTCTGGGTCTGCCTGGTGTGCCTGTTCTTCCTCTCCTACCCGCAGACCACCATGACCATCCACGGCATCCAGGGCGACCTCAGCCTGGGCATCGGCCTGAACGTCTGGCTGTTCACCTTCCTGGTGTTCGTCGTCGGCATTGCCCAGGGCTTCGGCAAGGCCAGCGTGTACCGGATCATCCACGACTACTACCCGAGCAACATGGGCACCGTCGGCGGCATGGTCGGGGTGATCGGCGGCCTCGGCGGCTTCTGCCTGCCGATCCTGTTCGGCTACGCCGCCGACCACATCGGCGTGCGCTCCTCCTGCTTCATGTTGCTGTTCGGCCTGACCGTGGTCTGCATGGTCTGGATGCACTACGCGATCAAGCAGCAACGCCGCATCGACGGCCAGGCCGCCTCGGCCGACGTCGACCTTCCTCCCACTCTTCCCACCCACTCCTGAGGTAATGCCGTCATGGGCATGATCGCCAATACCCAACTGAAAGCCGCACGGGGACCGCTGCTGCTCGACTGGCGCCCCGAGGACCCCGAGTTCTGGGCGCGCAACGGCAAGCGCATCGCCAGCCGCAACCTGTGGATCTCGATCCCCGCGCTGCTGCTCGCCTTCGCCGTGTGGATGATCTGGAGCACGGTGACTGTGCGCCTGAACAGCGCCGGCTTCGCCTTCAGCAACGACCAGCTGTTCCTGCTCGCGGCGCTGCCGTCGATCTCCGGCGCCACCCTGCGGGTGTTCTATTCGTTCATGGTGCCGATCTTCGGCGGTCGTCGCTGGACCGCCCTGAGCACCGCCTCGATGCTGATCCCGTGCATCTGGCTGGGCTTCGCCGTGCAGGACCCGAGCACCCCGTACTGGGTGTTCGCCCTGATCGCGCTGCTCTGCGGCTTCGGCGGCGGCAACTTCGCCTCGAGCATGTCCAATATCAGCTTCTTCTATCCGAAGAGCCAGCAGGGCACCGCCCTCGGCCTGAATGCCGGGCTCGGCAACCTCGGCGTCTCGGTGATGCAGTTCGCCGTGCCGCTGGCGGTGGCCGGCGGCCTGTTCGGCGCCTTCGGCGGCGAGCCGCAGCAGCTCGGCGACGGCGGTCGCCTGTGGCTGCAGAACGCCGGCTGGATCTGGGTGCCGTTCATCGCCGTGGTATCGGTCGCGGCCTGGTTCGGGATGAACGACATCGCCGACGCCAAGGCCTCGTTCCGCGACCAGGCGGTGATCTTCAAGCGCAAGCACAACTGGCTGATGTGCTGGCTGTACGTGGCCACCTTCGGCTCGTTCATCGGCTTCTCGGCCGGCTTCGCGATGCTCAGCAAGACCCAGTTCCCCGACGTCAACCCGCTGCAATACGCCTTCCTCGGTCCGCTGGTGGGCGCCCTCAGCCGGCCCCTGGGCGGCTGGCTGGCGGACAAGTTCGGCGGCGCGCGGATCACCCTGTGGAACTACGCGCTGATGATCGGCGGGGTGTTCGCGGTGATCGCCTTCCTGCCGGGCGACGGCGGCCAGGGCAACTTCTTCGGCTTCCTTGGCGCCTTCATCCTGCTGTTCTTCTTCGCCGGCATCGGCAACGGCTCCACCTTCCGCATGATCCCGGTGATCTTCCGCAACGAGTGGGCCCGGCGGGTGCGCGACGGCCAGGCCGACGAAGCCGGCGCGGCGCGCAACGCGAGCATGGAGTCGGCCGCGGTGATCGGCTTCTCCGCCGCCATCGGCGCCTTCGGCGGGTTCTTCATCCCGAAGGCGTTCGGCACCTCGCTGCACATGACCGGCAGCGCCGAGGGCGCCCTCTACGTGTTCATCGCCTACTACCTGAGCTGCATCGTCGCCACCTGGTGGTGGTACGCGCGCAAGGGTGCGGAGAGTCCCTGTTGAGTCCGTCGGCAGCAGCCCGCGGCAACCCCTGATTAGCGTTGTAACGCCCGGCACAGACCGGGTGAGGAGATCAAGATGAGTCACCTGCTCGACCGCCTGCAGTTCTTCAAGAAGAAGCAGGGCGAATTCGCCGATGGCCACGGCGAGACCAGCAACGAGAGCCGCGCCTGGGAAGGTGCCTACCGGCAGCGCTGGCAGCACGACAAGATCGTGCGCTCCACCCACGGGGTGAACTGCACCGGCTCCTGCTCCTGGAAGATCTACGTGAAGAACGGCCTGATCACCTGGGAAACCCAGCAGACCGACTACCCGCGCACCCGTCCGGACCTGCCCAACCACGAGCCGCGCGGCTGCCCGCGCGGGGCCAGCTATTCCTGGTACATCTACAGCGCCAACCGCCTGAAGTACCCGAAGGTGCGCAAGCCGTTGCTCAAGCTCTGGCGCGAGGCGCGGGCGCAGCACGGCGACCCGGTGAACGCCTGGGCCAGCATCGTCGAGGACGCCGCCAAGGCGAAGAGCTACAAGAGCCAGCGCGGCCTGGGCGGCTTCGTCCGTTCCAGCTGGGACGAGGTCACCGAGATCATCGCCGCGGCCAACGTCTACACCACCAAGACCTACGGTCCGGACCGGGTGATCGGCTTCTCGCCGATCCCGGCCATGTCGATGGTCAGCTACGCCGCCGGCGCCCGCTACCTGTCGCTGATCGGCGGGGTCTGCCTGAGCTTCTACGACTGGTACTGCGACCTGCCGCCGGCCAGCCCGCAGATCTGGGGCGAGCAGACCGACGTGCCGGAGTCGGCCGACTGGTACAACTCCAGCTACATCATCGCCTGGGGCTCCAACGTGCCGCAGACGCGGACCCCGGACGCGCACTTCTTCACCGAGGTGCGCTACAAGGGCACCAAGACCGTCTCCATCACCCCGGACTATTCCGAGGTGGCCAAGCTCACCGACCTCTGGCTCAACCCCAAGCAGGGCACCGACGCCGCGCTGGGCATGGCCTTCGGTCACGTGATCCTGAAGGAGTTCCACCTCGACCGGCCGAGCGCCTACTTCGTCGACTACTGCCGCCAGTACACCGACATGCCGATGCTGGTGTTGCTGGAAGAACACGCCGGCGGCGCGTTCAAGCCGACCCGCTACCTGCGCGCCGCCGACCTGGCGGACAACCTCGGCCAGGACAACAACCCCGAGTGGAAGACCATCGCCTACGACGAGCGCAGCGGCGGGCTGGTCTCGCCCACCGGCGCCATCGGCTACCGCTGGGGCGAGTCTGGCAAGTGGAACATCGCCGAGCTGGACGGCAGGAGCGGTGACCAGACGCGCCTGCAACTGTCGCTGCTCGATGGCCCGGAACATGCCTGCGAGGTGGCCTTCCCGTACTTCGCCGGGCAGGAGCACCCGCACTTCAAGGGCGTCGCCAACGACGAGGTACTGCTGCGCCGGGTGCCGTTCCGCGAGATCGTCGCGGCGGACGGCAAGCGCCTGCGGGTGGCCACCGTCTATGACTTGCAGATGGCCAACTACAGCATCGACCGCGGCCTGGGCGGCGACAACGTGGCGACCTCCTACGAGGACGCCGACACGCCCTATACCCCGGCCTGGCAGGAGCGCATCACCGGCGTCCCGGCGGCGCGCGCGACGCAGGTCGCCCGCGAGTTCGCCGACAGCGCCGACAAGACCCGCGGCAAGGCGATGGTGATCATCGGCGCGGCGATGAACCACTGGTACCACATGGACATGAACTACCGCGCGGTCATCAACATGCTGATGATGTGCGGCTGCATCGGCCAGAGCGGCGGCGGCTGGGCGCACTATGTCGGCCAGGAGAAGCTGCGCCCGCAGACCGGCTGGGCGCCGCTGGCCTTCGGCCTGGACTGGAGCCGGCCGCCGCGGCAGATGAACGGCACCAGCTTCTTCTACCTGCACAGCTCGCAATGGCGCCACGAGAAGCTGTCGATGCACGAGGTGCTGTCGCCGCTGGCCGACGCCAGCCGCTTCGCCGAACACGCCCTGGACTACAACATCCAGGCCGAACGCCTCGGCTGGCTGCCGTCGGCGCCGCAACTGAACCGCAACCCGCTGCGCATCGCCGCCGAGGCCGAGGCCGCCGGCCTGCCGGTCGCCGACTATGTGGTGCGCGAACTGAAGAGCGGCGGCCTGCGCTTCGCCAGCGAATCGCCGGACGATCCGCAGAACTTCCCGCGCAACATGTTCATCTGGCGCTCCAACCTGCTGGGCTCCTCCGGCAAGGGGCACGAGTACATGCTCAAGTACCTGCTCGGGGCGAAGAACGGGGTGATGAACGATGACCTCGGCAAGGCCGGCGGTCCGCGTCCCACCGAGGTCGACTGGGTCGACGACGGTGCCGAGGGCAAGCTCGACCTGGTCACCACCCTGGACTTCCGCATGTCCTCCACCTGCATGTACTCGGACATCGTCCTGCCGACCGCTACCTGGTACGAGAAGGACGACCTCAACACCTCCGACATGCACCCCTTCATCCATCCGCTGTCGGCGGCCACCGATCCGGCCTGGGAAGCCAAGAGCGACTGGGAGATCTACAAGGCCATCGCCAAGAAGTTCTCCGCCGTCGCCGAAGGCCACCTCGGCGTGGAGCAGGACCTGGTCACGGTGCCGCTGCTGCATGACACCCCCACCGAGCTGGCGCAGCCGTTCGGCGGCGACGGCCATGACTGGAAGAAGGGCGAGTGCGAGCCGGTGCCGGGACGCAACCTGCCGACGCTGCACCTGGTCGAGCGCGACTACCCGAACGTCTACCGCAAGTTCACCTCGCTCGGTCCGCTGCTGGACAAGCTGGGCAACGGCGGCAAGGGCATCGGCTGGAACACCGAGAAGGAAGTGAAGCTGGTCGGCGACCTCAACCATCGCGTGGTCGAGAGCGGCGTCAGCCAGGGCCGGCCGCGTATCGACAGCGCCATCGACGCCGCCGAGGTGGTCCTCGCCCTGGCTCCGGAAACCAACGGCCAGGTCGCGGTCAAGGCCTGGGAAGCGCTGTCGAAGATCACCGGCCGCGAGCACGCCCACCTGGCGCTGCCCAAGGAAGACGAGAAGATCCGCTTCCGCGACATCCAGGTGCAGCCGCGCAAGATCATCTCCAGCCCGACCTGGTCCGGCCTCGAGGACGAGCACGTCAGCTACAACGCCGGCTACACCAACGTCCACGAGCTGATCCCGTGGCGCACCATCACCGGTCGCCAGCAGTTCTACCAGGATCACCCGTGGATGCAGGCGTTCGGCGAAGGCTTCGTCAGCTACCGGCCGCCGGTCAACACCCGGACCACCGAGAAACTGTTGAACAGGAAGCCCAACGGCAACCCGGAGATCACCCTGAACTGGATCACCCCGCACCAGAAATGGGGCATCCACTCCACCTACAGCGACAACCTGCTGATGCTCACCCTGTCGCGCGGCGGTCCGATCATCTGGCTCAGCGAGCACGACGCGGCCAAGGCCGGGATCGTCGATAACGACTGGGTCGAGGTGTTCAACGCCAACGGCGCGGCGACCTGCCGCGCGGTGGTCAGCCAGCGGGTCAAGGACGGCATGGTGATGATGTACCACGCCCAGGAACGCATCGTGAACGTACCCGGCAGCGAGACCACCGGCACCCGTGGCGGCCACCACAACTCGGTGACCCGCGTGGTGCTCAAGCCGACCCACATGATCGGCGGCTACGCCCAGCAGGCCTGGGGCTTCAACTACTACGGCACGGTCGGCTGCAACCGCGACGAGTTCGTCGTGGTGCGCAAGATGAGCAAGGTCGACTGGCTGGACGAGCCCCGCCACGGCGGACTCGGCGGCGACGCCCTGCCGCAACCGCTGCCCCAGGACATTTGAGGAGAGACGCCATGAAAATTCGTTCGCAAGTCGGCATGGTGCTGAACCTCGACAAATGCATCGGTTGCCACACCTGCTCGATCACCTGCAAGAACGTCTGGACCAGCCGCGAAGGCATGGAGTACGCCTGGTTCAACAACGTCGAGACCAAGCCCGGGATCGGCTACCCGAAGGAATGGGAAAACCAGGAGAAGTGGAAGGGCGGCTGGGTGCGCGCGGCAGACGGTTCGATCCGCCCGCGCATCGGCGGCAAGTTCCGCGTGCTGGCGAACATCTTCGCCAACCCGGACCTGCCCGAGATCGACGACTACTACGAACCGTTCGACTTCGACTACCAGCACCTGCATACCGCGCCCAAGGCCGAGCACCAGCCGGTGGCGCGCCCGCGCTCGCTGGTCTCCGGGCAGCGCATGGAGAAGATCGAGTGGGGCCCGAACTGGGAGGAGATCCTCGGCACCGAGTTCGCCAAGCGGCGCAAGGACAAGAACTTCGACCAGGTCCAGGCGGACATCTACGGTGAGTACGAGAACACCTTCATGATGTACCTGCCGCGCCTCTGCGAGCACTGCCTGAACCCGGCGTGCGTGGCGTCCTGCCCGAGCGGGGCGATCTACAAGCGCGAGGAGGACGGCATCGTCCTGATCGACCAGGACAAGTGCCGCGGCTGGCGGATGTGCATCTCCGGCTGCCCGTACAAGAAGATCTACTTCAACTGGAAGAGCGGCAAGTCCGAGAAGTGCATCTTCTGCTACCCGCGCATCGAGGCCGGCCAGCCCACCGTCTGCTCGGAGACCTGCGTCGGGCGCATCCGCTACCTCGGCGTGCTGCTCTACGACGCCGACCGCATCCACGAAGTGGCCAGTTGCGAGAACGAGCGCGAGCTGTACGAGAAGCAACTGGAGATCTTCCTCGATCCGTTCGACCCGGCGGTGATCGCCCAGGCGCGCAAGGACGGGGTGGCCGACAGCGTCATCGAGGCGGCGCAGAAGTCGCCGGTGTACAAGCTGGCGATGGACTGGAAGCTGGCCCTGCCGCTGCACCCGGAATACCGCACGCTGCCGATGGTCTGGTACGTGCCGCCGCTGTCGCCGATCCAGAACGCCGCCGCCGAGGGGCACATCGGCAGCGACGGGGTGATCCCGGACGTCGAGTCGCTGCGCATCCCCGTGCAGTACCTGGCCAACCTGCTCACCGCCGGCGACACCGCGCCGGTGCTGCTGGCGCTCAAGCGCCTGCTGGCGATGCGCGCCTACAAGCGCGCCGAGCACGTCGAAGGCCGCCAGGACCTGGAGGTGCTGGCCAAGGTCGGGTTGAGCGTGGAGCAGGTGGAGGAGATGTACCGCTACCTGGCCATCGCCAACTACGAGGATCGCTTCGTGATCCCCAGCGCGCACCGCGAGGAAGCGCTTTCCGATGCCTTCGCCGAGCGTTCCGGCTGCGGCTTCAGCTTCGGCAACGGCTGTTCCGGCGGCAGCAACTCCGCCGTCAACCTGTTCGGCGGCAAGCCGACCAACCGCCGCGACGTGATCCAGGTCGTGCAGATCCAGGAGTGAGCGCCATGAACGATCACAGCCAACTGTTCCGCCTGCTCGCCCTGCTACTCGACTATCCACGCGCCGAGCTGCGCGAGGAGAGCCTCGGCCTGCATGCGCTGATCCGCACCTGCGAACTGCCGGAAGCGCTGCGCGACGGCCTCGCGGCGCTGCTCAACGAGCTCTGCCAGGGCGACCTGCTGGACGTCCAGGCGCGCTACGACGGTCTCTTCGAGCGCGGCCGCTCGGTCTCGCTGCTGCTCTTCGAGCACGTCCACGGCGAGAGCCGCGACCGTGGCCAGGCGATGGTCGACCTGCTCGACCGCTATACCGGGGCCGGCCTGCAAATCGACGTACCGGAGCTGCCGGACTACCTGCCGCTGTACCTCGAATACCTGTCGCTGCTGCCGTTCGCGGCGGCCAGCGAAGGGCTCGCCGAAGTGGCGCACATCCTCGGCCTGCTGGCGCTGCGCCTGGAGGAACGCGGCAGCGCCTATGCGGCGATTTTCGAGGCGTTGCTGGAACTCGGCGGCGAGCGCCCGGACCTCGGCGCGTTGCGTCGCGACCAGGCCCAGGAACAGCGCGACGACAGCCTGGAGGCCATCGACCGGGCCTGGGAGGAAACCCCGGTGAGCTTCACCGACCCCGCCGGCGGTTGCCCGTCGAGCAGCGGCCGCCGTCCAACGGCGTCCACCGAACAACCATTGCAATGGGTCGCCCAGCCGGTACCGCAGATGCAGTACCGCGCGGCCCGCGAAGGAGTCTGAGCATGTCGACCAATCTTCTGTTCTTCGGGATCTATCCCTATGTCGCGCTGCTGATCTGCCTGGTCGGCAGCTGGGCGCGCTTCGACCTCTCGCAGTACACCTGGAAGGCCGGTTCCAGCCAGATGCTCAGCAAGAAGGGCATGCGGGTATACAGCAACCTGTTCCACGTCGGCGTGCTGTTCATCCTCGCCGGCCACTTCGTCGGCCTGCTGACCCCGGCCTCGGTCTACCACCACCTGATCAGCACCGAGAACAAGCAACTGCTGGCGATGGTCTCCGGCGGCTTCTTCGGCGTGCTCTGCTTCATCGGCCTGAGCGGACTGATCCTGCGCCGCCTGACCGACGCACGGGTGCGCGCCACTGGCAACGCCTCCGACCTGATGATCCTGCTGGTGCTCTACGCCCAGCTGATCCTCGGCCTCTCCACCATCGTCGCCTCGACCCATCACATGGATGGCTCGGTGATGGTGATGCTCGCCGACTGGGCCCAGGCCATCGTCACCCTGCGTCCGCTGGCGGCGGCCGAGGCCATCGCGCCGGTGGGCCTGGTCTACAAGCTGCACGTCGGCCTGGGCCTTACCCTGTTCGTGCTGTTCCCCTTCACCCGCCTGGTGCACATCGTCAGCGCGCCGGTGTGGTACCTGGGCCGGCGCTACCAGATCGTGCGTCAGAAACGTCCTGCCTGAACCCTGGGCGGCCGGCGCATCCGGCGCCGGCCCGCCGAACCGAGGTGATCGATCATGAGTTGCTCCCACTACGAAGAACGCGTCGAGAAGGTCGAACTGCCGCAACTGAAGGTCAACGGCGTGGCCATCGGCGAAGACCTGCTGGCCCGCGAACTGCAATACCACCCGGCGGACAGCTACGCGCTGGCGCTGGAGGCCGCCTGCCGTGCGCTGATCGTCCGCCAGTTGCTCCTGCAACGGGCCGACGCGCTGGGCATCGAGGCCCGCTGCGAAGACGGCGAGACGCCGGAGGAAGCGCGCATCCGCCAATTGCTGGAGGAAGAGGTGCAGGTCCCGGAAGCCGACGAAGACGCCTGCCGGACCTGGTACGCGGCCAATCCGGGACGCCTGCTCGGCCCCTGGCGCCTGCAATTGCGCCATGTGCTGCTGGCCTGCGCGCCGGACGACCTGGAAGGCCGCGAGACGGCGCGCAAGCAGGCCGCGGAGCTGCTCGACGAGTTGCGCGGGCATCCCGAGCGCTTCGTCGACCTGGCCCGGCGTTTCTCCGCCTGTCCGTCGAAGGAGGCGGGCGGCGACCTCGGCTGGATCGAGCCGGGGCAGACCGTCCCCGAATTCGAGAAGCGCCTGCTGCGCCGCGCGCCCGGGCTGCTCGAGCATCCGCTGGAAAGCCGCTATGGCCTGCATGTGGTGGAACTGCTGGGGTGCGAAGGCGGCGAGCCGCTCGACTTCGACGCGGCCCGCGCGCAGATCGCCGCGCACCTGCAAGCGCAGGTGTTGCAGCGGGCCGTGGGGCAGTACATCGGCGTGCTGGCGGGAGATGCCTGCATCGAGGGCTTCGCCTTCGAGGGCGCGGATGGGGCGCTGGTGCAATAGCCTTCGGCGCCGATGTTTCCCTCTCCCTCCCGAAGATCAACCGGAGTACCCAGGACATGACCGACTGGATCGATGGCCAAGGCCGACAGATCGACTACCTGCGCCTGTCGGTCACCGACCGTTGCGACTTCCGCTGTGTCTACTGCATGGCCGAGGACATGCGCTTCCTGCCGCGCCAGCAGGTGCTGACCCTGGAGGAGATCGAGCGGGTCGCCCGGCTGTTCGTCGCCGGCGGTGTGCGCAAGCTGCGCCTGACCGGCGGCGAGCCGCTGGTGCGGCCCGGCATCGTCGGCCTGTGCGAGCGCCTGGCGGCACTGCCGGGGTTGCGCGAACTGTGCATGACCAGCAACGGCTCGCAACTGGTGCGCTACGCCCGGCCGTTGTACGACGCCGGCCTGTCGCGTCTCAACATCAGCCTCGATACCCTCGATCCGCTGCGCTTCCGGGCGATCACCCGCAACGGCGAGCTGGATAAGGTGCTGGCCGGCATCGACGCCGCCCAGGCCGCCGGTTTCCGCCGGATCAAGCTGAACGCGGTGGTGATGAAGGGGCGCAACGCCGATGAGGTGCCGGCGCTGGTGGACTTCGCCATCGCCCGCGGCCTGGATATCAGCTTCATCGAGGAGATGCCGCTTGGCCAGGTCGGCCGCGAACGTGGCGAGAGCTTCTGCTCCAGCGACGAAGTACGCGCGCTGATCGCCCAGCGCCACGCCTTGCTCGACAGCGCCGAGCAGAGCGGCGGGCCGGCGCGCTACGTGCGCCTGGTCGAGCATCCGCAGACACGTATCGGCTTCATCTCGCCGCACTCGCACAACTTCTGCGCCACCTGCAACCGCCTGCGCCTGACCGTCGAGGGCCGCCTGCTGCTGTGCCTCGGCCACGAGCATTCACTCGACCTGCGCGCGCTGCTGCGCCGCCACCCACTGCACGACGGACCGTTGCTGGAAGCGATCGGCGAGGCGCTCCAGCGCAAGCCGGCGCGCCATGAATTCAGCGCCGCCGGCGAGGTGCAGGTGCTGCGCTTCATGAACATGAGCGGCGGCTGAGGCGACTCGGGGCGCCTCCAGCGGGCCTTCGCCAGCGGCCAGGGCGAGGCCGCTCTTCTGGTAGGCCAGCAGGGTCTCGTCGCCGGTCTCGCTGCTGTACAGCTCGCCCCCGGAAAACATCACGGCATAACCGTCGCAGGAACTGCGTGCGATCACCTAGCTGCGCCGCGCGTCCGGGTGGCCGGGCATGTCCAGCCCGGCCTAGTCCCGTACGTCGCTCAGGCACCCTTCGGTACTCGCGCTCGGCGCCGACCTGGACGCGCTAGCTGGCGGAGCGCGGCTTGCGACGGGTAGCGAAGCCTTTCAAGGGCGTTGACGAAACGAAAAAATCCCCGCGGCATGAGCGTGACGCGGGGATCCAGGCGTAAATAGAGCCTTAACCGTGATAGCTGAAATGGAGCAAGGGGTGATGTCTGCGTAGCGGAACACCTCGCGGGGTGGCTGTGTATGGCTCAAGACTAAGTCCCGCGGGCCGGCGGGCCTATTCCTCGAAGGAGGTAAGGAGGGGTAGCGGAGGAGGGACGGCGATTGACGGTGTGTACTTTTTGGTCCAGATTGGACGAAAAGTATAAGGACAGATCACCGTCTGTTTCCCGCCCGGGCCGCGGGCGCACCTTCGTCACCCCTGGAGTCGTCCATGATCAAGTCGCTGAACACCAAGAACCTGCTGGGAGGCCTGCTGCTCGGCGTGCTCGCCAGCGGATCCGCCGTCGCCGCCGATGGCAACCTGCGGATCGGCATCGAGGCCGCCTACCCGCCGTTTTCCTTCAAGACCGCCGAAGGCGAACTGGCCGGCTTCGACTACGACATCGGCAACGCGCTGTGCGCGCAGATGCAGGTGAAGTGCCAGTGGATCGAGCAGGAGTACGATGGCCTGATTCCCTCGCTGAAAGTTCGCAAGATAGACGCCGCGCTGTCCTCCATCACCATCACCGAGGAACGCCGGCGCTCGGTGGACTTCACCCACAAGTACTACTTCACGCCGGGCCGCCTGGTGATGAAGGAAGGCGCCCAGCTCGACGACAGCTTCAGCCAGTTGGCCGGCAAGCGCATCGGCGTGCAGCGCGGCGCTACCGCCGACCGCTTCGCCAGTGCGGTGCTGGCCAAGGCCGGTGCCGAAGTGGTGCGCTACACCAGCCAGGACGAGATCTACCTGGACCTGGTGGCCGGCCGCCTCGACGCCACCTTCGCCGACTCCATCCCGCTGCAGACCGGCTTCCTCGATACCCCGCGCGGCAAGGGCTACGCCTTCGTCGGGCCGGAGTTCAAGGACCCGAAATACTTCGGCGAGGGCGCCGGGATCGCGGTGCGCAAGGGGGACGCCGAGCTGGTCGGCAAGCTCAACGCGGCGATCGACGCGATTCGTGCCGACGGGACCTACAAGCGCATCGAGGGCAAGTACTTCAAGAGCGACATCTACGGCGACTGACCGCTCGCCGGCGGCGGTTGCCGTCAGTCGCCGCCTTCCTTCAGCTCCTTGAGGTGCTTGTAGACCGTCGCCCGGCCCATGTTCAGCACGTTGGCCACATAGTTGGCCGCGCTCTTGCCCTTGAACGCGCCCTCGGCGTGCAGGGCCAGGACCAGTTCGCGCTTGTGCTCGCGGGTCAGCAGGTTCAAGCCGAGCTGGCGCTGCCGCAGCCAGCCGTGCAGGAAGGTGTTGATGCGCTCCTGCCAGTCGTCGCGGAACAGCGCGTCCGGTTGCGGAATCAGCTTGCTCGGCGAGAGGAACAGGTCGAGTGCCGCCTTGGCGCTCTCGAACAGGCTGATGTTCAGGTTGATGCACAGCACCGCCAGCGGCTGGCCGGCGGCGTCGCGCAGCACGGTGCTGACCGAGCGGATCTTCTGCCCGTCCCAGTTGAGTTTCTCGTAGGGACCGATGTTGCGCTCGTCGCTATCGCCTTCGAGCATGTCTTCCAGCGCCGAGTCGTCGCCGACCTCGCGCTTGGACAGGTTGTTGGCGATGTAGTCGACCCGCTGGCTGCGCAGGTCGTGCAGGACCACTTCGGCGTGGGGGAAGAACAGGGTGGCGATGCCGTCGGCGATCGCCCGGTAGTTCTCCAGGCTGGGGTCTTGGCTCGGGCTCATGCGCAGGAACTCTCGTGGGACGGCGGGCGAGGCGAGTGTGCCGCAAACCCGCCGCCGGGTCATCAGGGGGACAGGCGGCGCGGCGACAGCATCGCCTCGTCCAGGCCGTGCTCGCGCAGGTGCGCCGGCAGCGGCTGGTGGCGGATCAGCGCGGCGCTAGCCTCGCCCATCGCCGCCGAGGTCTGGATACCGTAGCCGCCCTGGGCGGCGACCCAGAAGAAGCCTTCCGCATCGGCGGCGTAGCCGGCCACCAGGTCGCCGTCGGCGACGAACGAGCGCAGCCCTGCCCAGGTGTGTTCCGGGCGGCGAATGGTGAGGGTGGTGGCTTCTTCGATCAGGTACATGCCGGTGGCGATGTCCAGTTGCTCGGGCTGCACGTCGTGGGCTTCGACCGGATCGGCGTTGGCCGGCGAGCCGAGCAACATGCCGGCGTCCGGCTTCAGGTAGAAGGATTCGTCGAGGCTGACCAGCATCGGCCAGTCGTGGCAGTCGATGCCCGGCGGCGGGGCGAAGATGAAGGCCGAGCGGCGCTTGGGCTGCAGGCCCAGCGGGCGGACGCCGGCCAGCCCGGCGATGGCGTCGCACCAGGCGCCTGCGGCGTTGACCAGCACCGCCGCGCGGTAGCTGCCGGCGTCGCAGCGGACTTCCCAGGCGCCGTCGACCCGGCGGATCTCCAGCGCTTCGTGGTTGCACAGGACCTGCCCCTGGTTGCGGCGGATGCCGCGCAGGTAGCCCTGGTGCAGGGCGTCGGTATCGATGTCGGCGCCGGTGGGGTCGTAGGTGGCGCCGAAGACCTTGTCGCGACGCAGCACCGGCACGATCGAGCAGGCCTGTTCCGCGTCCAGCAGGCGCATCTGCGGCACCAGCGCCTTGCCGCTTTCGTATTGACGGCGGAGTTCTTCCGGATCGTCGCTGAAGTCGACCACCATTTCCGGACGCGGGCTGAGCAGCGGATGCTCGCAGAAGCCGGCCGGCGGGTTGTCGAAGAAGGCCCGGCTGGCGGCGGTGAGCGCGCGCACCTGGGGTGTGCCGTAGGCCACCGTGTAGTGCGCGGCGGAGCGGCCGGTGGAGTGGTAGCCGGGCTGCGCCTCGCGCTCCAGCACCACGACCCGGCCGTGGGCCGACAGCCAGTAGCCGGTGGATGCGCCGGCGATGCCGGCACCGATGACGAGGTAATCCGCTTCGATCATGCTGCTCTCCTGCATCGCGCGATCAGCCTGCCTGGCGCAGGCGGTAGAGGGCGTTGGCCAGGGCTACGTCTTCCAGGCCCAGGCCGATCGAGCGGAAGAACGCCGGGCGCCGGTATTCCGGACGTGGCGCCTGGCCGCTGAGCAGTTCGGCGAGGTCGCCGCGGATCGCCTCGGGGCTCCAGCCATGCTGTTCGGCGGCGATCAGCATCTCGCCGGCGGAGCCTGGGGTGGTGTGCCGGTAGTCGCAATAGACGTCCATGGCCGCCAGGCTTTCCGCCGGTACCTCATGGGCGCGGGGCGCGTTGGTGCTGATCGAGGTGACCAGCGCCGGGCGCTTGAGTTGGCGCGGGTCGATCACCGCTCGGGCCGATGAGGTGCAGAGCAGGATCACATCGGCTTCGTCCAGCGCTTCCTCCAGGCTGCCGGCGGCTTCGGCGCGCGGGTCGATGGCGCGGAGGCTTTGCAGGCGGCGCTCGTCCAGGCTCGGCGAATGGACTCGCACGCCCTGCCAGTCACGCAGGCCCTTCACGTATTGCAGGTGGGCATGGGCCACCGGTCCGCTGCCGATCAGCGCCAGGCGGCCGGCTTCGGCCGGAGCCAGGGCATCCACCGCCACCGCGGTGGTGGCGGCGGTGCGCGCGGTGGTCAGCCGGGCGGCATCGCAGAGCAGCAAGGGCTGGCCGGTCTGCATCGACATCAGCAGGGTCCAGGCGGTGACCAACGGGCCCTGTTCGCGAACGATGTAGGGCGAAGTCTTGACTCCGTAGACCTGTTCCTGGGCGAGCACGCCGAGGTAGTTGATGAAGTCGCCGCGACCGGCGGGGAACTCCACCAGTTGCTGGGCCGGCTGGAGCGCCTGGCCGGCGGCCAGGTCGAGGAACAGCTGGCGCATGGCCTGGAGGACGTCGATACGGGCGAGCAGTTGCTCGGCTTCGGCCTGCTGGACGATCAGGGGAGTGGCGGCGCTCATGCGATCTCCGGAATGGATGTAAACAATTTGTCCATTCTGGACTTTAAGGTATTGCCGGGCAAGCGCCGACCCGCCTCGATGACCGACGGCGGCACCTGCGTGTCGCAGAAACGAAAAAGGCGAAGCCGGATGGCTTCGCCTTTTTTCTCCACGCCTACGTTCAGTGCTTGCGCGGTACCGGCTTGAGCAGTTCGGCCGGCGGCATCTCGCAGGTGATCTTGCGGCCCAGCAGTTCTTCGATCGGCGGCAGGGCGAAGGCATCGTCCTCGCCGGCGAAGCTGATCGAGGTGCCCGAGGCGCCGGCGCGGCCGGTACGACCGATACGGTGCACGTAGTCGTCCGGGTCCTCCGGCAGGGTGAAGTTGATCACATGGCTGATGCCGTCGATGTGGATGCCGCGGCCGGCCACGTCGGTTGCCACCAGGACGCGGATCTTGCCTTCGCGGAAGCCTTCCAGGGTGCGGATGCGCTTGTGCTGCGGTACGTCGCCGGACATCTGGGCGGCGCTGATGCCGTCCTTGGTCAGGCGTTCCTCGATGCGGCGGACTTCGTCCTTGCGGTTGGCGAAGACCATCACCCGTTCCCAGTTGTTCTGTGCCACCAGGTTGTACAGC
Source organism: Pseudomonas sp. 22490 (assembly GCF_052044465.1). Lineage (NCBI taxonomy): Bacteria > Pseudomonadati > Pseudomonadota > Gammaproteobacteria > Pseudomonadales > Pseudomonadaceae > Pseudomonas > Pseudomonas sp. 22490. Next base: position 11,996 of record NZ_JBQENS010000019.1, on the reverse strand, counting down.
AGCTTGTACTTGTCGCTGCCGGCCACGGCGTAGACATGCTGCTCGACGGTGTCGCTGGCGACGTTCTCCGGCTCGATCTCGACGATCGCCGGATCGACGGTCCACTGCTTGGCGAGGTTCATCACGTCGTCGGTGAAGGTCGCCGAGAACAGCAGGGTCTGGCGTTCGCCCTTGTGCGGGGTCTGCCGGATGATCTGCCGGACCTGCGGGATGAAGCCCATGTCGAGCATGCGGTCGGCTTCGTCGAGGACCATCACCTCGACCATGTCCAGGTGCACCTCGCCGCGCTGGTTGAAGTCCAGCAGACGGCCTGGGGTGGCTACCAGGATGTCGCAGAAGCGCGCTTCCAGCTGCTTGAGTTGCTTGTCGAAGTCCATGCCGCCGACGAAGGTCATCACGTTCAGCCCGGTGTACTTGGTCAGCGCCGCGGCGTCCTTGGCGATCTGTACCACCAGTTCGCGGGTCGGGGCGATGATTAGCGCGCGCGGCTCGCCCATGTAGCGCTCTTTCGGCGGCGGGGTCTGCAGCAATTGGGTGATGATCGAGATGAGGAACGCGGCGGTCTTGCCGGTGCCGGTCTGTGCGCGGCCGATGGCGTCCTGGCCGCGCAGGGTGAAGCCCAGTACCTGCGCCTGGATCGGGGTGCAGTAGGGGAAGCCGAGGTCATGGATGGCGTGCATCAGGCTCGGGGCGAGGTTGAAGTCGTGGAAGCGGGTCTTGCCTTCCTGCGGTTCGACCACGAAGTCTTCCAGCTTCCAGTTGTCCACCGGCTTCGGCTTGCGTTCGCGGCGCGGCTTGTCGCTGCGCGGCTTGGCGTCCCGGCCTTCTTTGGCGGCGGGTTTGGCGGGCTTTTCGCCTTTCTCGGCCTTTTCAGCGGCGCGCGGGGCGCCGGACTCGTTGTCGGCGCGCGGGGGGCGCGGTTTGCGTGGGCGTTTCTCGGTCGGCTTTTCGCCGGTGGGGGCGGTACCTTTCGCGGTAGCGCCGGCAGGGCCTTGCGGGACCGGGGAGGAACCGCTCTGCGGCTGGGTTCCGTCGGCCTTGCCGAAGATTTTCTTGAGTGCTTTGAGCACGGCGATCTCGTAGTGGTTAAGGAATGAACGGGCGCCAGTGTAAAGCATGTTGCCAGCGGGGAGAAATCCATGCTTGGCCGGCGCCCTCCAGCCCTGGCCGGACGGGGCCTGGAGGGGGCTGCGCGAAGCTCCCGGGGCAGCCTTCGGGAGGACTCGTGCGCGCGACCGGTGGCGCGCTACAAAAAGACAACGGTAGGGCGACGACGGGGGTGGCATCTTCGGGACGGTGCCGGAGCGATCCGGCGAGTGTCCGCCCACTCACCAACGGAAGAACAAGAAAACCATGAATCCGTCCCCATCGATCGCCGGGCTGAGCGATATCGAAGCCCTGGAACGCGTGCCGCTGGAACAGCGTGACCTGCCGTCCAGCACCTACGAACTGTTGCAACGCTCGGCCCAGCGCCACGGCCAGCGTATCGCCCTGAGCTGCCTGCTGCATGGCAGCGCCGCCGAAGAACCGCTGCGGATCAGCTATGCCGAGCTGTTCGCCCGCGTCACCCAGACCGCCAACGCCTTGCACCGGCTGGGCCTGGAAAGCCACCAGGCGGTGTCCTTCCTGCTGCCCAACCTGCCGCAGACCCACTACGTGATCTGGGGCGGCGAGGCTGCCGGGATCGTCAATGCGATCAACCCGCTGCTGGAGCCGGAGCACATCGCCGAGCTGATCCGCGCCTCCAACACGCGGGTGCTGGTGACCCTGGCGCCGTTCCCCGGCACCGACCTGTGGCAGAAGGTCGCCGGCCTGCGCGCGCAGCTGCCGGAGCTGTACGCGATCGTCGTGGTCGATCCGGCCAACCTGTTGCCGGCGCCGCAGCGCGAGGCGCTCAAGGCCCAGCGCGGGCCGCTGCCGGAGGGCGTGCTGGACTTCGATACGCTGATCGCCGACTGCCCGGCAGACCGCCTGGAGAGCGGACGGGCGATCCATCCGGACGACGTCGCTTCCTATTTCCACACCGGCGGCACCACCGGCACGCCGAAGCTGGCGCCGCACAGCCACTTCAACGAGGTGGCGATGGCCGAGATCATGGGCCTGAACGCCGACTACGGGGTGGACGACGTGCTGCTCTGCGGCCTGCCGCTGTTCCACGTCAACGGCGTGATGGTTACCGGCCTGGCGCCCTTCCATCGCGGCGCCCAGGTGCTCCTGGCCGGGCCCCAGGGCTACCGCAATCCGACCCTGATCCAGGACTTCTGGAAGCTGGTGGAACGCTACCGGGTCACCAGCTTCAGTGGCGTGCCGACCATCTACGCGGCGTTGCTGCAGGTCCCCAGCGATGGCCGCGACCTGTCCAGCCTGCGTTTCGCCCTGTGCGGCGCGGCGCCGATGCCGGTGGAGCTGATCCGCCAGTTCGAGGCGCGTACCGGGCTCAAGGTGATCGAGGGCTACGGCCTCACCGAAGGTACCTGCGGCACCAGTTGCAACCCGCGTGGCGGCGAGCGCCGGCCGGGTTCGATCGGCCTGCGCCTGCCGTACTGCCAGGTGAAGGTCGCGGTGCTCGACGGCGAGGGCAATTACCTGCGCGATGCCGCGCCGAACGAGGTGGGCAACCTCTGCCTGAAGGGCCCGACGGTGTTCAAGGGCTACCTGCAACAGGACCGGAACCGCGATATCTGGATCGGCGATGGCTGGTTCAATACCGGCGACCTCGGTCGTATCGACGAGGACGGCTACATCTGGCTCACCGGGCGCAGCAAGGACCTGATCATTCGCGGTGGCCACAACATCGACCCACAGATGATCGAAGAAGCGCTGCACCGGCATCCGGCCGTGGCCCTGGCGGCGGCGGTGGGCAAGCCGGACGCCAAGGCCGGCGAGCTGCCGGTGGCGTATATCCAGCTCAAGCCCGGCGCCAGCGCCAGCGAGGAAGAGCTGCTGGAGCACGCCAGCCGCCACGTACCGGAGCGCGCGGCGGTGCCCAAGGATATCTGGCTGATCGAGAGCATGCCGGTCACCGCGGTGGGCAAGACCTTCAAGCCGGCGCTGCGCCTGGACGCGATCCGCCGGGTGCTGGAGGAGGAAAGCCGGAGGATCGCCGAGGATATCCGCGTGGAGGTGGTCGCCGACGAGCGCCACGGCCAGCTCGCCCACCTGCACGTTCCCGCGCTTGACGAAAGACGCCGGGCGGCGCTGGAAGAGCTGCTCGGCGGCTACGCGCTGAACTACCGGCTGCACGCCGTCTGAGAGAAGCTCCGGGCGTCAGAGGCGCTTGCGCAGCCAGGCGCCGATGTCGTGGATTTCCTCCAGGGACACCTCGTGGCCCATCGGGTAGTCGTGCCAGCCCACCTCCACGCCCTGCGCCTGCAAGGCGTCATGGGCCGCGCGGCCAAGCGCCGGGTCGACCACGTCGTCCTGGCTGCCGTGCAGGTGCAGGACCGGAATCCGCTTGTGGCGCTCGTCCAGCGCCAGGTCGTCGAAGGTCGGCGCGTAGGTGGATAGCGCCAGCACCCCGCCGAGCGGCTGGGCGTAGCGGCGGAAGGCGGTATGCAGGACCACCGCGCCGCCCTGCGAGAAACCGGCGAGGATGATCCGCTCGGCGGCGATGCCCTTGGCGCGCTGTTCATCGATGAGAGCGATGACCTGGTCGGCGGAGGCGTTCAACTGGTCTTCGTCGATGGCCCGCGCCGGACTGAAGGCAAGGATGTCGTACCAGCTCGGCATGACCCAGCCGCCATTGACCGTCACCGCCTGGCTCGGCGCCTGGGGGAGGATGAAGCGGGTGCTCGGCAGGACCATCTGCAGGGCTTCGGCCACCGGTTTGAAGTCGGTACGGTCGGCGCCCAGGCCGTGCAGCCAGATGATACAGGCGTCGGCATTCGGGGCATCGAGGATCAGGGGTTCGCTCATGACGGCTCCAGGCAGGGGCATATGCGTTCGGAATGGGAGGACCATTCGACAACAGGCGCTTTCCCGCTCGCAAGTCGGCCAGATTGTCGCAGATCATGCATTCGCCAATTTCCCGCGGATGCGCTTTGCTAAGGGAAGTGCGCCGGGTACGCCGTTCGTCGCCCGCCGCGGTCGCGCCGCCGGCTGCCTCTGCCGGTGCCGCGGCGCTTGCGGTTACAGTGCGGCGACCGGCCCGGGAAGCGACCGGCGCGGGGCCGGCGGTTCACCCAGGGGCGGCGAAGGGAGTGGCGAACAGATGACAATAATGAAAGGTACCTGGCTGCTGCTGGCCGCTGTCTGCCTCGGCGCCAGCGCCACGGCCGAGGCCGGTGCGACGCTGGATGCGGTGAAGCGCAAGGGCTACGTGCAGTGCGGCGTCAGCGACGGCCTGCCGGGGTTCTCCTACGCCGACGCCAAGGGCCGTTTCAAGGGGCTCGACGTCGACATCTGCCGGGCGCTGGCCGCCGCGCTGTTCGGCGATGCCGAGAAGGTGCGCTTCACCCCGCTGTCCGCCACCGAGCGGTTTTCGGCGTTGCAGTCCGGCACGGTCGATCTGCTGTCGCGCAACACCTCATGGACCAGCTCGCGGGATACCGCGCTGGGCATCCACTTCACCGGCGTCACCTATTTCGACGGCCAGGGCTTCCTGGTCAATCGCAAGCTCGGCGTGTCCAGCGCCCGCGAACTGAAGGACGCGACGGTGTGCATCCAGTCCGGCACCACCAACGAGCTGAACGTGGCGGACTACTTCCGGGCCCACGGCATCCGCTACAAGGCGGTGCTCGACGACAGCTACGAGAAGAGCGCCCGTGCACTGGAGGCGGGGCAGTGCGACGTGCTCAGCTCCGACCAGTCGCAGCTCTACGCCCAGCGCCTGAAGCTGGCCAAGCCGGAGCAGTACGTGGTGCTGCCGGAAGTGATCTCCAAGGAGCCGCTCGGCCCGGCCGTGCGGCAGGGCGACGAAGCCTGGTTCAACATCGTCCGCTGGACCCTGTACGGCCTGCTCAACGCGGAGGAGCTGGGGGTCACCTCGAGCAACGTCGAGCGCCAGGCCAGGGACAGCCGCAACCCGGACGTCGCCCGCCTGCTCGGCAGCGAGGGCGACGCCGGCAAGGACTTGCAACTGCCGCGCGACTGGGTGGTGCAGATGGTGCGCCAGGTCGGCAACTATGGCGAGATCTTCGCCCGCAACGTCGGCGACGGCAGCCCGCTGAAGATGCCGCGCGGCCTCAACGCGCAATGGAATCTCGGCGGCCTGCACTATGCGCCGCCGATTCGCTGACCGGCGGGGCTGGCTGAACTCTCGCCAGCACCGACAATCCGATAACAGACAGACGCACCGGTGCCGGTGCACTATAGAGCGACGCGTCATGCCGAACACCGAACAAGAGAAATGCCCGTGAACCTATCGATGACTCCCATCAACAAAGCCAAGGCCTGGGGCGTCCACGCCGTCACCGCCAGTGGCGTGATCCTGGCCTTGCTGGCCCTGCTCGCGCTGGTCGACAACAAACCCCAGGCCTGCCTGCTCTGGCTCGGCCTGGCCCTGCTGGTGGACGGCCTCGACGGCACCCTGGCGCGCAAGTACGAAGTCAAGGAAATGCTGCCGCATTTCGACGGCTCGGTGCTCGACCTGGTGATCGACTACCTGACCTACGTGTTCATCCCGGCCATCTTCATCTACCGCTACATCCCCCTGCCGGAGCATTTCGAGCTGCTGGCGGTGGGCGTGATCCTGGTTTCATCGCTGTTCTGCTTCTGCAACGTCAACATGAAGAGCACCGATAACTACTTCGTCGGCTTCCCGGCCGCCTGGAACGTGGTGGCGGTGTACTTCTACGTGCTCGACCTGCACCCCTGGGTCAACCTCGCCACGGTGCTGGTGCTGGCTGCCCTGACCCTGACCCGGATGAAGTTCCTCCACCCGTTCCGCGTGCGCCAGTTCATGCCGCTGAACATCGCCGTGACTTTCGTCTGGCTGATCAGCAGCGGTCTGCTGATCGTCCAGCAGCCGGCCGACCTGCCGATCCTGCTCGGCCTGTGGTTCGCCGCCTCGGCCTATTTCGTCGGTATCTGCCTCTGGCGCAGCGCCCGCGAGTGGTTCGGCTGAAACGACCCGGCACGACGGCGTTCCCGCCTGGGGACGCCTGGCAAGTCCCTATCATCGCAAGGAACCCCGCATGGCCCACCCCAACGCCGAACTGATCGAGCGCTTCTACCAGGCCTTCCAGCGCCTCGACGGCGAGGCCATGGCGGCCTGCTACGCTCCCCAGGCGACCTTCCACGACCCGGCCTTCGGCGAACTGCGCGGGCGCGAGGTGGGCGACATGTGGCGCCTGCTGACCAGCCGGGCGCGGGACTTCCGCCTGGACTACGCGGACGTCCGCGCCGACGAGAACGAGGGGCGTGCGCAATGGGTGGCCCACTACCTGTTCACCCAGACCGGGCGCAGGGTGGAGAATCGCATCGAGGCCCGTTTCCGCTTCGCCGACGGTTTGATCGTCGAGCATCGCGACCAGTTCGACCTGTGGCGCTGGAGCCGCCAGGCGCTTGGCGCCAAGGGCCTGCTGCTGGGCTGGGCGCCGCCGGTGCAGCGGGCGATCCGCGGGCAGGCGCGCAAGGGCCTGGCCGCCTACCAGGCTGCCCATCCGGCGGCCGGCTGAGGCTGTCGGTGGCCGAAGCGCGGATAATCTCCTAAGCTCGCCGCGGACAACCCGCAGGACGCCGCGATGATCACGCTCTTCCAGTTTCCCGCCGCATTCAACGTACCCAATGCCAGTCCCTACTGCCTGAAACTGGAAACCTGGTTGCGCCTGGCCGGCCTGGAGTATCAGGTGAAGGTCGTCAGCGACCCGCGCAAGGCGCCCAAGGGCAAGCTGCCCTACGTGCGTATCGAGGGCGAGGCGATCGGTGACAGCGAGATCGTCATCCGTACCCTCGGCGAGCGCTACGGGGTCACTCTCGACGCCGGCCTGGATGCCCGGGGCAAGGGCTGGGCACGGGCGATCACGCGCCTGTGCGACGAACACCTGTACTACCTGATGCTGTATTTCCGCTGGTTCGACGAGGACAGCTGGCGCGTGCTCAAGCCGGTGTTCTTCGGCTCGCTGCCATTCGGCGTGCGCGACGCGGTGGCCTGGGCCATGCGCCGCAAGGTCCGCGCTACCCTCAGGGCGCAGGGACTCGGGGTCCACGGCAGGGACGAACTGCTGGCCTTCGCCCGCGACGACCTCGATGCCCTCGACGGCCTGCTTGGCCAGGTCCCGTACTACGGCGGCGAACATCCGTGCAGCGCCGATGCCGCCGCTTACGGTATCCTCGCCAACCTCATCGAGGCGACCCTGGATACCCCACTCAGCCATGTGGCGCGAGGCTATCCGCGCCTGGTGGCGTATTGCGAGCGGATGCGGGAGCGGGTCTGGAGTGAGTGAGGCGACGGCCGCCACGGCGGCGATCGGGAAGTGTTGGTCGGTCTACCTGGTGAGGGCGGAAAACGGCGCGTTGTACTGCGGCATCAGCGACGATCCGCTGCGCCGCTTCGACACTCATTGCAGCGGCAAGGGCGCGCGGTTCTTCCATTCCAGCCCCGCCCGCGCGCTGGTCTACGTCGAGGCCTGCGCCAGCAAGGGCGACGCCCTGCGCCGCGAGCGGGCGATCAAGGCCCTGAGCAAGCGCGCCAAGGAGCGCCTGTTGGTCGGCGTACCGGTGTTGCGCGAGGTCGGCGAGCCGGCAATCTAGGACGTTCATCTGCGGTCATGGGGTATTCGTGGGTTACCTGAAGAATCATTGGTGGAAACGCTGGATCCGCCGCCGCGGCTGCAAGCTGGCCGGCGGCCCGGCCAGTGTCGGCAAGCGCACCACGCTGGTGCTCGAGGAGCGGGTCGAACTCGGCCACCTGCGCATCGTCCCGCCAAGGCTGGAGATCGGCGCCTACAGCTATGTGCGCAGCGGCACCGACCTGTCCCTGGTGGCGTCCATCGGGCGTTTCTGCTCGATCGGCTCGGACTGCTTCATCGGCCAGGAAAAACACACCCATCCCAGCGACTGGGTGAGCAGCCACCCCTTCCAGCACACCGGCACCGCGCTGCGCTACGAGCCGGTGCTGAGCTACGCGGAAATCGGCCACGACGTCTGGATCGGGCACAGCGCGATGGTGATGGAAGGTGTCAAGGTCGGGACTGGGGCGATCATCGCCACGCGCGCCGTGGTCACTCGCGACGTGCCGCCCTATGCCATCGTCGCCGGGACTCCGGCGCAGGTGATCCGCTACCGGCATCCGCCGGAGATCATCGAGGGCCTGCTCGCCTCACGCTGGTGGGAGCTGGATAGCGCCTTCCTCACCGGCCTGCCGCTGGACCGACCCCGGGAGTTCCTCGCCGCCCTGGAGGCGCGCGAGGCGCCGCGTGCGGCGTACCGGCGGATGACCATCACCCGCCAGGGGTGCCGGCTGGATTGAGCGCGCCCATCGCCAGGCCCATCGGGCCAGGCGATGGGGCGCCCTTCATGTCCCGGATTGTCATAGGCGTGTTTTCCCAGCCGCGCTAAGCTGGTGCCTCACATCCGCCCGGAGGCGCCCATGTCAGAGCTGATCCTGCATCACTATCCCACTTCGCCCTTCGCCGAGAAGGCGCGCCTGCTGCTCGGTTTCAAGCAACTGTCCTGGCGTTCGGTGATGATTCCGCCGGTGATGCCCAAGCCGGACCTGGTGGCGCTGACCGGCGGCTATCGGAAGACCCCGGTGTTGCAGGTCGGCGCCGATGTGTATTGCGATACCGCGTTGATCGCCCGTCGCCTGGAGCAGGAAAAGGCGGTTCCGGCGCTGTTTCCCGAAGGCCAGGAGATGGTCGCCGCGAGCTTCGCCCAGTGGGCCGACGCGGTGCTGTTCCAGCACGCGGTAAGCCTGGCGTTCGCCCCGGAGTCCATCGCCGTGCGTTTCGGCAAGCTGCCGCCGGAATTCCTCAAGGCCTTCATGGCCGATCGCAGCCAGCTATTCAGCGGCGGCAGCGCCGGCCGCCTGCCGCTGGAACAGGCGCGCCACCAGTGGCCGGCATTCATGGCGCGACTGGAGCGCCAGTTGTCGCGCGAGGACGGCGATTTCCTGTTCGGCGAAGCGTCCGTCGCCGACTTCGCCGTGGCGCACTGCCTGTGGTTCCTCAAGGGCACGCCGGTCACCGCGCCGCTGGTCGACGATTACCCGCAGGTGCAGGCCTGGTTGGGACGGGTGCTCGGCTTCGGCCATGGCGCACCAGCCGAGATGAGTGCGGAGGAAGCCCTGGAGGTGGCTCGCGGCAGCCAGCCCGCGGCATTGCCGGACGAATCCTTCAGCGACCCCAACGGTTTCCTGCCCGGCCAGGCGGTCGCCATCGCCGCCACCGACTACGGTGTCGACGCGGTACAGGGCGAACTGCTCTTCGCCGGCAGCGAGGAACTCATCCTGCGCCGCGAAGACCCGCGGGCGGGTACCGTGCATGTGCATTTCCCGCGCCTGGGCTTTCGCATCGAGGCGCGTTGAGGCATGCCGGCGGAGACCCCGCCGCTGCGGCCGGACGCCGATCCGCCGCAGTGCGCGTTGCCCGAGGCGAGGCCGGACCGCGACGCCGGCACCAAGCTGCGCGCCGCAGTGCTCGGTGCCAACGATGGCCTGGTGTCGAACCTGTGCCTGGTGATGGGCGTGGCGGGTGCGAGCATGGCGCATTCGTCCATCGTCCTCACCGGGATGGCCGGACTGGTGTCCGGGGCCTGTTCGATGGCCCTCGGCGAGTGGCTGTCGGTGACCAACGCCCGCGAGATGGCGAGCAAGCGCATCGCCGAGGAAGAACGCCTGCTCAGGCTCTGCCCGAACACCGAGACCCAGGAACTGATCGATATCTTCACCGCCAAGGGGCTGAGCGAGGTGTCCGCCCGGCGCGTGGCCCTGCAACTGATGAACGACGGTCGTGGCGCGTTGGACACCTTGTCCCGCGAGGCCCTCGGCATCGATCCGACGGAGTTGGGCGGCAACCCGTGGAACGCGGCGGGCACGTCGTTCCTGCTGTTTTCCCTTGGCGCCCTGGTGCCGGTGGCGCCGTTCCTGTTCCTCGACGGTGCCGCGGCGCTGGTCGCAAGCCTGCTGTTCAGCCTGCTTGCGCTGCTGTTCAGCGGCGCGGTCACCGCCCGTTTCACCGGGCGGCCGCTGGCGTTCTCGGCGTTGCGCCAGGTGCTGGTCGGTACCCTTGCCGCGGCCTTCACCTATGGGTTGGGCACCGCGCTCGGCGTGGGCCTGGGCTGAAAGTCCTTCGCCTGCGGGGGACTCCGTTTTACACTGCGACACCCGGCCGGCGTGGCCGGGAACAGGAAAAACCGACCAGGGAGTGGCCATGAACGCCTACGACATCGAAATCGTCAACGACGCCGCGCACGCCGGCGAAGCCAACCACGGCTGGTGCTTCGGCCTGCCGCCGGGCATCCGTCCGGAGCAGTGGCCGCTGGATCCGGACACCGGCTATCCGCTGATGCACGGCTTCACCCTGCTGCTGCCGGAGGACTACCGGGTGCATGGCCCGGAGATCGTCGCGCTGAGCTTCTTCTCCCTCGCCCCGGACCAGAACGACGGTGGACCGACCAGCGTCGACGGCATTCGCGAGATGCTCATCGATCCGCCCGCGCAACCGCCGGCCGAAGCGGAACTGCGGCCGTTCTGGGAGGCCGGGCGCAATAGCCATCCGCGTTTGCATCGGATGGAGGACATCCTCGGCGGCGCCTATGCGTTGATCCTGCTCGACGCCGCTGAATTCAGCGGCGCGCCCTGCCAGCCGCCGGCGCTGCCGGCGGGCAACCCGCTGTTGGCGCAGACCGAGCCGCCGCAGTGGCTGGAGGCTGGTTCGGCGGCCAGCTTCGTGCCGGACTGGGCGGAGGACGACTACTACCTGCTGCGCGCCCTCGGTGGCCGCCCGGCGGCCGGCCACCAGCAGCGCTACCCCCTGCGCTGGACGGCGCGGGCGCAAGACCCCAACGCCGGGGTGGTGCCCAGCGAATACGGCGACGGCGGCTACCAGCTGCCGCACTACTGGCTGGACGGCAAGATCGAGCGCGACAACTACCGCGAGCATCCCTGGGTGGAAGGGCACCTGCCGAACCATATCGGCGGCACCATGCGTCCGGTGCAGGGCGTGCCGGAGATGAGTCCCTTCTACGTAGAGTTCGAGGAATACCTGGGCGGCTACAACTTCGGCGGCGGCAACGCCCAGCTCGATTTCCGCGACATGCGCTTCGACTGGGCCTGCGGCTGAGGAGGGAAAGGGAGCGCCGGCGGCGCTCCGGGGCGGCGCGGGTCAGTCCTTGCGCCGCTTGAGCTGGTCCTTCAACTGGGTCGGCAACTGACGGATGATCAGCATGTCGCGCTCTTCGTCGTATTCCACCTTGGAGCCCAGCAGGTGCGCCTCGAAGCTGATCGACAGGCCTTCGGCGCGGCCGGTGAAGCGGCGGAACTGGTTGAGGGTGCGCTTGTCCGCCGGGATTTCCGGCGACAGGCCGTAGTCCTTGTTACGGATGTAGTCGTAGAACGCCCGCGGTTGCTGGTCGTCCATCAGTTCCGAAAGCGCGTCGAGGGTCATCGGCTCGCCGATGCGCGCCTGGGAGGTGGCGTAGTCGACCAGCGTCTCGGTCTTCTCGCGGGCCTGTTCCTCGGCCATGTCCTCGCTTTCCACGAAATCGCTGAAGGCTTTCAGCAGGGTGCGCGTCTCGCTCGGCGAATCCACCCCTTCCTGGCAGCCGATGAAGTCGCGGAAATAGTCGGAGACCTTCTTCCCGCCCTTGCCCTTGATGAACGAGATGTACTGCTTCGACTGCTTGTTGTTGCGCCATTCGGAAATGTTGATCCGCGCGGCCAGGTGCAACTGGCCGAGGTCCAGGTGGCGCGACGGGGTGACCTCCAGCGACTCGTTCACCGCCACGCCTTCGCTGTGGTGCAGCAGGGCGATCGCCAGGTAGTCGGTCATGCCTTGCTGGTAGTGGGCGAACAGGACGTGGCCGCCGGTGGAGAGATTGGACTCCTCCATCAGCTT
>NZ_JBQENS010000018.1:18642-136661 GCF_052044465.1 Pseudomonas sp. 22490 | reverse complement strand
TAGGCGGGGGTTGCCATGGATACGTTCCTTGTCGTTGAAAGTGCCCAGGCGATATGCCGGGGACATCGGTGCTAGACAAGAACCGTGCCACTGGTCTTGAAACTCTTTTCCATCAAGGCGTTATTGGGGGAAGCCAAAAACTCGCTGGCGATTCTCATGGGAAGAACACTGAAAATTGCGCAACTTTTTGCGCACCGCTTGCAAAAAGTTGCGCATTCTCTCGGAGCCCTTTGGGTATTTGTTCCCTAGCGTTCTATCCACAACGTTATCAACCAAAAAGTTGCACAGTTCTTCATTGGCAAGGTAGGCGAAGATAGCGCCGCACGGTTTCGTTCCATCGGCCCAGGGTGAAGGAAAGTGAGTTATCGGAGAGGTTGGGGGCTGAAAGATATGGCCAGTTATGGCCAAAAGCCCTCTATGGAGAGGGCTTTTGGGGTAGGGCCAGCAGGGTTGTTCTGCTGCGGGGAACCGGAGGTGCGGTTCTTAGCCTTTCGGCCAAGGCTCAGTTGATCTGTGCGCCCTTGGCGATCCAGCTGCCGATCAGGTTGCGTTCTTCCTGGGTCATCTGCGTGATGTTGCCCAGCGGCATGATCTGCGAGGCCACGGCCTGGGCCTGGATCTTCGGTGCCAGTTGCTGGATCTGCTGCGGGGTGTCGAGCATGATCCCGCCTGGCGCGGTGCTGAACAGCTGGCTGGTCGGTTTCGCCGAGTGGCAGACGGTGCAGCGCTCCTGGATCACGTGATGGACCTTGTCGAAGTCGGCTCCGCTCGCGGCCCCGGCATTGGAGGCCTGGGTCGCGGCGGGCGCGGCTGGTGCGTCGCCGCCGGTCGCCGGTTGTGCCGGTGCCGCCGCCGGGGTGCTGGCCAGCGGTGCGGAAGCCTGCTGGTAGTTCGGCGTGGTGACGAAGGCCAGGGCGATCATGCCCAGCGCGCCGGCGGGCAGTGCCCAGGCGAAGCGGTTGCTTTCGTGGCGGGTGTTGAAGTAGTGGCGTACCAGTACCGCGAGCACCGCGATGGCGGCCAGGATCAGCCAGTTGTACTGGCTGCCGTAGGTGCTCGGGAAGTGGTTGCTGATCATGATGAACAGCACCGGCAGGGTGAAGTAGTTGTTGTGCCGGGAGCGCAGCAGGCCCTTGGCCGGCAGCACCGGATCGGGCTCGCGGTTTTCTTCGATGGCTTTCACCAGCGCGCGCTGGGCCGGCATGATCACCCTGAACACGTTGCCGACCATGATGGTGCCGATGATCGCGCCGACGTGCAGGTAGGCGCCGCGGCCGCTGAACACCTGGGTCAGGCCGTAGGCGGCGGCGACCAGCAGGACGAACAGGACCAGGCCGAGCAGGGCAGGGGTCTTGCCCAGCGCCGAATCGCAGAGGATGGTGTAGACGAACCAGCCGCAGACCAGCGAACCGATGCCGATGGCGATGGCCGCCGCCGGCGCCAGGTCGCTGCCGGGGGCGATCAGGTAGAGGGTCGGGTTCAGGTAGAACACGATGGTCAGCAACACCACCCCGGACATCCAGGTGGAGTAGGCCTCCCATTTGAACCAGTGCAGGTTCTCCGGCATTTTCGGCGGAGCCAGCTTGTACTTCTCCAGGTGGTAGATGCCGCCACCGTGGATTGCCCAGAGGTCTCCGGACAGGCCTTCACGCGGGTTGCTGCGGTTGAGGTTGTTCTCCAGCCAGACGAAATAGAACGAAGCGCCGATCCACGCGATCCCGACGATCATGTGAATCCAGCGCACCAGCAGGTTCAGCCATTCGATGAGATGTGCTTCCACAGTCTTGTACCTCTTGCCCTGGCCGGCGGACCGGCGGCAGGACCTCTCTTATTGGTTTGATTGGGGGTCGAGGAGGAGCTGTTCGTCCTCGGTGAAGAAATGCTCGTCGCAGTTGTTCCCGGAACCGCTGCGATCGACCACCAGGAAGTCATCCCGCTTTTCGATCGTCAGCACCGGATGGTGCCAGACGCCGCGGTGGTAATTGACGCCCTGCCTTCCGTTGGTCAGGAAGGCGCGGACGAGGCCCGGTACAGGTACATCGCCAAGTGGCGCGACCACGACCAGAAAGGGGTTGCCGAGCAGCGGGATGAAGGCCTGGCTGCCCAGCTGATGGCGTTCCAGCATGCGGATGCGCAACGGCATTTCCAGCTTCTCGGCGCTGAAGATGCTGATGATCGCGTTATCTTCCGGCTGCGCGGTCTCGACCGTGGCCAGCTTGTGATAACGGCGGGTGGAGCCGTTGTTGATCATGAAATAGTCGCTGCCGGCGGTTTCGATCACGTCACCGAACGGGGCGAAGGCTTCCTTGGTCAACGGCTCGATCTTGAGAGTGCGCATACTGATCCTGTCGATTCTGTTTGTTGTATTCCGGACGCACGCGGGGCCCGGGTCTCACGGTAATTGTGGCCTGCCGAACAGGCGCAGGCGGCTGACGCCGCCGTCGGGAAAGATGTTCAGGCGTACATGGGTGATCGGGCCGAGGGCGTTGAGGTGCCGCTCGAACCGGTGTTCCTGGTGCATTTCCAGCTTCTGCGCTGGCAGCAGCTCGCGCCAGAAGAGGCTCTGCGCCTCGATCCGGGCCTCGTTCCCGCCTTCCACGAAGGCGGCCTGGATGCTGCAGCTTTCCGGATAGTTGCCCTTGAAGTGCAAGGTATCGACGACCGCCGCCTCGATGCTGCCGGGATGGCCGAGGGCGACGATCACCCAGTCGTGGCCCGGCGTGCGGCGGCGGCCGGTTTCCCAGCCGTCGCCCATGTTGATGGCACGTCCGGGGTTGAGCAGGTTGCCCATGCGTCCGAAATGCTGGTCGGAGCAGGCCAGCGCCCGGCCGCCGTTGACCGCTGCGGCCAGGTCGAGCGCCGTTCCCGGCGGCTGGCTGCTCCAGTCGCGGTAGGGCACGCCATAGAGGCGCAGGCGGGCGATACCGCCGTCCGGGTAGATGTTCAGGCGCAGGTGGGTCCAGGGACGTTCGTCGTCTATCGGGTGGTAGTGATGGCTATCGCCCTGCAGCCCCACCGCCGGCAGCACTTCGCTCCAGGACGTGCTGTCGTCCGGGTCGCCTTCGGCGCAGAAGCAGCCATCCAGGGAAGCCGCCGGCGGATGGTTGCCGGTGAAGAAGCGGGTGTCGATGTCGACGCCCTTCAGCACGCCCGGCACACCCAGGCGGATCACCGCCTGGTCATGGCCCTCGAAGCGCTTGCGGCGGGTTTCCCAGCCGTCCATCCACTTGCCGCTGTCGTCGAACACGCCTTCCTTCCACACCGGTTCGCCGGCCTGCAGCATGCGGCTGGCGGGGGCGAACCATTCGTCGCTGACGGCGACCACCTGGCTGCCCAGGCGCGCGTCGGCGAGGTCGAGGTAGTGGCGGAAGGGCGCGTGTTCGGCGTTCATGCTCGTCTCCGCAGGCCTCAGAGCTGCTGCAGGCGGAACAGGGCGATCTTGTTGATCTCGGCCAGCGCGGTAGCGAACTCCTCGTCGGCGGAGTGCTGGATGCGTTCCTCGAAGGCCGCCAGGATCTGATGGCGGTTGCTGCCCTTCACCGCCTTGATGAAGGGGAAGCCGAACCTGGCCTTGTAGGCGTCGTTGAGTTCGGTGAAGCGGGCGAACTCCTCGGCGCTGCATTCGTGAATCCCGGCGCCGGCCTGCTCGGAGGTGCTGGAGGCGGTCAGTTCGCCACGGATCGCTGCTTTGCCGGCGAGGTCCGGGTGGGCGTTGATCAGCGCCAGCTGGGCCTCGCGGCTTGCCGACAGGAGAATGTCGGCCATGCGCTGGTGCAGGCCCTCGATATCGTTGAGGCTGTCGTCGATGCCCAGGTCATAGGCCTTCTCGGCGACCCAGGGGGAGTGTTCGTAGATGTCGGCGAAGGCTTCGACGAAGGCCTCGCGGGACAGCGAGGCGGGGGTCAGGGTCTGGAAACGGCTCATGCCTCGGTCTCCTGGAAAGGATGCTCACGGTGCCAATGGCGGGCGATGTCTTCGCGGCGGGCGAACCAGACCTTGTCGTGGCTCTGCGCGTACTGGATGAAGCGCTCCAGGGCGGCCATCCGCGCCGGGCGACCGATCAACCGACAATGCAGGCCGATGGAGAGCATCTTCGGCGCCGTCGCGCCTTCTTCGTAGAGCACGTCGAAGGCGTCCTTCAGGTACTGGAAGAACTGCTCGCCATTGTTGAAGCCCTGCACCTGGGTGAAGCGCATGTCGTTGGTGTCCAGGGTATAGGGAATCACCAGGTGCGGTTTCTCCGCGGTGCTGGCCGGGTCCCAGTAGGGCAGGTCGTCGTCGTAGGTGTCGGAGTCATAGAGGAAGCCGCCTTCCTCCATCACCAGGCGCCGGGTGTTCGGGCCGGTGCGTCCGGTGTACCAGCCCACCGGGCGCTGGCCGGTGAGTTCGGTGAGGATGCGGATGGCTTCGAGCATGTGCTCGCGCTCCTGGGCCTCGTCCATGTACTGGTAGTCGATCCAGCGGTAGCCGTGGCTGCAGATTTCGTGGCCGTCGGCGACCATCGCCCTGATCACCTCAGGGTTGCGCTGCGCCGCCATGGCCACGGCGAACACGGTGAGCGGCACGTTGCGTCGCTTGAACAGCTTGAGCAGGCGCCAGACCCCGGCGCGGCTGCCGTATTCGTAGAGCGATTCCATGCTCATGTGGCGCACGCCCTGCAAGGGCTGGGCAGCCACCATTTCGGAAAGGAACGCCTCGGACTCCTTGTCGCCATGCAGGACGCAGCGCTCGCCACCTTCTTCGTAATTGAGCACGAAGGACAGGGCGATGCGCGCATCGCCGGGCCAGTGAGGGTGGGGAGGGTTGTTGCCGTATCCGATCAGGTCGCGTGGGTAGTCAGCGCTCACAGCAGTGTTCCTTATTGTGGATGGGGCGGCGGGCCGGACGGGCCGGGGATGCCGTGATGGATTTATTGTATACAAGTTTGCCTGCGGTCTGTAAATACAATCCTGTTTGCCGATCCCTGCCATTCATCCAGCAAAAAACCTGCCCGACTGGTCAGTTAGCGAAGAATGAGGCCCTGCGGGGTGGGGCTTGTGGAAGGAATGCCCGATTTCGGGGCGGCTGCCGCATTTTCGGTTGTGGCGGTGTTTTTTGTATACAATTCATCGAAAGATAACTTATATTGCTTCGCAAGCGGCTCCCTGGCGGGCTGCAAGCGAGCGGCGCCGGGCAGGTCCCGGAGCGATCCCCATCGAACGAAGGCAAGAGGAGGAGTGGTGTCCGCCAGCGGGCGCCCGCAACCCATGGGACGTTTGACCACGCATGTACTGGATTCCGCACACGGCTGCCCCGGCCATGGCATCAAGATCGAGCTGTACCGGGTAGAAGGCCAGCAACTGGAACTGATCGCCACCACCCTGACCAACTACGACGGCCGCTGCGACCAGCCGGTGCTGCAAGGCGAGGACTTCCGTCCCGGGGTCTATCAACTGGTGTTCAACGCCGGCGACTACTATCGCGCCCGCGGCGTGCAATTGCCGGAGCCGGCATTCCTCGACCAGGTGGTGCTGCGTTTCGGCATCGCCTCCGCCGACGATCACTACCACGTGCCGCTGCTGATCTCGCCCTACAGCTATTCGACCTATCGCGGCAGCTAGGTGCGTGCCACGAAACACTGACTCTCCGAGTCCTTTTCCCTGGCCCGCCATCGAGCGGGCTTTTTTTCGTTCGCGGGGAGTGCGCCGAGGGTTGCCGGTTATCCGCCACTCGTGGGCAGGAAGGGAAATGCGGCGCAGGGTACGAATGGGCGGGGGATGAAGCTGCGCGTCGCGAGCCCTGCGGGGCAACGACAGGTTCGAGGCGGATAGCCGCGTGCGGCCATCCGCCATCCGGGCGGGTCAGAGGAAGATGAACTTGGCGACGAAGATCACGAACAAGGCATAGAGGCTGGCCGAGACTTCGCGGTGCTTGCCGGTGAGGACCTTCATCGCGACGTAGGTGATGAAGCCCAGGGCGATACCGTCGGCCACCGAGAAGGTCAGCGGCATCATGATCACCGTGACGATCGCCGGGATGGTCTCGGTGTGCTCGTCCCAGTCGATGTGCGCCATTCCGCCCATCATCAGCATGGCCACGTAGATCAGCGCGCCGGCGGTGGCGAAGGCGGGGATCATCCCGGCCAGCGGGGCGAAGAACATCGCGGCGACGAACAGCACGCCGACCACCACCGCGGTGAGCCCGGTACGTCCGCCGGCGGCCACGCCCGCGGCGCTCTCCACGTAACTGGTCACCGGCGGGACACCGAGCATGCCGCCGAACACGCTGGAGGCGCTGTCGGCCTTCATCGCCTTCGACAGGTTCTCGATGCGCCCGTCCTCCTTCACCAGGTGCGCGCGCTGGGCGACGCCCATGAGAGTGCCGGCGGTATCGAACATGTGCACGAAGAGGAAGGCCAGGATCACGCTGATCATGGTGACGTTGAACGCGCCGGCGATGTCCATCGCCAGGAAGGTCGGCGCCAGGCTCGGCGGCGCCGAGAACACCCCGCCGTACTGCACCAGGCCGAGGGCCCAGCCGACCAGGGTGACGCTGAGGATGCTGATGAGGATGCCGCCGAACACCCGGCGGTACTCGAGCACGGCGATCATCAGGAAGCACAGTGCCGCCAGCAGCGGGCCGGGCGAGGTGAGGTGGCCGAGCTTGATCAGGGTCGCCGGGCTGGCCACCACGATGCCGGCGGTCTTCAGGCCGATCAGGCCGAGGAACAGGCCGACTCCCGCACCCATGGCGAACCTGAGGCTGCGGGGGATGCTGTTGAGCAGCCATTCGCGGACCCGGGAGAAGGTCAGCAGCATGAACATCACCCCGGAGATGAACACCGCGCCCAGGGCGATCTGCCAGCTGTAGCCCATGGTGCCGACCACGGTGTAGGTGAAGAAGGCGTTCAGCCCCATTCCCGGCGCCAGGCCCACCGGCCAGTTGGCGTACAGGCCCATCAGGAAGCAGCCGAGGGCGGCCGCCAGGCACGTGGCGACGAACGCCGCGCCGTGGTCGATGCCGGCGTCGGCCATGATGTTGGGATTGACGAAGATGATGTAGGCCATGGTGATGAAGGTGGTCAGCCCGGCCGCCAGCTCGGTCCTGACCGTCGTACCATGCTGGCGGAGCTTGAACAGGCGTTCGAGCAGGCCGGTGGCGGGCGGTGTCGCAGCGTAGATCCCTTGTTCTTCTTGTTTGGTGCTTTCCACAGCAGGTACTCCTCATCGCTCTTGTTGTTAGGTCCTGCGGGCCGGTTGGTTACCAGGTCCCTGACGCGGCTCGAAGGTGATGTGAGGGCACGATTTTCTGACCTCTGGGTCAAGAACTCGTGCGAGCGATTATGCCTTTGTATACAAAAAGGTCAAAGAATGTTTGAGGGTGTTTCGCCACATTTTTATCAGCTTTCCGTCACGCCCCCTTCCGGGCGGTGCCGCGCGCTCGGAACGAGGGGCGGAAAGGGGTGGTGCGTCGGATGCCGCTGCTTGTGTACACTATTTCGCTATCAGCCGCCGGCGTGCCTCACCCACGCCCGTGAGCGAGGATCAGCCCAGGCCACAAGCCGGACGCACAAGGTTCGAGACCGATGACCGATCAGTTGCAACACATCAGGAAGCCACCGCGCACCGGCAAGGCTGCCCGCAGCGGTACCCAGGACGAGATCGTCTACGCCCACATCTTCGACGCCATCCTCGAACAACGCCTGGCCCCCGGCACCAAGCTGAGCGAGGAGGCGCTCGGCGAGATATTCGGTGTCAGCCGCACCATCATTCGCCGCGCCCTCTCGCGCCTGGCCCACGAGCAGGTGGTGCTGTTACGGCCGAACCGCGGCGCGGTGGTCGCCAGCCCGAGCATCGACGAGGCCCGGCAGATCCTTTTCGCCCGCCGCACAGTCGAGCGCGCCATCACCGAACTGGCCACCGACAACGCCACCGCCGAGCGTCTGGCCGAGTTGCGCGAGATGGTGGTGCAGGAACAATCCAGCTTCGCCCGTGGCGACCGGGGCGCCGGCATCCGCCTGTCCGGCGAGTTCCACCTGAAGCTCGCCGAGATGGCGCGCAACGCTCCTCTGGTGAGTTTCCAGCGCAGCCTGGTGTCGCAGACCTCGCTGATCATCGCCCAGTACGAAAGCGGCGGTCGCTCGCACTGCTCGTTCGACGAGCACAACGAGATCCTCGACGCCATCGAGAAGGGCGACAAGGAGCGCGCGGTGACCCTGATGATGCACCACATGGAGCACATCGACAGCAAGCTCAACCTGGAGAGCGACAACGCTTCCGGCGACTTGCACGCGGTGTTCTCGCACCTCCTCGGCGGCAAGAAGAAGCCACGCCGGGCCAAGGCCGACAGCGATTCGGCGGCCTGATCCGAAGCATTGAAAAGCCCCGCGATGCGGGGCTTTTTCGTTTCCGCTGTCCCGTCCTGAATAAGGTTTACACCTCCCATGCCGATTTTCCGGAGAACTAGATGGAGCAAGGTGTAAACCTACTTCAGGACTAGACGCTCGGCTTTTTCAGGGGATCGCCAGGCGACCGATCCGGTCGTTTTCCAGGCTGCCGAAGTAGAGCTGGTCGCCCACCGGCTTCGCCGAGGTGATCATGCGCAGGTGGTGGCCGCTGGTGTCGTGCAGGCTGCGGACGATCCTGCCCTGTTCGTCGATGGCGATGACCAGCCCGTAGGCGGTCGGCTTGGGCAGGAACATGCGCGGCAGCTTGGCCAGCTGCGCCTTCAGCCAGGGATGCCGGTGGAGGAAGTCGGCGTCGGCCTTGCGCGGGGTCGGCAGGGCCACCCAGAAGGTACCCTTGCGGTCGCCCTGGAGGTTGTCCGGCAAGCCCGGCAGGTTGTCGATGAACACCTCGTGCTGGCCAGCCTTCTCGCCTTTCAGCCAGTAGCGGGTGATGCGATAGCGGTAGGTCTCGTTGACCAGTACGAAGTCCTCGTTTGCCGAGAGTGCCACGCCATTGGCGAAGTACAGGTCCTTGAGCAGCACCTCGGTCTTGCCGGTGGACGGGTCGTAGCGCAGCAGGCGGCCGTGCGGTCGGGCCTCGAGCAGGTCGAGGATGTAGTCGGGCTGGTGGAACTTGCTGGAAGCGTCGCTGAAGTAGATGCGGCCGTCGCTGGCGATGTCGAGGTCGTCGGTGAAGGCGAAGGGGACACCGTCGGCCTCGGTGGCGAGGGTTTCCACCTTGCCCTGCGGATCGATGCGCAGCAGGCCTTTCCAGGCGTCGGCGAGGATCAGGTTGCCGGCGGCATCGAAGTCCATGCCCAGCGGGCGGCCGCCGGTGTCGACGAAGGTCTCGACCTTGCCGCTGGCGTCCAGGCGTACCACGCGGCCGTCGGCGAGACCGGCATAGACGCGGCCCTGGCTGTCCACGGCGGTGTCCTCGGGGCCGTGCAACTGGCCCTGGCCAAGCAGCTCGGCCTTCATCAGGGTGTCGTTGGGTTCGAGGACCCCGGTCATCTGCGGAGCGGCCGGAGCATCCCAGGCGAGCGGGTCGATCGGGCTGGTCTTCAGGGCCAGGTAAAGAGCCGCGCCAGCCAGCAGGAGGACGATTATTCCGCTGAGCTTCTTCATGCAGTTCCCTTGTTCGGATTGTCGGACAAAGGGCGGAGTATGGACATTCGCTACGCTCATCGGCAAGCGCGGTGCCGAGCGGAATGCTCGCATGGCGCCAGGCTCTATATAATGCGCCGCACTTGACCAAGGAGATGTTCGTGACCGCGCCCGAAATCCAGTGGATCCGCGATGATGCCAGCCTGGCGCAGCAATGCCGGGAATGGCGCACACAGCCGTACCTCGCGCTCGATACCGAGTTCATGCGCGTCGATACCTTCTATCCCGCGGCCGGTCTGGTGCAGGTGGGCGATGGCCGGCAGGAGTGGCTGATCGATCCGCTGCTGATCCAGGACTGGAGCCCCTTCGCCGAGCTGCTCGAAGACGAGCGGGTGGTGAAGGTGCTGCATGCCTGCAGCGAAGACCTCGAGGTGTTCCTGCGCCTCACCGGCAGCCTGCCGGTGCCGCTGTTCGATACGCAGTTGGCCGCCGCCTATCTCGGCATGGCCCATTCGATGGGCTACTCGAAGCTGGTGAAGGAGGTGCTGGACATCGACCTGCCCAAGGACGAGACCCGTTCCGACTGGTTGCAACGGCCGCTCACCGAGATGCAGATGCGCTACGCCGCCGACGACGTCCAGCACCTCGCCCAGGTCTACCTGGCCCTGGATGCGCGGCTGAGCGAGGAGAAACGCGCCTGGCTGCTGGAGGACGGCGCCGAACTGGTCGCCAACCTCTGCCGCGAGAGTGATCCGCGCGAGGCCTACCGCGAGGTCAAGCTGGGTTGGCGGCTGCGTCCGCAGCAACTGGCGGTGCTCCGCGAACTCTGCGCCTGGCGCGAGGAGCAGGCACGCCTGCGCAACCGGCCGCGCAACCACGTGCTGCGCGAACGTACCCTGTGGCCGCTGGCGCGCCTGCTGCCGAAGAACAAGACCGACCTGGCGGCGATCGAAGACATGCATCCGCGCACCGTGCGCCAGGACGGCGACTTCCTCATCGAACTGATCGCCCAGGCTTCGCGCCTGCCGCAGAGCGAATGGCCCGAGGCGCTGCCCGAGCCGCTGCCGCCGGAGGTCACCCCGCTGCTCAAGAGCCTGCGCGCCATCGGCCAGCGCGAAGCGGAGACCCTGGGCATGGCGCCTGAGCTGATGCTGCGCAAGAAGATCCTCGAGGCACTGCTCAAGAGCGGCTATCCCGACGGTCCCTACGAACTGCCCGATTCCCTCCGCGGCTGGCGCCGCGAACGCATGGGCCAGGCCCTGCTGGACGCCCTGGAGAGCGCATGAAACGAATCTGTTCCGTCTACAAGAGCCCGCGCAAGAACGAGATGTACCTCTACGTCGACAAGCGCGAGGCGTTGAGCCGCGTACCCGAGGCCCTGCTGGTGCCGTTCGGCGCGCCGCAACATGTCTTCGACCTGCTGCTCACCCCCGAGCGCCAACTGGCCCGCGAGGATGTCGCCAAGGTCCTGGAGAACATCGAGAAGCAGGGCTTCCACTTGCAGATGCCGCCGGGCGAAGAAGAGTACATCGAGCATCTCCCGGAAGAGTTGCTGCGCATGAACGACCCGCTCTGACGCGAGCCGTACCCCGCTGGCGCCGGCTTCCCGGCGCCACTTTCACGACGTGAAACCCGCTCTGTGCAAGGCTGCGCCTTCGGTGCATGATGTCCGCAAGATGTCGCACGATAGCGGAACCCCTGGCAGCGACCGTGGTCTACCAGCGCCAAACCTGCTGCTCTCGAGGGCTTCCCTCCAGGAGCCGTGATGCATGAAAGAACAATATTCTCCGGCCTGATCGCCAGCCCTTGTCCGGCTTGGCAGTGTGACCCATGCGCTTGCTGATTCTCGAACGTGACCACGCTCTCTATGCCGCGCTGCTGATGGCGGCCGACCCCAGCCTGAAGGTGGTGGCGGGGGACGATCCCCTGCAGCTCATCGACGCCGCCAGCGAGTGCTCGATCTGGCTCGGCCAGCCCGACCTGGTGGCGCAGATGCTGCGCCAGGGCGTGCATCCGGTCTGGGTGCAGTCGACCTGGGCGGGCATCACGCCGCTGCTGGCCGCCGACCTGCCGAAGGACTACAGCCTGACACGCGCGGTAGGCATCTTCGGCCAGGTGATGAGCGAATACCTGCTGACCTACATGCTCGCCCACGAGCGCCAGTTCCTCGGTCGCCTGGCCAGCCAGGTCGGTTCGCAATGGGATAGCCGCACGCCTGGCGGGTTGCGTGGCCGGCAGGTGGTGATCGTGGGCACCGGGGAGATCGGCCAGGCGGTGGCGCATACCCTGTCCGGCTTCGGCATGGACCTGACCGGGGTGGCGAAGAATCCGCGTTCGCTGGTGCCGTTCAACCGCATGGGGTCGCTCGACGACCTCGGTCGCCTGGTGGAGACGGCCGACTACCTGATCAACCTGCTGCCCGACACCCCCGATACCCACGACATCTACGACCGTGCGCTGTTCGCCCGGCTCAAGCCCACGGCGCTGTTCATCAATGCCGGGCGTGGTGTCGCGGTGGTGGACGCCGACCTGGTGGCGGCACTGGAGAACAACCAACTGGCCGGCGCGGTGATCGACGTCTGCCGCGAAGAGCCGCTGCCGGCCAACCACCTGTTCTGGCATACCCCGCGCCTCTTGCTGACCGGGCACACCGCCGCGCCGACCCTGCCGGGGGCGATGGTCGAACTGTTCCGCGACAACCTCGCGCGCTTCTGGGCGGGTACCGCCATGCGCGGCGAGGTGGACTTCGCTCGCGGCTACTGAGCCGCGTTCCCTCAGGCGGCGAGCGGGAGCAGCGGGTTCACCTCGACGGTGATGTGCACCAGTTCCTCATGCTCGGCCAGGCGGCGCTTGAAATAGTCGGCGCTGCCTTCCTCGGTGGTCAGCAGACTCAGCAGGCAGGCGTACTTGCCCTGGCCGACCTGCCACAGGTGCAGGTCGAGCAGTTCCGCCGGCAGCGGGCTGCTGGCGATCGCCGCGCGGATTTCCGCAGCCACCGGCGCGTCCATCTGCGCATCCAGCAATACCCGGCTGCTCTGCCGGATCAGGCCGCATGCCCAGACACTGACCAGTACCGCGCCGACGATACCCATCAGCGGGTCCAGCCAGGCCGCGTTCCACAGCAGGCCGCCGGCCAGCGCGACGATCGCCAGCAGCGAGGTGGCGGCATCCGCCAGCACGTGCAGGTAGGCGGCGCGCAGATTCAGATCGTGCCGGTGGGCATGATGGTCGTGGTGGTGGTGGTGGTGCGAGTGGCCGTGCCCGTGGTGGGCATGGCCGTCGCGCAGCAGCCAGGCGCAGGCGAGATTGACCAGCAGGCCGAGCGCGGCGACCAGCATCGCCTGCTGGTAGTGGATCGGGCTGGGGTCGAGCAGGCGTTCGACCGATTGGTAGAGCATCAGCCCGGCCACCAGCAGAAGCAGCAGGGCGCTGGTGTAGCTGCCGAGCACCTCGATCTTCCACGTACCGAAGCTGAAGCGCGGGTCGTTGGCATAGCGCCGCGCGGCGCCGTAGGCGAGTACCGCAAGACCCAGGGCCAGGGCATGGGAGCTCATGTGCCAGCCGTCGGCGAGCAGGGCCATGGAGTTGAACAGCCAGCCGCCGGCGATTTCCGCGACCATCATGCAGGCGGTGAGCAATACCGCCCAGCGCGTGTTGCGCTCGGCCAGCGGGTTGCCCTGGTCGAACCGATGGGAATGGCGCAGGGGCTGGGTAGTCGGGGTGCCGGGCATTTGCTACTGTCCTGTCGAGACGTCGAAAATATACTATACCCCAGTATATTACCTTGAGGAGAGAGCGGTGGCCCATACCATCCATGGGAAGAAGAAGCTTCTGGCGCGGGTGCGCCGCATCGCCGGGCAGACCCGGGCGCTGGAGCAGGCGCTGGAAGAGGGCAGCGAATGCGCGGCGGTGCTGCAACAGATCGCGGCGATCCGCGGTGCGGTGAACGGCCTGATGAACGAAGTGCTGGAGGGGCACATCCGCGAACACCTCGGCGCCGAGCAGGCGAGCGCGGAGCAGCGTCGCGAAGACCTGGAACTGGTGGTGACCGCGCTGCGTTCCTACCTGAAGTAGCCATGTGCCGGCCGGTGCTTGGCCTGGAGGGGGCGGGGGACTAGACTATCGCGCCTTTTCACCAGCCCCTGATGCCATGGCCGCCAAAGTCGAACCCTTCTGGAAACGCAAGACCCTCGCCCAACTCGACCAGGACGAGTGGGAGTCGCTGTGCGACGGTTGCGGCCTGTGCTGCCTGCAGAAGCTCGAGGACGAGGACGACGGCAGCGTCTACTACACGCGTATCGCCTGCAAGCTGCTCGACCTGCAAAGCTGCCGCTGCACCAACTACGCCGAGCGCATCCGTTTCGTCCCCGACTGTATCCAGCTCACCCCGGCGCAGGCCGACGAGTTCCAGTGGTTGCCGCCGACCTGCGGCTATCGCCAGGTTGCCGAAGGCAAGGACCTGCCGCTCTGGCACCACCTGGTCTGCGGCGACCCGGAGCGGGTCCACAAGGAACGCATTTCCCAGTCCGGGCGCATGCTCAGCGAGACCCAGGTGGCCGAGGACGACTGGGAGGACTACCTGATCTTCCGCGCCGGCTGAGCTCGCGTCCGTCGCACTTCCTTACCTTGTGAAATGATATGTATTATCATTCGCATATTTGCAAGG
This sequence comes from Pseudomonas sp. 22490, assembly GCF_052044465.1. Lineage (NCBI taxonomy): Bacteria > Pseudomonadati > Pseudomonadota > Gammaproteobacteria > Pseudomonadales > Pseudomonadaceae > Pseudomonas > Pseudomonas sp. 22490. Next base: position 122,463 of record NZ_JBQENS010000018.1, on the reverse strand, counting down.
GACTTCCGTATCCGACGGAAGCGGGGAGGCGAGGTGTTGCAGCGGGTCAACGGCGCGGGGGGCGCCGCCGGAGGATGCACGGATGGATGAGCGCTTCCGTGGTTCCGTCTCGCATGCCTATCAGGCGTTCCATGGCGAGTTGCTGCGCTTCCTGCGCAAGCACCTGGGCAGTTCGGCGGACGCCGCCGACCTCGCCCAGGATACTTTCGCCCAGTGGCTGAAATGGCCTGGCCGGCAATCGGTCGAGCAGCCGCGCGCATTTCTTTTCCAGATCGCCCGCAACCTGTTGCGCGACCATTGGCGCCGGCAGCAGAGCCGCGGCCAGGATCTCGACCGGCCGGCGGCGAACGACGAACCCGCCGCGCTGGAAGGCGAGGCGGCCGGGCCGGGCGAGCGTTTCGAACAGCAGCAGCGTCTCAGCCACCTGGCGGCCGCGCTGGCCGAGCTGCCGCCGCGGCGGCGCGAAGCGTTCGTCCTGCACAAGTTCGACGGCCTGTCCCAGGTCGAAGTGGCCGAGCGCATGGGAATCTCCCTGAGCATGGTGGAAAAGCACATCGCCAGCGCCTTGCTGCACTGCAAGCGGCGGCTTGGCCAGGGAGGCGAAGGATGAAGCCGCTGGAACGACTGGAACCGCTGTTCGCAGACGAAACCGAAGAGGACATCGATCACCGCGCCGCCTACTGGTTCAGCCGGCGTCGTTCCGGGCATTTCAGCGCTGCCTGCCGGGCCGAGCTGGAGGATTGGCTACGCGCCGATCCGCGCCATCGCGAAGCGCTCGAGGGCATGGAGCGGCTCTGGCGCGAATTCGACGGCCTGCCGCGCCCGGCGCTGGACGATATTCCCGAGCCGGTGCCGGCCTGGCGCCTGCCCCGGGCGCTGGCGGCGGCGTTCTTCGTGTTCTGCGCGCTGCTCGTCGCCACCCTGTTCTGGCGCTACCAGTCGCTCGGACCGAACCTCGCCTACGGCACGGCACCTGGCGAGCAGCGCGAGGTGGTCCTGGCGGACGGATCGAAGCTGTTCCTCGACGTCGATACCCAGGTGCAGGTGCGTTACGCCGAGCGCACCCGCGACGTGCTGTTGAAGAAAGGCGAGGTGTTCTTCGTGGTCAGCCACGATCCGGCCCGGCCTTTCCGGGTCGGCAGCGGCGACAGCCGGGTCACCGTACTCGGTACCCAGTTCAGCGTCCGGCGCAACGCGCAGGCCCTCGCCGTGGCGGTGAAACAGGGGCGCGTGGCGTTGCAGCCGTCCCTGGAGAAGGATGCCGAACATGTGCTGCTGGCTGGCGACAGCGCGCGCCTGGACCTCGCCGAGCAGCGCCTGGAACTCGGCCATGTGGCGCCGGAGCAGGTCGCCAGTTGGCGCGATGGGCAACTGGTGTTCCGCGACAAGCCGCTGGGCGAACTGGTGGAGGAACTGTCGCGCTATCGCGCCGCGCCGATCCGCCTGGGAGATCCCCGGCTTGCCGGCAAGCGGGTCTCCGGTACGGTGCGGATCGCCCGTCCCGACGATTTTCTCCTCGCCCTGCCGGCGCTATTGCCGGTGCGGGTGCAGCCGCAGGCTGGTGGCGAGGTGCTGATCCTGGCGCGCTGAGGCGCGTCGTCAGTGTTAATGAAAATATTTTTCATTCGTATATGTGGGTTTTTCTCCCTGCTGCGTCTTCTCTGCTGTCCGTCGCCGCTGCCGGCGACATCCAGCAGTCACTTGGGGAGAGTTCCAGCATGACCTTGCCTTTCACCCGCGCCGCCTGGCGCCCGCTGTGTTCCGCCGCCGTGCTCGGCGCCGCGTTGTGGGCCGCCGGCGCCAGCGCTGCCGAACGACGCTTCGACCTGCCGGCGCAGCCGCTGGCCGCCTCGCTGTCGCGCCTGGCGCAGCAGGCGCAGGTCCAGGTGCTGTTCGACGAGTCGCTCCTGCGGGGCCTGCGCGCTCCGGCGCTGAGCGGCAGCTACGGGGTGCGCGAGGCGCTGGAGCGGTTGCTGGTCGGTTCCGAGCTGGAGCTGGTGGAGGCGGGCGGCGGCTACGTGGTGCGCCGGCGCCAGGTCGACGCCTACAGCGACAACGCGCTGCAACTGGACGCGCAGACCATCGTCGGCAACGGTCGCGAAGTGGACGCCAGCAACGTCGGCCGTTCGACCCTGACCCGGCGGGATATCGAACGCCAGCAGGCGGACAACATCCCCAGCCTGCTGCAGACCCTGCCCGGAGTGACCATGGGCGGCTCGCCCAAGCCGGGCGGACAGACCACCAACATCTGGGGCCTGGGCGACGCCGAGGACGTGCCCTATACCCTGGACGGCGCGCAGAAGAGCGGCTTCGAGCGCTACCAGCAGGGCACCGTGTTCATCGAACCGGAAATGATCAAGCGCATCGAGGTGGAGAAGGGACCGCACTCGGTGTTCACCGGCAATGGCGGCTTCGGCGGCACCGTGCACATGGAGACCAAGGACGCGCCGGACCTGCTGCGCGAAGGCCGCGACGTCGGCGCCATGCTCAAGTACGGCTATCACTCCAACGACCAGCAGAAGATCTACTCCGGCGCTGTGTTCGGGCGCAGCGAAGACCGCCGCGTCGATGCCCTGCTCTATCTCAACGGTCGCGACGGCCGCGACATGAAGCTGGCCGACAACCTGCCGCTGTCGCCCACCGACTACCCGATCAACCCCAAGCGCCTGCCCAACAGCGCCCAGGACGAGAAGACCGGCCTGTTCAAGCTCAACCTGCACCCCACCGAGGAGCACGACCTGGGTTTCACCTACCTGCGCTCGAAAAGCTCGCGCTGGACGCCGTTCTCCGCCAGCAGCTACCCGACCCCGCCGAGCCAGTGGACCATCGACCGCTACGGCTACGAGCTGGGCCTGACCCGCCTGCTGGCCCACCGCGATACCACCGACACCACGTGGACCGGCAAGTACAACTACCATCCGCTGGACAACCCCTGGATCGACCTGCAACTGAGCTATTCCGACGCCCGCACCGAGCAACTCGACCGTCGCGAGGACACCGCCTTCTACCAGCTCGCCACCGGTGGCAAGCGGATGCGTACCGAGTACCAGGACAAGGTCCTGGAACTGCGCAACACCAGCCGTTTCGATACCGGAGCGCTACAGCACGAGCTGACCCTGGGCGCGGCGCTGCACAAGCACAAGCGCGACATCCTCATGCACATGCCGGGCAAGACCTACGAGACCCCGCGCTACAATTACGGCTGGCTGCAACCGGCATTCATGCCGGCCGGCAAGCAGGACACGCAGAGCTTCTACATCCAGGACGCGATCACCTACGGCAGCCTGACCGTCACCCCATCGATGCGCTTCGACAGCGTGCGCAACGACGGCCAGGCCAACCTGGCGCCGATCTACGACAATCCCAAGCTCGGCCATGACTATCGCGCCCAGACCTACTCCGGCTGGTCGCCGCGGCTGTCGGTGTTCTGGACCGCGACGCCGAACCTGGCGTTCTTCGCCGACTACACCGAGACCTGGCGAGCGCCGGTGATCGACGAGCAGTACGAAGTGCAGAACAGTTCGACCATCGGTGGCAGCAGCCGCGACCTGGACGCCGAGCGCATCCATGCGATCCGTGGCGGCAGCGTGATCAACCTGCCGGACCTGCTGGTCGCCGGCGACAGCCTGCAGATCCGCACCACGTTGTTCCAGAACCGCATCAAGGACGAGATATTCCGCACCCGCAGCGTCGGCTGCCGCCAGCAGTCGATCGACAACGGCAGTATCGGTGGTAGCTGCGGCGACATGCTGCCGCTGAGCAACTACCGCAACCTGCCGGGCCTGACCATCAAGGGCTTCGAGATCGAGAGCTTCTACGACAGCCAGCGGCTGTTCGGCAGCCTGTCCTACTCGTGGATGACCGGCAAGCACGATGGGGCCTACAGCAATCCCTGGGGACCGAACGTGTGGGCGCGCGACATCCCGCCGCCGAAGTGGGTGGCCATGCTCGGCCTGAAGGTTCCGGAATGGGATGCCAAGCTCGGCTGGCAGGGCGAGTTCGTGCGCAAGACCGACCGCCTGCCCAGCGATCGCTACAGCGGCGGGATGGGTACCGGTTCCGGCGATATCTACTGGGATCACGCGGCCAACGACAGCTACGACACTCATCGGCTGTTCGCCGAGTGGGTCCCGGCCAAGCTGGGCCTGAAGGACACCCGCATCGACTTCACCGTGGACAACCTGTTCAACCGCTCCTATCGCCAGCCGCTGGGCGGCGACCTGGTCTACAGCCAGGGACGCAACGCCAAGATCAGCGTCACCCAGTTCTTCTAAGGGGCGTCAGCGCACCGAACCGATGCGCCGGGTGTCCTCGGCATACCAGACGGCGAACACCCGGCCGACCAGGTCGGCGCGCGGTACGTAGCCCCAGTAGCGGCTGTCGTTGGAGTTGTCGCGGTTGTCGCCGAGCATGAAGTATTGGCCGGCGGGGACGGTCCGCTCGGCCATGCGCAGGGAGTCCGGCTGGCGCAGCGCCTGTTGCGCCAGGTAGGGCTCCGTCACCGGGCGCTCATTGACGTAGAGCCGGCCGCCATCGATCCGCACGCGATCGCCGGGTATCCCGGCGATGCGCTTCACATAGGCGATGCTGCGCTGCGGCGGGAAGCGGAACACCACCAGGTCGCCGACCTGCGGGTCGGCGAAGGCGTAGCGCGCGGCGTTGGCGAGGATGAAGTCGCCCTGTTGCAAGGTCGGTTCCATCGAGCGCGAAGGGATCTTGTACAGCGCCACGCCGAGGAGCCGTGCGCGCGGGTCGAGACTGGCGGTGCCGAACGGATTCGCCAGGTAGACGGCCAGCATGATCGCGGCGAGCAGGCCCATGGCGGGCCAGAAGCGTCGTTTCACGAAGGTTCCCTTTTTCGTGGCGGAAGGCCGGCGTCGCCGGCCCCCGCGGTGGTCATACCAGGCCGAGGACCTTGAGCAGGAAGGCGTATTCCAGCGCCACGTCCTTCAGCCCCTGGTAGCGGCCGCTCATGCCGCCGTGGCCGGCGCCGAGGTCGGTCTTGAGCAGCAGCAGGTTGGCGTCGGTCCTGGTCGCCCGCAGTTTCGCCACCCACTTGGCGGCTTCCCAGTACTGCACGCGGCTGTCGTTGTAGCCGGCGACCACCAGCAGGTGCGGGTAGTCCTGGGCCCTGACGTTCTCGTAGGGCGCGTAGGCGGCGATCCGCGCATGCACCTCGGGCTCCTGCGGGTTGCCCCACTCATCGTATTCGGTGACGGTCAGCGGCAGGTCCGGATTGAGCATGCTGTTCAGCACGTCGACGAACGGCACCTCGGCGATGGCCGCGCCGAACAGTTGCGGGCGCTGGTTGAGCACCGCGCCGATCAACAGCCCGCCGGCGCTGCCGCCGCTGATGGCGAGGCCCTCGGGACGGCAGTAGCCCTCGGCGAGCAGGTGCTCGGCGCAGGCGATGAAGTCGTCGAAGCTGTTCTGCTTGTGTTCCAGCTTGCCGGCCCGGTACCAGGCTTCGCCCAGTTCGCCGCCGCCACGGACATGGGCGATGGCGAAGACGAAGCCGCGTTCGAGCAGGCTCAGGCGGGCGTGGGAGAACCAGGGATCGAGGCTATGCCCGTAGGCGCCGTAGCCATAGAGATAGAGCGGCGCGGGGCGCCCGGCGGCGATGCCGTCGAGGACTTCCTTGCGCGCCACCAGGCTGACCGGCACCTGCGTGCCGTCGCCGCTGCTGGCCCAGATGCGCCGGCTGGCGTAGGCGTCGGCGTCGAATGGGCCTTCCACCGGGGTCTGCTTGAGGACGGTCTGCGTGCCATCGGCGAGGTTCAGCTGGCGTACCTGCGCCGGACGATTCAGGGCCTCGTAGCGCAGTCGCACGCAGGGGCTGTCGAATTCCAGGCTGTCCTGCACGTAGAGGCTGTAGGCGGCGTCCGGCAACTGCACGCGGTAGGCCGGCAGGCCCTGCGGTTGCACCTCGATCACCGGCAGGCCGCCGTCGCGCAGGCCGAGGATCACCGCCTCGGCGTTCAGGCTGACATCTTCCAGGGTCCGCTGCGGGTCGTGGGCCACGCGCAGTTGCCAGTGCTCGCGAGTCGGCCGCGACTCCTCGGCCTGGTAGAGGGCGAAGTTGATCCCCGCCTGGTTGCTGCGGATCAGCCACAGGCCCCGGCCGTCGAGGCGACCGTGGTCGGGGTAGTACTCGTGGCCTTCCTCGCGCGGCGCCAGGCAACGGAACGTTCCCTGCGGCTGGTCGGCGTCGAGCACCCAGGCCTCGCTGGTGGTCTTGCTGTTGAGCAGGAGGATCAGCTGGCGTTCCGAGCTGGAGCGGTAGCAGTGCAGGAAGAAGCGCCCGTCGCCTTCCTCGAACACCAGCTCGGCGCCGGCCTCGCCCAGGCGGTGGCGATAGAGCTTGTGCGGGCGGTGGGTGTCATCCAGTTCACCGAAGAACAGCGTGCGGTTGTCGTTGGCCCAGGTCAGGCTGCCGTCGCAGTCGTCGAAGGGCAGGGCCTGCACCGCGCCGCTGGCGAGGTCCTTGACGAACAGGCGGTAGATCTCGTCGCCGCTGGTGTCCAGGCTGTAGGCCAGCAGGCTCTGGTCGGGGCTGATGCTGAAGGCGCCGAGGGAGAGGAAGCCGCCGTCGGCCAACTGGTTGGGATCGAGCAACAGTTGCTCGGCGCCTTCGTCGACCGCCAGGCTGCCGTCCGCCGGACGCGGGCAGCGGTAGTGGCGCGGGTATTCGTCGCCGGCGGTGGTGCGCTGGTAGTACAGCCACGGACCCCACGGACTGGGCAACGACAGGTCGGTCTCGCGGATGCGTCCCCTGATCTCCTCGAACAGGGTCTCGCGCAACCCGGCCTGGTCGGCCAGTTCGCTATCCAGGTAGGCGTTCTCGGCCTTCAGGTAGTCGAGCACCTCCGGGGCGTCGCGCTCCTCCAGCCAGGCGTAGGGGTCGCTTCCGGCGTCGCGGCGGGCGATGGGGGGCTGCGGATGGGGCATCGGGAATCCTCGTCGATCCGGCCATGCGCGAGGCCGGGAAATCTGAATAAAACTGGCGGCGCGGCGCCCGCCATCGGTGGGTAGGCGCGTCGGCATGCAAAAGCGGCTATCATAAGCCCCCCATCACCGCTATCGCCACGCACGCCGCATGAATGAACAAGACTATCTGATCGCCTGGGGCGCCTACGCCATCGCCGGACTCGGCCTGATGCTGGTGTTCTGGCTGATGACCGGCTGGATGTGGCGCTGGCTGCGCGAACCCCTGCGGCTGATCGTCTTCATCCTGCTGTTCACGCCGACTCCGGTGGACCCGCAGAACGACCTCTACGCCCCGGCCATCGCCATCACCGCGCTGGATGTCGTGTTCAAGGTCGGCAACAACGCCTGGCGCGCGGTCTCTGACCTGGCCCTGGTGGCGCTGCTCGGTTTCGGCCTGTACCTGCTGATCGCCGCCATCCGCTGGCCGCTGGAGCGGGCCTGGAAGAATCGTCGGCATCCGTCGCAGGACGCCGAGGACGAGCCGACCCTGCGGCAGATGATGCAGCCCGAGTTGATGCCGGACGTCGACACCCGCACCGACGAGCACGGCGACCGGCGCATGCGCATCGAGCCGCGCCTGTAGCCTTTCGCGACGAAATCCATTCTTGCGCTACGCCCGGCAGGCGTTCAGCATGAGGCGAGGCCTATGTCGGGATTTCCCATGGATTGCGTGTTCTGCGCCATAGCGGGTGGCCGCGAGCCGGCGCACAGACTCTTCGAGGACGAGCATTTCATCGTCCTGCTGGACATCTTTCCGCTGCGACCGGCGCACGTGCTGATCGTAGCCCGCGAGCACGCCCCGCACCTGAGCGATCTTTCCGCCGCCGCCCGCGACGCCCTCCTGGCGCTCGCCGAGCGTATCGGTCGCGCATTGCGCCGGGCCGGTTTCGGCGTGGAAGGCATCAACCTGTTGCTCAACGATGGCGTGGCGGCCGACCAGCACGTGGCGCACCTGCATCTGCACCTGATTCCCCGGCGTCGCGGCGACCTGCCGCGACTGCTCTGGCGCGCCCTGACCCGTTTCCTGCCGGTCGGTCGCGCGAGCCTGCAGGCGCGTCTGCAGCGGGAACGAGAACTACTACGTACAGCCTTGCTCAGGGAGGTTTGAGCCATGTGTGAACTATTGGGCATGAGCGCCAACGTCCCGACGGACATCGTCTTCAGCTTCACCGGACTGATGCAGCGCGGCGGCGGTACCGGCCCGCACCGCGACGGTTGGGGCATCGCCTTCTACGAAGGACGCGGCGTGCGGCTGTTCCAGGACCCGCTGGCGAGCGTCGATTCGGAGGTGGCGCGGCTGGTGCAGCGCTTCCCGATCAAGAGCGAGACGGTCATCGGGCACATCCGCCAGGCCAACGTCGGCAAGGTCGGGCTGAGCAACACCCACCCCTTCATCCGCGAACTCGGTGGGCGCTACTGGACCTTCGCGCACAATGGCCAACTGGCCGACTTCCAGCCCAAGCCCGGTTTCTACCGCCCGGTCGGCGAGACCGACAGCGAGGCGGCCTTCTGCGACCTGCTGAACCGCGTGCGCCGGGCTTTCCCCGAGCCGGTGCCGGTGGAGGTGCTGTTGCCGGTGCTGATCTCGGCCTGTGACGAATATCGCAAGAAAGGTGTGTTCAATGCCCTGATCAGCGACGGCGACTGGCTGTTCACCTTCTGCTCCAGCAAACTCGCCTACATTACCCGCCGTGCGCCATTCGGCCCGGCGCGGTTGAAGGATGCCGACCTGACCGTGGACTTCCATGCGGAAACCACGCCGGACGATGTGGTCACGGTGATCGCCACCGAGCCGCTCACCGACAACGAGAACTGGACCTTGCAGCAGAGCGGCGAGTGGGTCCTCTGGTGGGGCGGCGAGGTGTTGGCCAAGGGGCGGGTCTGAATCGCCGCCGTGAACGAGGAGAGCGCATGTTCCGCAGTTACCTGAGACTGCTGCTGTTCACCCTGGGCCTGCTGCTCGGGGTGCAGGTGCCCGGTTTCATCGACGACTACGCCAAGCGCGTCGACGCCCATCGCCTGGAGGCCGCGCAGAACATCCAGGGCTTCCAGCAGACCGCCGGGCAGTTCTTCAACGGTAGCCTGGAGGAACTGGTCAGGCATTACCGCAGCAACAGCGATCCGGTGTTCCAGCGCGACGGCGAGAACCTCGACCGCCTGATGCGTCGCGCGCGCATGCTCGACGCCGAGTGGCAGGCCATGCAGGGTCCCTGGTACGCCCGCGCCTGGCACATGCTGCGCGCACCGAACCATGAGTTGCTGATGGAAACCTATGCCAGCTACAGCTACCAGGTCCTGCTCAAGCCCGAGGTGATCGCCTGGGGCCTGGGCTGCGCCTTGCTGGTCGCCTGGATCGCCGAGCTGATCGTGTATTCGCTGGCCTCGCTGTTCGGCTTCGGCGAAGACCGCCGCACCCGCGAGCGTCACTGGAGCTGAGGCGCGACTCAGGTCGCCGCCAGTTCCAGGAATGCCCTGATCACCCGTAGGCCGCGGCGCTTCTCCAGGCAGCCGATCAGGTGGCGGTTGGTCAGCTCGGGACCGACCAGCGGCACCGCGCGAACCCGCGGATCGTTGCCGACCTCCAGGGAAGACACCACGCCGACGCCCAGTTCGGCGGCCACCGCTTCGGTCACCGCTTCCCGGCTGTCCAGCTCCAGCAGCACCCGCGGCTGCACGCCCTGCTCGGCACAGGCGCGGTCGAAGGTGCGGCGGGTGATCGAACCGGGTTCGCGCAGCACCATGATCTGCTGGTCGAGCTCTTCCAGCGGTACGCCTTCGTTGCGTTCGCACCAGGGATGCTGGCGAGGCAACAGGGCGCAGATACGCGAATTCACCAACTCCTCCAGGAACAGCCCGGGACGCGCCTCGACCTCGGTCAGCACGGCGACGTCGACGTGTTCGCTGAGCAGCGCCGCGAGGGTTTCCTGGGCGTTGCCCAGGCGCAGGTTGACGGTGATTCCCGGATAGCTCGCGCGCAGCCGGGCGAGCATCGGCATCACCAGGTGCGGGCCGTCGGCGGCGACTTCGAGGCGGCCGGAGACCAATTGTCGATTGGCGTCGAGCAGGGCCTCGGCTTCTTCCTCCAGGGCGAACAGGGTGCGCGTGATCGCCACCAGGCGCGAGCCCTCCTCGGTCAGTTCGATGCGCCGGGCGGTGCGCCGGAACAGGGTGACCTGGTAGTGCTCCTCGAGTGCCTTGACGTGTCCGGTCACCGCCGGCTGGCTGATGCACAGGCGCTCGGCGGCGCGGGTGAAACTGCCTTCGCGGGCGACGGCGTCGAAGGCGCGGAGCTGGAAGAGATTCATGGTATCGGCCTGGCTTATGGCTGGCATCGGAACAAACAATTTGAACGATAGTAGCGCGGCGCTCACCTTATGTCTCCAGGCTTCCCTGGAACGCCGGCGCGGAACGACCGCCCGGACCGCGAAGCCCGATCCGGTTTCTTTGGCCGATTCCCGCAGAGGAAATGAGCATGAGCACTGCCGAACGCGCACCCATCCTGCTGACCCCCGGTCCGCTGACCACCTCCTACCGTACCCGTCGGGCGATGATGGTCGACTGGGGCTCCTGGGACAGCGATTTCAACGAACTCACCGCCAGCGTCTGCCAGCGCCTGCTGAAGATCGTAGGCGGCGAAGGCAGCCACACCTGCGTACCGTTGCAGGGCAGCGGCACCTTCGCCGTGGAAGCGGCGATCGGCACCCTGGTGCCGCGCGACGGCAAGGTCCTGGTGTTGATCAACGGTGCCTACGGCAAGCGCCTGGCGAAGATCTGCGAGGTCCTGCAACGGCCCTTCAGCACCTTCGAGACCGAAGAGAACGTGCCGACCACCGCCGCTGACGTCGAGCGTCTGCTGGCCGCCGATCCGGCGATCAGCCATGTGGCGCTGATCCACTGCGAGACCAGCACCGGCATCCTCAATCCGCTCGAGGCCATCGCCAAGGTCGTCGAGCGTCACGGCAAGCGCCTGATCGTCGATGCCATGAGCTCCTTCGGGGCGATCGGGATCGATGCCCGGAAAGTTCCGTTCGATGCCTTGATCGCCGCCTCCGGCAAGTGCCTGGAGGGCGTCCCCGGGATGGGCTTCGTCTTCGCCCGCAGCGCCGCCCTGGAAGCCAGCGCCGGCAACTGCCACTCCCTGGCCATGGACCTGCAGGACCAGCACGCCTATATGCGCAAGACCGGGCAGTGGCGCTTCACCCCGCCGACCCATGTGGTCGCCGCCCTGCACGAAGCGCTCAGCCAGTACGAAGAGGAGGGCGGCCTGCCGGCGCGTCAGCGGCGCTACGCGAGCAATTGCGAAACGCTGCTCGGCGAGATGGCCCGGCTCGGTTTCCGCAGCTTCCTGCCGGCGGAAATCCAGGCGCCGATCATCGTTACCTTCCACGCGCCGCGCGATCCGCGCTACCGCTTCGCCGACTTCTACCAACGCGTGCGGGAGAAGGGCTTCATCCTCTATCCGGGCAAGTTGACCCAGGTGGAAACCTTCCGCGTCGGCTGCATCGGCCACGTCGACGCCGCGGAGATGCGGCAGGCGGTCGCCGCCATCGGCGAGGCGCTGCGCGAACTGGAAGTCCTCGAGATCTGAACTGAACGACAACGAGCAGAAAAGGGTTCACGACAATGAATTACAACCAGCCAGCCACCCTCCAGGCCGCCATCCTCGACTGGGCGGGAACCGTGGTCGATTTCGGCTCCTTCGCGCCGACCCAGATCTTCGTCGAGGCTTTCGCCGAATTCGGCGTCCAGGTCAGCCTGGAGGAAGCGCGCGGTCCGATGGGAATGGGCAAGTGGGACCACATCCGCACCCTCTGCGACATCCCGGCGATCGCCGAGCGCTACCGCGCCGTCTTCGGCCGCCTGCCCAGCGACGACGATGTCACCGCCATCTACGAGCGCTTCATGCCGCTGCAGATCGAAAAGATCGCCGAACATTCGGCGCTGATCCCCGGCGCCCTGCAGGCGATCGCCGAACTCCGCGGGATGGGCCTGAAGATCGGTTCCTGTTCCGGTTATCCGGCGGTGGTGATGGAGAAGGTGGTAGCCCTGGCCGAGACCAACGGTTACGTCGCCGACCACGTGGTGGCCACCGACGAAGTGCCCAACGGCCGGCCATGGCCGGCCCAGGCGCTGGCCAACGTGATCGCCCTGGGGATCGACGATGTGGCGGCCTGCGTGAAGGTCGACGACACCTGGCCGGGTATCCTTGAAGGGCGCCGCGCCGGGATGTGGACGGTGGCGCTGACCTGCTCGGGCAATGCCCTGGGCCTCACCTACGAGCAGTACAAGGCGCTGCCGGCGGCCGAACTGGAGCGCGAGCGGACGCGTATCGAACAGATGTTCGAAGGTTCGCGTCCGCACTACCTGATCGAGACCATCGCCGAGCTGCCGGCGGTGGTCCGCGACATCAATGCGCGCCTGGCGCGCGGCGAGATGCCGCAGGGTAACTGAGCCACGTCTGTGCCGAGGCCGCCGCGGGCAATCGCGGCGGCCTCGGTTTTCTAACCGGCGTCCGGGTGCCCCAGGCGAGTCTTGAGGAAGTCGATGAACGCGCGGACCTTCGACGGCAAGTGGCGGGTCGGCGGATAAACGGCATGCACGCCCTGGAGCGGAAACCCGTGGTCCGCCAGCAGGCGTTGCAGCGCGCCGTAGCGCAAGTCGGCCTGCACCAGCCAGTCCGGCAGCACGGCGATACCCAGGCCGTCGAGGGCAAAGGCGCGCAGGGCCGCGGCGTTGTCGGCCAGCAGCATGGGATGGCGCGGTCCGCGGTAGCTGCGCAGGGCGCCGTCGGGGGCGCGTACTTGCCAGGGCAGGGAGTCCGCCAGCCGGCTGTGACCGAGATTCTGCAGGCGCTCCAGACTCTCCAGGTCGGTCGGCGGCGGTTCGCCGAGCGCCGCCAGGCAGGCCGGGCTGGCCACCGCCAGGACCTCGAAGCTGGCCAGTTGCACCGCATGGTGGGTGGAGTCCTCCAGGCGCCCCAGGCGGATGGCGACGTCGAAGCGTTCGCCAATCAGGTCGGCATGCAGCGATGAGGTCGACAATTGTACCTGCAACGCCGGGTGCAGCCGGGCGAATGCCTGCAGGGCCGGCACCAGTTGGCGCAGGCCGTATTCCTGGGTGGTGGTGACGCGCAAGCTGCCACGCAGTTCGCCATGCTCGGCGCGGGCGTCGTCGATGGCCAGGCGCGCCTCGTCGAGCACCTTCACGCAGCGCTGGTAGAAGCGTTCGCCAGCATCGGTCAGGGCCATCCGCCGGGTGCTGCGGCTGAGCAGAGAAACGCCCAGTTCGGCCTCCAGCCGCTTGAGGTTGAAGCTGACTACCGCACGCGTCTGGCCGAGGGTGTCGGCGGCGGCGCTGAGGGAACCGCAGTCGACCACGGCGCGAAAGGTTTCGAAGCGGTCGAGGCTGACCATGGAAGGCGTCCCTATTGTCAAATTCGATTTGACAGTCTATGCGCGATTAGCCTCTCCAGATAGCGCGAGCGCCTCGCTATGCTCCCCGGCAAACCTCCGGAGCGCCCATGAATCAACCGTCCCGCCTGGCCACTTTGTACCTGCTGGGGTTCGCCCTGGACCTGGTGAACATCTTCATCGCCAGCGTCGCCTACCCGGACATCGGGCGTTCCCTTGGCGCTTCGGTGGCGACCTTGGCGTGGATCGGCAACACCTACCTGCTCGGCTTGACCCTGGTGATTCCGTTGAGCGTCTGGCTCGCTTCGCGCCTGGGAGAACGGCGACTGATGCTGCTGGCACTGGCCGGTTTCGCCAGCGCTTCGCTGGGTTGCGGCCTGGCTGGATCGGCGGCGACGTTGATCGTCTGGCGCCTGTGCCAGGGGTTGGCCGGCGGGTTGCTGATCCCCCTCGGCCAGGCCATGGCCTATCGGAATGTCCCTGCGTCGGCACGGGCCGGCCTGACCGCACGGGTGATGCTGGTGGCGCTGATCGTTCCCGCCGTGGCGCCTGCCCTCGGCGGCTGGCTGGTGGACAGCCTGTCTTGGCGTGGGATCTTCTTCGCCAGCGTGGCGCCAGCGCTGCTGGTGCTGGCCCTGGCGATGCGCTGGCTGCCCAGGCACAAGCATGCGGCGCAGCGCCTGGACCTGCGCGGCCTGCTGCTCGGCTCGGCGGCGCTGGCCACGCTGCTGGTGGCGCTCGCCTGGCTGGGATCGCCCGGCGGCGGCGGGCGTGGCCTGCTCCTGGCGCTGCTGGCCTGCGTGCTGGGCTGCTGCTACTGGCGTGACGGGCGCGCTCGTACCGACGCGCTGCTCGACCTTGGCTTGCTGGAGGCGCCATTGCTGCGTACGGCGATGCTGGTCTATCTCTGCGTGCCGGGAGCCTTCATGGGCGCCAACCTGGTCGCCATGCTCTATCTGCAAGGCCCCCTCGGCCTCAGCGCGAGCCGTGCCGGTGCGCTGATGCTGCCCTGGGCGCTGGCGGCCGGCCTGGCCATCGGCCTGACCCGGCGACGCTTCAATCGCTGGGGGCCGAAATCCTTGCTGCTGGCGGGCATGGCGATACAGGCCGGCGGCCTGCTGTGGCTGGCTCGAAGCGGGGAGGGGAGCGGCTTCTGGCAACTGGCGGGGGCCTACGCGACCATGGGATTCGGCGGCAGCCTGTGTAGCAGCGCGGCACAGGGCATGGCCTTGCTCGACGTCCCGGCGGCGCGCATGGGCCATGCCAGCGCCTTGTGGAACATCAATCGGCAACTGGCGTTCTGCCTGGGCATGGCCGTGCTCGGTGGGTTGCTCAACCTGTTGCAGGCGCGGGCCGACCCCGCGGCCTTCGTCCACTGCTTCCTGTTCGCCGCCGCTTTCACGCTATTGCCTCTGCCGTGGGTGAGGCGTATCGATTCCGCCGGGGTTCGCGCCCTGGTCCAGACCTGAAAGGAGCTACACCATGACTTGTGCCTACCGCCGGGAAATCCACCATGCCCACGTGGCGATCCGCGACTGGCTGGCCGGCGACTCACGGGCTGACGCGCTGGATGCGTTGATGGCGCGTTTCGTCGAGGACTTCTCGATGGTCACGCCGCATGGCGTGGTCCTGGACAAGACTGCTCTGGGCGAGCTGTTCCGCAGCAAGGGCGGCACCCGTCCTGGGCTGCGCATCGAGATCGACGGCGAGAGTCTGCTGGCTTCAGGCGTGGATGGCGCGACCCTGGCCTATCGGGAAATCCAGTCCGACGCGGCGGGTCGCAGCGAGCGCCTGTCCACCGTAGTCCTGCACCGTGACGACGAAGGGCGGCTGTACTGGCGCCACCTGCAGGAAACCTTCTGCGGCTGAGCCTGCCTCAGTCGCTGGCACCGAGCAGGCGCAGGAAGGCATCGGCGAGTTCGCCGGCCAGCGGCTGGGTATCCAGGCGGCCGCCGGCGATGGCGTCGTCGGCGGCGCCATGCAGCCCGGAGTAGAGCAGCAGGGCGTTCAGCCGTGGGTTGCGCAGCGGCCAGGCGCCGGCCGCCGCGCCGTTCTCCAGTAGCTCCGCCAATTGCTCCAGCACGCGGTCGCGCTCCTGGTTGCCGCGCTGGTGGTGATGGTGCTCGCTGTAGACCACATCGTGCAGCCGGTAGCCCTCCAGGTAGCCCGCCAGGCCGCTCTCGGTCCAGGCGCGCAGGCGGCCGGGATGGTCGTTCGCCGGACAGGCCTCGACGGCATTCGCGATGCGCTGCTGGAAAGCCTGGGTGAAGCGCTCGCGCAGGGCCAGGAGGATGTCGGTCTTGGCTTGGAAGTAGTGATAGAAGGTACCCTTGGCGACCCCCGCGGCAGCGACGATGTCGCTGATGGTGGTGGCGTCCACACCCTTGTCTAGGAACAGTTGCTGCGCCGCTGCCATCAGTTCCTCGAGACGAACCTCCGCAGGCTTGGTGCGCGGTTGGCGGGCAGGCTGTTCGGCGTGGCGATCGGGCATGGAGCGCGGGTCCGGTGGTTGGGTTGGCCGCAGTGTAAAAGAGCGTGGAGGGGAAGACGAGGCATGACAGGAAGATGAGAATGTTTCGCGATATTTATTGACTGACCGTCGGTCAATGGATTATTCCTGGGCCAGCGCCCTCTCATCGGAGTACTCCATGAACCCTTCGCGTCGTGTCGCTCTGGTCGCCGCCATTTACCTGGGAACCTTCATCGCCTCGCTCGACATCAGCATCGTCTACCTCGCCCTGCCGACGCTGCAGTACGCCCTGGATACCGACCTGGCCGGCCTGCAGTGGGTGGTCGACGCCTATGCGCTGTGCCTGAGCGCCTTCATGCTGTCTTCCGGACCGCTGAGCGACCGCTACGGTCGCAAGCTGACCTGGCTGCTCGGGGTCGGCCTGTTCAGCTTCGGTTCGCTGCTCTGCGCGCTGGCCACCTCGCTGGCGCTGCTGCTGTTCGGACGCGCGGTCCAGGGCATCGCCGGGGCGCTGTTGATACCCGGCGCGCTGTCGATCCTTACCCAGGCTTTCCACGATCCCGGCCAGCGCGCCCAGGTGATCGGCGGCTGGACCTCCTTCAGCGCGCTGTCGCTGATCCTCGGCCCGCTGCTCGGCGGCCTGCTGGTGGAGCACGCCGGCTGGCAGAGCATCTTCCTGATCAACCTGCCGCTCGGCCTGCTGGCGCTCGCCCTGGGCCTGTGGGGCATCGAGGAAACCGCGCACCCCGAGCACGCCGCCTTCGATCCCCTGGGGCAGTTGCTCAGCGTGGTCTGGCTGGGAGCGTTGACCTACGCCCTGATCGCCGCGGGAGAGGGCGGCTGGTTGTCTCCCACGGCCTGGCCGGCGCTGCTCCTGGCCGGGGTCGGCCTGCTTGGCTTCCTCTTCGTCGAGCGGCGGACCGCCCGACCGCTGCTGCCCCTGGGGTTGTTCCGCCAGGCCGGGTTCGCCGTCTGCAACCTGGCCTCGTTCGTCCTCGGTTTTTCCGGCTACGCCAGCCTGTTCTTCCTCTCCCTGTTCTTCCAGCAGGTGCAGGGTGCCTCGGCGCAGCAGGCCGGCTTCTACCTAGCGCCGCAGTTCCTCGCCATGGGCGCACTGTCCATGCTGTTCGGCCGGTTGCAGCGGCACGTACCGCTGCGACGCCTGCTGGTGCTGGGCTACCTGGTGATCGGCCTGGCCATGCTGGCGCTGGCCGCTTGCGGTACGGGAACCGCGTATCCCTGGGTCGGCCTGTTGCTGGTGGCGCTCGGCCTGGGCATGGGCCTGGCCGTTCCCGGCACCGGTCTGGCGGTCATGGCGAGCGTGGCCCGCGAGCGTTCCGGGATGGCCTCGGCGACCATGAATACCCTGCGCCAGGCCGGCATGGCCGTCGGCATCGCGTTGCTGGGAGCGCTGCTGAGCGGGCGGGCGATCGTCGTCCTGGGCGATCGGCTGGAGGAGCTGGGGATTGCCGATGCGCAACGGCTCGCCACCCAGGCGATCACGGCCCATCGCTTGCCTGGTTCCCTGGCGGGGCTCGACGCCGAGCTGCCGGCCGCGCTGGCCGAGGGCTTCCGTCTGGCTATGCTGGTGGCCGGAGCCAGCGCCCTGCTGGCCGCCGCGCTGCTCTGGCGCCTGCGCGTTAGCGCCGGCCCGGCGGCGGATACAGTTGGCGCATCTGGACGAACGGCAGGGGTACAGTTGCAGGCCGATAGACGCTGACTCTCGGGTCACGATGTTGGCGCGGGGGCGATTTCCTTGCGTTATGCTGCTCGAAGCGAAGAATATTCGCGTATTCCAACTGTTGTGCTAGGGTATGGCCTGCGACAACCTGTCGCAGGCAGGTAAAAGCCCTACTTTATCTATGTTTGAGAAAGTCTATTGCAAGATGTGTCATAGGCTCCTCAGCTGAAATGAATTGTAATAACTGACGCTCAGTTTCGGTCCAACGAGCGTCGCGCGAGTCTCTGCTCCGCATCGCGATAAATGGGTTCCTGCCTTGCCTGTTGCACAACAAATAGCCGACCGATAACTGCGACCTGATCACCCGGCGGGAAGGGCAATCCTTCTCGCCCAGGCATGCACGTGCCTTGGCCGCCCTTGGCCTCTTCCGGCACAGCTTCGAAAACGCTGTTCATCAAGGAACGACTCAGCGCGTGGAACGAGTCCGCCACCGGAATCGGGAAAGGTATCCGCTTGCCTTCTCCCGTGGTCGGGCAATGGCCGTTCCGTACCCCGGCGGCGACTGCATGTCTGGAACTGGCTGAAGCCAGCGGTCTCCGCCACAAGCCTTGCAAGGAGACATCCATGAGCGACCACTCGCTCCTTCCATCGATTAAGGCCGGAAGATGACCAAAGCAAACCCGTTTGCCGCATTGAAATGGCTTTCCCTGGCGCCCGCGCTGCTGCTCGGCGGCTGCGACATGACCCTGTTCAACCCGAAAGGGCAGGTGGGCATGGACGAGCGCACCCTGATCATTACCGCGACCCTGCTGATGCTGATCGTGGTCATCCCGGTGATCGTGATGACCCTGGCGTTCGCCTGGAAGTACCGCGCCTCGAATACCCAGGCCGAGTACAAGCCGGACTGGCACCACTCCAACCGCATCGAGGCGGTGGTCTGGCTGGTGCCCTGCGTGATCATCGCGATCCTCGGCTGGATCACCTGGGAAAGCACCCACAAGCTCGACCCGTACCGTCCGCTGGACTCCGAGGTCAAGCCGGTCACCATCCAGGCCGTTTCGCTGGACTGGAAGTGGTTGTTCATCTACCCGGAGCAGGGTATCGCCACGGTCAACGAGATCGCCTTCCCGAAAGACACCCCGGTGAATTTCCAGATCACCTCGGATTCGGTGATGAACTCGTTCTTCATCCCGCAGCTGGGCAGCCAGATCTACTCGATGGCCGGGATGATGACCAAGCTGCACCTGATCGCCAACGAAGAAGGCGTGTTCGACGGTATCTCCGCGAACTACAGCGGCGGCGGTTTCTCCGGCATGCGCTTCAAGGCCATCGCCACCTCCGAGCAGGGCTTCCAGGACTGGGTCGCCAAGGTCAAGGCGGCACCGACCAGCCTGTCGATCGGCACCTATCCGGAGCTGGTCAAGCCGAGCGAGAACGTTCCGCCGACCTACTTCTCTTCGGTCAGCCCGGAACTGTTCGGCCACATCCTCACCAAGTACGAGCACCACGGCGACGCCAAGGGTGCCGCGCACGGCGAGCACGCCGGGGCTGAGCACGAAGCCGCCATGACCGGTCACGACATGCAGGACATGGACATGCAAGCCATGCAGGGCATGAAAGACATGAAGGACATGCACATGCAACCGAGTACCCAGGAGTAAGCGCAGATGTTCGGGAAACTGACACTCTCGGCCGTGCCTTACCACGAGCCCATCGTCATGGTCACACTGGCCGTCGTCGCCCTGCTGGGCCTCGGCGTGGTCGGTGCGATCACCTACTACCGCAAGTGGACCTACCTGTGGACCGAGTGGCTGACCTCGGTCGACCACAAGAAGATCGGCGTGATGTACATCGTCGTCGCCCTGGTCATGCTGGTCCGCGGCTTCGCCGACGCGATCATGATGCGCGGCCAGCTGGCCCTGGCCGAAGGCGCCAACCACGGCTACCTGCCGCCGGAGCACTACGACCAGATCTTCACCGCGCATGGCGTGATCATGATCATCTTCATGGCCATGCCGTTCATGACCGGCCTGATGAACCTGGCCGTGCCGCTGCAGATCGGCGCGCGCGACGTGGCGTTCCCCTTCCTCAACTCGCTGAGCTTCTGGCTGCTCGTGGTCAGCGCCATGCTGGTCAACGTGTCGCTGGGCCTGGGCGAATTCGCCCGTACCGGCTGGGTGGCCTATCCGCCGCTGTCGGAGCTGGCCTATAGCCCCGGGGTAGGGGTGGACTACTACATCTGGGCGCTACAGATATCCGGGATGGGCACGTTGCTCACGGGGATCAACTTCCTGGTCACCGTGTTCAAGATGCGTGCCCCGGGCATGAAGCTGATGCAGATGCCGATCTTCACCTGGACCTGCACCTTCGCCAACATCCTGATCGTCGCCTCGTTCCCGATCCTCACCGCTGCGCTGGGCCTGCTGTCGCTCGACCGCTACCTGGACATGCACTTCTTCACCAACGAGCTCGGCGGCAACGCCATGATGTACATCAACCTCTTCTGGGCCTGGGGCCATCCCGAGGTGTACATCCTGATCCTGCCGGCCTTCGGTATCTTCTCCGAGGTCACCGCGACCTTCGCCGGCAAGCGCATGTTCGGCTACAAGTCGATGGTCTGGGCCAGCGCCGCGATCACCTTCCTCGGCTTCACCGTGTGGCTGCACCACTTCTTCACCATGGGGTCGGGCGGTGACGTCAACGGCTTCTTCGGCGTGGCCACCATGCTGATCTCGATCCCCACCGGGGTGAAGCTGTTCAACTGGCTGTTCACCATCTACAAGGGCCGCCTGCGCTTCAGCACGCCGATCCTGTGGACCCTGGGCTTCATGGTGACCTTCACCATCGGTGGCATGACCGGCGTCCTGCTGGCCATCCCGGGCGCGGACTTCCTGCTGCACAACAGCCTGTTCCTGATCGCCCACTTCCACAACACCATCATCGGCGGCGCGGTGTTCGGCTACCTGGCCGGCTTCGCCTTCTGGTTCCCGAAAGCGTTCGGCTTCACCCTCGACGAGAAGTGGGGTAAGCGCTCCTTCTGGTGCTGGCTGGTGGGCTTCTACATGGCCTTCATGCCGCTCTACATCCTCGGCTTCATGGGCATGACCCGTCGCCTGAACCACTACGACAACCCGTTGTGGAAGCCCTACCTGGTGGTCGCGTTCTTCGGCGCCGTGCTGATCTTCTGCGGCATTGCCTGCCAGCTGATCCAGCTGTTCGTCTCGGTCCGCAACCGCAAGCAACTGGCCGACGTCAATGGCGACCCGTGGGAAGGCCGCACCCTGGAATGGGCCACTTCCTCGCCGCCGCCGTTCTACAACTTCGCCGAGCTGCCGAAGGTACAGGACGTGGATGCCTTCCACGACATGAAGAAGGCCGGCACCGCCTACCGCAAGCTGCCGGCCTACCAGCCGATCCACATGCCGAAGAACACCGCCGCGGGCTTCTCCATCGCCGTGTTCGCCTTCGTCTTCGGCTTCGCCGCCATCTGGCATATCTGGTGGCTCATGGCGGTCGGCTTCGTCGGCATGATCGGCTCCTTCATCGTGCGCAGCTACAACCAGGACGTCGACTACTACGTCCAGCCCGAAGAGATCGAGAAGATCGAAAGCGCCCGTTTCCAGCAACTCGCCAAGCAGGTCTGAACCATGTCGACGGCAGTATTGAACAAGCATCTGGCCGACGCCCACGAAGTGGGCCACGACCACGATCATGCACATGATAGCGGCGGCAACACCGTATTCGGTTTCTGGCTCTACCTGATGACCGACTGCGTGCTGTTCGCCAGCGTCTTCGCCACCTACGCGGTGCTGGTTCACCACACCGCCGGCGGCCCCAGCGGCAAGGACATCTTCGAGCTGCCCTACGTGCTGGTGGAAACCGCCATCCTGCTGGTTTCCAGCTGCACCTACGGCCTGGCCATGCTCTCTGCGCACAAGGGCGCCAAGGGCCAGGCGATCGCCTGGCTCGGGGTCACCTTCCTGCTCGGCGCCGCGTTCATCGGGATGGAGATCAACGAGTTCCACCACCTGATCGCCGAAGGTTTCGGCCCGAGCCGCAGCGCCTTCCTGTCGTCCTTCTTCACCCTGGTCGGCATGCACGGCCTGCACGTCAGCGCCGGTCTGCTGTGGATGCTGGTGCTGATGGCGCAGATCTGGACCCGCGGCCTCACCGCGCAGAACAACACCCGGATGATGTGCCTGAGCCTGTTCTGGCACTTCCTCGACATCGTCTGGATCTGCGTCTTCACCGTCGTCTACCTGATGGGGGCCCTGTAATGAGCAGCGCTGCACACGACAACCACGGCGCCGGCCACGGCAGCCTGGGTTCCTACGCGATCGGCTTCGTGCTCTCGGTGATCCTCACCGCGATCCCGTTCTACATGGTCATGGACGGCGGCTTCTCGCGCCACGCGACCATCCTCACCATGGTCGTCCTCGGCCTGGTGCAGGTGGTGGTGCACCTGATCTGCTTCCTGCACATGAACATGTCGTCGGAAGGGCGCTGGAACGTGATGGCGTTCATCTTCACGGTGATCGTCATCCTGCTGGTGGTCGGTCTCTCGCTGTGGATCATCTTCAGCGCCGACATGCTGATGATGCCGATGCCCTGAGGGCCATGACGTGAAGCTGAAACGCTATCTCCTGGTGGCCAAGCCGGGAATCATCTTCGGCAACCTGATCGCGGTGGCGGGGGGATACTTCCTCGCCGCCCGCGGCAGCGTCGAGCCGATGCTGTTGCTGGCCACGGTCATCGGCCTGTCGCTGGTGGTCGCCAGTGGGTGCGTGCTGAACAACTGCATCGACCGCGACATCGACCGGCACATGGAGCGGACCCGCGGGCGAGTCACCGTGACCGGGCAGATCTCGCTGAAGGCTGCCCTGGCCCACGGCCTGGTCCTCGGGGTCGCCGGCTTCGGCCTGCTGTGGTGGCGGACCAACCCGCTGACCACCGCGCTGGCCGGCTTCGGCTACTTCGTCTACGTCGGCCTGTACAGCCTGTGGTTCAAGCGTCGTTCGCAGTACGGCACGCTGGTCGGCAGCCTCTCCGGGGCGATGCCGCCGGTGGTCGGCTACTGCGCGGTGAGCGGCCAGTTCGACGCCGGCGCCGCCTCGCTGCTGGCGATCTTCTGCCTGTGGCAGATGCCGCACTCCTATGCCATCGCCATCTTCCGCCTGAAGGACTACGAGGCGGCTGGCATCCCGGTGCTGCCGGTGGCGCGCGGCATCGCGGTGACCAAGATCCACATCGTGCTCTACATCCTCGCCTTCATGGCGGCGACCCTCGCCTTGTGCCTGGGCGGCTACGCCGGCTACGGCTACCTGCTGGTGGCGGTGGCGGTGAGCCTGTGGTGGCTGGCCATCGCCCTGACCGGCTACTGGACCGCCGACGACCGGGTCTGGGCGCGCAAGCTGTTCGCCTTCTCCATCATCGCCATCACCGCGCTGAGCGTGATGATGTCCATCGACTTCCAGGTGGCGCCCGCCACCCATCTGGTCGCCTCGCTGTTCTGAGGCGACACGCTTTAGGGAAAGCCCCGCCGGTCGATTGGCGGGGCTTTTTTTTGTCTGCGCGATGGCAGGGATGCGGACGCCGCCTGGCAGAAGGGCCGCGCGGCGAGCCCTCTGTTCCGGGACTCTGCCGTTGGTTATCAGATTTTTCCGGGAGCTTTTTCGGAGCTGTCCGGCTTGTGAAAAAAACCCTCCATCAATCAAATGCCAATGATTCTCAATAACCAAGATGGAGTACTTCATGGATCGTCGCAACGAGCCGTCCCCCTTGCCCACCAAACGCCCGCTGGCGCCGCTGATGCTGTTGATGGCCGCCTGCTCCTCGCCGGCCCTGGCCGAGGACGCGGCGCGTAAGGACGATCCCCTGGAACTGGGAGCCGACACGGTCACCGGCGAGCAGGCCTCGTCCAGGGTCGAACGCTCGGCCTCGGCCAAGTACGCCGTGCCGCTGCTGGATACCCCGCAGACCGTCACGGTGGTGCCGCAAAAGGTGATCCAGGAGCAGAACGCCCTGAGCCTGCGCCAGGTGCTGTCCAACGTCTCCGGCATCACCTTCAACGCCGGCGAAGGCGGCGGCGGTTCCGGCGACAGCATCAACATCCGCGGCTTCAGCGCCAACGCCAACATGCAGGTGGACGGGCTGCGCGACAGCGCCCAGACCAGCCGCAGCGACCTGTTCAACCTGGAGGCGGTGGAAGTGATCAAGGGACCGAACTCGGTGTTCGGCGGCGCCGGCACCAGCGGCGGCAGCATCAACATGGTCAGCAAGCAGCCCAAGGCCGAAGCCTTCACCCACCTGGGCGCCGGGCTGGGCACGGACCGCTACCGGCGCCTGACCCTGGACACCAACCAGCCGCTGGAAGGGCTTGGCGAATCGACCGCCTTCCGCCTCAACCTCATGGCCCACCACAACGACGTCGCCGGGCGCGAACAGATCGACAAGCAGCGCTGGGGCATCGCGCCATCCCTGACCTTCGGCCTGGACACCCCGACCCGCCTGACCCTGAGCTACTTCCACCAGCGCGACGACAACCTTCCCGACTATGGCGTGCCGGCGCTGAACGGGCGCAAGCTGGACGGCGTCAGCCGCCACGATTATTTCGGCTGGCGCAACCTGGACGAGGAACGGATCGACAACGACGTCGCCACCCTCAAGCTCGAACACGATTTCAGCGACGACTTCCAGTTGCAGAACCTCATCCGCTATTCCCACCTGCATCGGGACACGGTGATCTCCGCCTCCCACGTCAACCAGAAGGGCCTGCCGCCGGGTCGCTACCTGCCGGCGGGACCGCAAGCCTACGGGCGCGATTCGAAGACGCGGATGTGGATCAACCAGACCAACCTCACCGGCCGCTTCGATACCTTCGGCCTGGCGCATACGCTGATCGGCGGCTTCGAGCTGTCCCGCGAGACCTACGACCGCACCACCTACTCCTACAACCTGGGCAAGTTCTACCCGGCCAACGGCTTCGACCTGCACAACCCGCCGGGCTACTGGAACGGCCCCACCGACAAGCGCGGCAGCGCGCGCAACCGGACCGAACTGGAGGTCAAGGCGCTGTACGCCTTCGACACCATCGCCCTGGACGAGCGCTGGGACCTCAGCCTGGGCCTGCGCTACGACTGGATCGACGGCACCTCGCGGAGCACGCCCTCAGGCAAGCCGACGGTGCGCGCCGACAGTTCCGACGGCAAGCTGAGCACACGGGCGGGGCTGGTATTCAAGCCGCTGGAGAACGGGCGGGTGTACTTCTCCTACGGCACCTCCTTCAACCCCTCGGCGGAACACCTGGTCACCACCGGCTCGGGCGTGACCGAGGCGACCGGAGGCCTGGCGCCGGAGAAGAACAGCACCTACGAGCTGGGCACCAAGTGGGAGTTCCTCGGACGGCGCCTGGAGCTGGACGCGGCGCTGTTCCAGGTGAAGAAGGAGGACGCTCGCGAACGCCTGGCCGACGGCAGCTACGTGCTTGCCGGCGAACAGCGCGTGCGTGGCCTGGAGCTGAGCGCCAGCGGCAAGCTGAACGAGCACTGGGACCTCTTCGCCACCTACACCTACCTCGACAGCGAAACCCTGAAATCCAGCAACCCGCAGCGTGAGGGACAGGCCCTGGGCAATACCCCGCCGCGCTCGTTGAGCCTCTGGAGCACCTACGAACTGCCCGAGGGCGTGACCCTGGGCTATGGCGCACGCTACGTCAGCCAGCGCAACGTCACCTCGGTGGACAACGGCAAGCTGGATGCCTACTGGGTGCACAACATGATGCTCGGCTACCAGGCGACGCGCGACCTGAAACTGCAACTCAACCTCGACAACCTGTTCGACAAGGCCTACGTCGAGCGGGTGCGCCAGGTGTACGGCAACCAGTCGCGCTCCTCGGCCATCGAGTATGGCGACGGTCGCACGGCGATTCTTTCGGCGATCTACGCGTTCTGACGGCAGGCAGGCCATGGAAGCCGGCGCCCACTGCCTGGGCGCCGGTTCTTCCCGGCGATTTCCTCTGAACTTTTTCACTGCGGCGCCTATCAACTCCTTTGCAAGTCATTTTTCAGGGAGCCTCTTCGATGGCACGCAAAAACGCAGTGAAAGACAACCTCGAGCAGATCCAGCACCAGAGCTACAGCGAGCTGCAGGAACTGCTCTCCGAAGCCAACAGCATGCTCGCCGACAGCGCCGCCTTCGCCGGCGACAAGGCCGATAGCGCCCGTGCGCGGATCGGCGCGCTGCTGGAGAAGGCCAACGATGCCCTCGGCAAGGGCGGTAGCGCCGTGGCCGAACGCAGCCGCCACGCGGTGGATGCGACGGAAAGCTATATCGGCGCCAATCCCTGGCAGACCGTGGCCATCACCACCGCGGTGGGCCTGCTCGCCGGCTTCCTGCTCGGGCGTCGCTCCTGAGCACGCGGTCGGTGCCGCACAACGGACTCGTTACCTTCGCTTGAAAAAAGGAATTGCCCATGCTTTCGATCAAGAAGAACCTCGGCCTCCTGGCCATGACCGCGGCCCTGGCGGCCTGCGCCTCCAATCCCAACGACCTGCCGGATTTCCCGGAGCATGAATACGCGGCGACCCAGCAGGTGGGAGAGGGCGTGATCAACGGCGACCTGTACCTGACCAGCGCGTCGGGTGCGATCCAGAAGGGGACCAACACCAAGGTCACCCTGGAGCCTGCGACCAGCTACATGAAGGCCTACTACGCGAAGTTCGGCAACCTCGATGCCGCCAAGCGCGATCCCGACGTGCAACCGCCGGTGCTCGACCCGCGACGCGCCACCTACGTGCGCGAGGCGACCACCGACCAGAACGGTCGCTTCGACTTCGACCACATCCCCAACGGCACCTACTACATTTCCAGCGAGCTGACCTGGAGCGCCCAGAGCGATGGCAAGACCATCACCGAGGGCGGCACCGTCACCAAGCTGGTCACCGTGAGCGGCTCGCAGCCGCAGAAGGTGCTGCTGACCCGCTGACCTCTGGCGGTGTTCGGCCAAAACGGCAAGCCCCTGCCATCGCGGCAGGGGCTTTTTCCTGCCGGCGCGGCCGGACCGCTTGACAGCCAACGGGCCTGCGCCGTAGTTTCGATACCCATGACCTTCGCGACCCTGCTTACCCGCCGCAGCATTATTACCGCCATTCCAGCTATGGCGGGTTAGCCAGCGTCCACTCCGAACCCGCCCTCGAGGCGGGTTCTTCGTTCTGTCTCCTGGGCCAAAACCACCGAACCGGGAGAACAGCATGCAGCACCAGACCCTCCAGAACCTCGTTGGCCGGGCCGACGCCCTGATCAATGCCGGGCAGTTCGATGCCCTGATGGATTTCTACTGCGACGACGCCACCCTGGTGGTCAAGCCGGGCCTCAACGCCTGCGGCAAGGCGCAGATCCGCCAGGCGTTCGACGCCATCGCCCGGCACTTCGAGCACAGCCTGCGAGTGCGCCAGCACGACCTGCGGGTGATCGAGGCGGGAGATACTGCGCTGGTCATGGCCGAGGCGGTGATCGAGTCGAAGGCCGGACGCCTGCAACGTCGGGCCACCTACGTGTTCCGCCAGGAGGCCGATGGCCAGTGGCGCTGCGCGGTGGACAACTCCTACGGCACCGACCTGCTGGCCTCGGTGGCGGCGAGCGCGGAGGCCAGCCGATGAGCGCCTCGACCCTCAGCGCAAGCAAACCCCTGCTGGCCGGCTACGTGGAAAGCATCCTGGCCGCGCCGGTGTACGACGTCGCCGTGGAAACCCCCTTGCAGGTCGCGCCGCAGTTGTCCCAGCGCCTGGGCAACCGGGTGCTGCTCAAGCGCGAGGACCTGCAGCCGGTGTTCTCCTTCAAGATCCGCGGCGCCTACACCCGTGTCGCGCGCCTGAGCGACGAGCAGAAGGCCCGCGGGGTGATCACCGCCTCCGCCGGCAACCATGCCCAGGGCCTGGCCCTGGCGGCGCAGCGCCTGGGCGTGCGGGCGGTGATCGTGATGCCGCGCACCACTCCCGAACTCAAGGTCAAGGGCGTGCTGGCACGCGGCGGCGAGGCGTTGCTGCACGGCGACGCCTTCCCCGATGCGCTGGCCCATGCCCTGCAACTGGCCGAGCGCGAAGGCATGACCTTCGTCCCACCCTACGACGATCCGGACGTGATCGCCGGACAGGGCACGGTGGCGATGGAGATCCTCCGCCAGCACAGCGGCCGCCTCGACGCGATCTTCGTGCCGGTCGGCGGCGGCAGCCTGATCGCCGGGATCGCCGCCTACGTCAAGCACCTGCGTCCGGATATTCGCGTGATCGGCGTCGAGCCGGAGGATTCCAACTGCCTGCAGGCGGCGCTGGCCGCCGGCGAACGGGTGGTGCTGGGCCAGGTCGGGCTGTTCGCCGACGGGGTGGCGGTGGCGCAGATCGGCGCTTGCAACTTCGAGGTCTGCAAGGACCATGTCGACGAGGTGATCACCGTCGGCAGCGACGAAATCTGCGCGGCGATCAAGGACATCTACGACGACACCCGTTCGATCACCGAGCCGGCCGGCGCCCTGGCCGTAGCGGGGATCAAGAAGTACGTGGCCCGCGAACGCACCGAGGGGCAGACCCTGGTGGCCATCGACTCCGGTGCCAACATCAACTTCGACCGCCTGCGCCACGTTGCCGAGCGCGCCGAACTGGGCGAACAGCGCGAAGCGATCATCGCCGTCACCGTGGCCGAGCGGCCGGGCAGCTTCAAGGCCTTCTGCGCGGCGCTGGGCCGGCGCCAGATCACCGAGTTCAACTACCGCTACCACAGCGACCGCCAGGCCCACCTGTTCGTCGGCGTGCAGACCCATCCGCTCACCGACAGCCGCGCCGACCTGCTCGCCGGCCTGCGCGAGCAGGGCTTCCCGGTACTCGACCTGACCGACAACGAGATGGCCAAGCTGCACATCCGCCACATGGTCGGCGGCCACGGTACCGAGGTGCGCCGCGAGCGGCTGTTCCGCTTCGAGTTTCCCGAACGCCCCGGGGCCTTGCTGAACTTCCTCGACAAGCTCGGCTCGCGCTGGAACATCAGCCTGTTCCACTACCGCAACCACGGCGCCGCCGACGGTCGGGTGCTGGCCGGATTGCAGGTGCCGGACGAGGAGCGCGGCGAGCTGGAGGCGGCGTTGCAAGTCATCGGCTATCCGTACTGGGAGGAAACCCACAACCCGGCCTACCGGCTGTTCGCCGGTTGAGCTGCGCGGCGGTGCGCCAGCGGGACATGGCCCTGTCATGTCCCTCGGCTAGACTCCTGCCAGGGATATCCGCCCAGCGAGGGACATGGCCATGCGCAAGCGCAACCCCCGGCGGGCCACGCCGGAAGAACTGCGGGTCTGCTCGGTACTGAAGGAAAAGGGCACCCGCGAGGAACTCGCCCACCTCGCCGCCCGCGGTGAGTGGAGCAACGTGCCGGCGTACAACGCCAGCCGCGAGCAGATCGCCGACCACCTGGGCAAGAGCGTGTCGCCGGAATCCGACGCCTCGTTCTTCGACTCGCGGCGCTTCAGCGAGGCGATCGTCCTGCTCAAGAGCCGGCCGGTGCTGCTGGTGAAGAACGGTATCTTCGACGAAGCGCCGCTGGCCGGCCTGGAGCAGCGCCTGAAGAAGCATCGCGCCGCGCTGGCCACGCCGATCCGCTCGGTCGGTCGGCTGGAACTGATCGACCACGACAGCATGGACTGGTGCGGTACCGGCTGGCGCATCGAGGACGACCTGATCGTCACCAACCGGCATGTCGCCAGCCTGTTCGCCGAACGCCAGGGCAGCCTGTTCCGCTTCCGTCTCAACCAGGCCGGCAAGCAGGTGCGCACCCGCGTGGACTTCCGCGAGGAATACCGCCAGCCGGAAAGCGACGAGCATGTGATCGCGCGGGTCCTGTGGATCGCCCCGGACGTCTCCGAGGCGCCGGACATGGCGATCCTCCAGGTAGTGAAGGGCGACTTGCTGCCGCCGCCGCTGGTCCTCGCGCGCCAGGATGCCGAGCCGCGCCAGGCGNCGGCTATCCGGCGCGCGACAGCCGCAACGACGCCGGGGCGATGGAAGATATCTTCGGCAACATCTACGACGTCAAGCGTTTTGCTCCCGGCGAAGTCGTGGGATTGCCCCATGACGCCTGGTACCTGACCCACGACTGCTCGACCCTGGGCGGCAATTCTGGCTCGGCGGTGCTTTCGATCGACGGCGGCGAGGTGGTCGGCCTGCACTTCGGCGGCCAGTTCCGCAAGACCAACTATGCGGTGAAGGCCAGCGTGATCCGCAGCCTGCTGGCGCGTCGCGCCTGGGTGCCGGTGGCCGGGGCGGAGCTGAAGCGNTCCAGGAAAAGCAGCGCAGCGTCGCCGACCTGGCCGAGCGCAAGGGCTTCGACGAGGCCTTCCTCGGGCCGAAGGCGGCCTTGCCCAAGCCGGGCAAGAGCCACCAGGTGCTGCCGGTGGGCAAGGGCATGCGCCTGGACTACCTGCATTTCTCGGTGGTGATGAGCGCCAGGCGGCGCTTGCCGATCCTCACCGCGGTGAATATCGACGGCGCGCTCAAGCGTTCGCTCAAGCGCAAGGATTCCTGGGGCTTCGACCCGCGCATCGAGGCGGCCGCGCAGGTCGGACACAAGGACTTCTACGGCCCGGCTTCGTTCGACAAGGGCCACATGGTGCGTCGCGAGGATCCCGGCTGGGGCGACAGCGATGCCGTCGCCCGGCAGGCTGAGGACGACACCTTCGTCTACACCAACGCGGTGCCCCAGGTGGCGCAGCTCAACCAGCGCAGCTGGCTGTCGCTGGAGGACTACGTGCTGCAGAACGCCAGGAGCGAGGGCTTCCGCATCTCGGTGTTCACCGGCCCGGTGTTCCGCGACGACGATCCGCTCTACCAGGGCGTGCAGGTGCCGCTGGAGTTCTGGAAGGTGGTGGCGATGATCGACGCCGACAGCGGCGAACTGGGAGTGTCCGCCTACCTGCTGGGGCAGGAAGGGATGATGCCCAGCGAAGGCTTCCGCTACGGTGCGTTCAAGACCTACCAGGTGCCGTTGGCGAAGGTCGAAGCCAGCGCCGACCTGCGTTTCTCCAGCGCCCTGCGCAAGGCCGACGTGCTCGCCGGCACGCCGCTGGAGGAGGCGCTGGAAAGCGGTCGCTTCATCGAGATCGACGGACCGGACGACCTCCTGCTGAGCCGGCCGGGGCCGGCCGGCAAGGGCCGCTGAGGTTCAGGCCGGCTGCCGCCACTCGCGTAGCAGTTCGATGAAGGCGCGCAGCTTGGCCGGTACGTGGCGGCGGTTCAGGTAATACAGCCACATCGGCGGCAGCGGCAGGCAACTGCCAGGCAGCACTTCCACCAGGCGCCCGGCAGCGAGGTCCGCGGCGACTCGCTCGCGGATGAATGCCTGGGCGATCCCTGCGCCGGCGCGGGCCGCCTCGATGATCGTCTCGGTGTCGGTGCTGACGAAGCGTGCCGGCAGGTCCACTTCCAGTTCCCGCCCGTCTTCCCGCAAGCGCCACTTGTGCAGGCGGCCGCTGCGCGGGAAACGGAAGCGCACGGCGGCATGCCCATCGAGGTCGGCGACGCTGGCCGGCGTACCGTACTCGGCGAGGTAGGTCGGAGTGGCCACCAGCAGGCACGCCAGCGGCGCTGTCAGTTGCACCCCGACCATGCCCGGCTGCAGGGCGTCGGCCAGGCGGATGCCGGCATCCAGTCGTTCCCTGACGATATCCACCAACTGGTCCTCGTAGCGGATCTCCAGTTGTACCTTCGGGTAGCGTCGCACGAACTCGTTGAGCATCGGTGCGATCACCAGGTTCTTCGCCAGGTGCAGGGCGCTGATGCGCAGCTGCCCGGAGGGTTCCGCGAGGCTTTCGCCGAGCGCTTCGCGGGCGCGCACCAGGTCGCGGTAGGGCTGTTCGGTCTGTTCGTGGTAGCGCTGCCCGGCCTCGCTCAGGCTGACCCCGCGGGTGGTGCGGTGGAACAGCTTGAGACGCAGCTCGGCTTCCAGTTGGTTGATCGCCTGGCTCACCGCTGCCGGCGTCACCCCGAGCAGGCCGGCGGCGCGGGTGAAGCTGCCGGTGTCGGCGACCTGCCTGAAGACATGCAGGCCGGCGAGGGGATCGCGTCGATTCATTGTTAGAAAAACTTGAAAGTCTACGTAGGAGAAGGCCGGTTCTGTTAAAGCTTCGACCTTTCTAGACTGGCCCGCAAGCACTCGATGAGGACGCCCGCCATGTCTACCCACCTGTCTCTGCAACATGCCCAACGCTGCATCGCGGCGGCCATTGCCGAAGCGCAGCGGCAGCGCCTGGCGGTCTGCGTCGCGGTGGTTGACGCCCACGCCAACCTGCTGGCGTTCGTACGGATGGACGACAGCGTTCCCGGCGCCATCGACCTGGCCCAGCGCAAGGCGCGCAGCGCCGCGCTGTTCCGCCTGCCCAGCGGCGAGCTGGGCCGACTCGCCGGGCCGGGCCAGCCGTTGTGGAGCATCGAGCAGAGCAACGGCGGGCTGGCCTGCTTCGCCGGCGGCATGCCGCTGGGCGATGCCGGCGTTTCCTGCCTGGGTGGCGTCGGCGTCTCCGGCGCCAGCGCGGCCCAGGACCAATCCATCGCCGAGGCCGCCGTGGCCATGGCAACAATCCAGAGGTAATCGAGATGAAACAGAAGCGAATCCTGGTGACCGGGGCCGGCAGCGGCTTCGGTCGGGAAGTGGCGTTGCGCCTGGCCGCCCGCGGCCATCGGACGATCGCCGGCGTGCGCGGCGCCGGGCAGGCCGCCGACCTGCGCGAAGAGGCCGGGCGGCGTGGCGTCCCGCTGCGGGTGGAAACCCTCGACATCACCGTCGCCGCCGATCGCGAACGCGCCTGGGAATGGGATATCGACGTGCTGCTGAACAACGCCGGCAGCGCCGAGGCCGGGGCCAGCGCGGAGATCCCGCTGGAACTGGTGCGCGCGCTGTTCGAGACCAACGTGTTCGCCAACCTGGAACTGACCCAGGGTTTCGTCCGGCGCATGGTCGAGCAGAAGCGTGGCGGCAAGGTGCTCTTCGTGTCGTCCATCGCCGGCTTGATCACCGGACCCTATACCGGCCCCTACTGCGCCTCCAAGCATGCCCTGGAGGCCTTCGCCGAGGCCCTGCATGCCGAACTGAAGCCGTTCGGCATCCAGGTTGGCACCATCAATCCCGGCCCGTACCAGACCGGCTTCAACGATCGCATGATGGAAACCTGGAAACGCTGGTACGACCCGCAGCGCCACTTCACCGACCACAGCGGCGTGCGCTTTCCCTTCGAGCAGTACGATCCGGAGGAAATGATCGCGCGGATGGTCGAGCTGGCCGAGGCTGACGAAGGCCCGTTCCGCACCCTGTTGCCGGAAGCTTTCGTCGAGGTGGTGAAGGACGAGCAGGCGCAGGCCTGGCAGCGCCGCCTGTAGCGGTCTGCCGCTGCGCCGGGGAGGACGGCGGCCGGATCGGCGGCCGCCGCTTCGCTCAGCCCCTGCGCAGCAGGACCCGGGTCACCCGGCGTTCTTCCACTTCCACCACCCGCAGTTCCCAGTCCTGCCACTGCAGGCGGTCGCCGATCACCGGCAGGCGGTCGAGCAGGCTCATCACTAGCCCGGCGAGGGTCTGGTAGTCCTCCGTGGCGCGCGCGTCGAACCCCACGCGTCGACGCACCTGGCTGAGGTTCATGGCACCGCTGACCAGATAGCCGTCGTTCTCCTCGACCACGTCCGGACCGTCGATCTCACTGGCGTCGGGCAGCTCGCCGGCGATGGATTCGAGAATGTCGGTCAGGGTCAGCAGGCCGATGAACTCGCCGAACTCGTTGACCACGAAGGCCACGTGGGTCGAGGCCTCGCGCATCTGCTCCAGGGCGTTGAGGATCGAGCAGTCCTGCAACAGGTTGAGCGGCTGGCGGGCCAGGCTTTCCAGGTCCGGCTGGGCGCCGGCGAGCAGCTCCTTGAGCAGTTCCTTCTTGTGCACGTAGCCCAGCGGCTCCTCGACGCGCCCGTCGCGCACCAGCGGCAGGCGCGAGTAGGACGATTCGAGCAGCGCCGCGCGGATCGCCTCGCGGCCGCTGTCGAGGTCGATGCAGTCGACCTCGGCGCGTACCGTCATCAGGCTGCGGATGGGCTTCTCGGCCAATTGCAGCACGCCGCTGATCATCACCCGCTCGCGGCGGTCGAAGACCACCTGGTCGTCGCCCTCCTCGAACAGGTCGGCGACTTCCTCGCCGACCTCGTCGGCCTCCAGGCGCTGGCCGCCGAGCAGGCGCAGCACCGCATGGGCGGTACGCGCGCGCAGCGGGCGGTGGCCCTGCAGGCTCTTCTTGCGGCGCTTGCGGGCGACCTGGTTGAACACCTCGATGAGGATCGAGAAGCCGATGGCCGCGTACAGGTAGCCTTTCGGGATATGGAAGCCCAGGCCCTCGGCGGTCAGGCTGAAGCCGATCATCATCAGGAAGCCCAGGCACAGCATGATCACCGTCGGGTGACGATTGACGAAGCGGGTCAGCGGCTTGCTGGCGACGATCATCAGGCCGATGGAGACGATCACCGCGATCATCATCACTTCCAGGTGCTCGACCATGCCCACCGCGGTGATCACCGCGTCGAGCGAGAACACCGCGTCGAGCACCACGATCTGCGCGACGATCGGCCAGAACAGCGCGTAGGTCTTGTTGCCGGCGTGCTGGGCGACATGGCCTTCGAGGCGTTCGTGCAGCTCCATGGTGGCCTTGAACAGCAGGAACACGCCACCGAACAGCATGATCAGGTCGCGGCCGGAGAAGCTCTTGCCGAATACCTCGAACAGCGGCTCGGTGAGGGTCACCATCCACGAGATGCTCGCCAGCAGGCCCAGGCGCATCAGCAGCGCCAGCGACAGGCCGAGGACCCGGGCGCGGTCGCGCAGGTGCGGCGGCAGCTTGTCGGCGAGGATCGCGATGAACACCAGGTTGTCGATGCCGAGGACGATCTCCAGCACGATCAGGGTCGCCAGGCCGAGCCAGGCAGTCGGGTCAGCTATCCATTCCATGTGCGCTTACCTCCCGGTCCGGCTGGCCGTCGCGCTGGCGCGACGCTGCACGGCGCGGCTGCGGCAGCCGGCGGTGACGGAGGGGGACGAGGCGAGGGATTCGGCGTCGAGGGGCGGACGCAGGTGGCGAAGGCGAAGCGGGGAGGGTTGTCCGGAAGGACGACTGGGGGGCTCCGAAAGGGTGGTCATGATGGCCATTGAGAGTCAAAGGGAAGTCGATCCTACTGTGTCGCGGGCCCTCGCCACAGCGGGAAACTATTACAAAACCTTAGGCGAAACCCGTGCCGGCGCTAGACTGGGCGGAACCCCGCCACTGCGAGCAGACATGAGCACCGAGGATTTCGACGCGATCACCGCCACCACCCTGGCCGACTACCAGCGCAACGCCGAAGGCTTCCGCGAGGGCACCCGCGGCCACGACGTGAGCCAGAACGTCGAGGCGCTGCTGCGCCAAATCGACGGGCCGCCGCCGTACCGGATCCTCGATTTCGGCTGCGGTCCCGGGCGCGACCTGGCCACCTTCCGCCGCCTCGGCCACCAACCGGTGGGACTCGAAGGCACGCCGCGCTTCGTCGAGATGGCCAGGGCCGACAGCGGTTGCGAGGTATGGCAACAGAATTTCCTGGCGCTGCGACTGCCGGCTGGGCACTTCGACGGCATCTTCGCCAACGCCAGCCTGTTCCATGTGCCCGGCAGCGCCTTGCCGCGGGTGCTCGGCGAACTCTTCGAAGCGCTGCGACCGGGCGGCGTGCTGTTCAGCTCTAACCCGCGCGGCGACAACCGCGAGGGCTGGAATGGCCAACGCTACGGTGCCTACCACGATTACCCGGCCTGGAAACGCCTGCTGGAGGAAGCCGGTTTCGTCGAGCTGGAGCACTACTACCGGCCGCCGGGCCTGCCGCGCGAGCAGCAGCCCTGGCTGGCGAGCGTCTGGCGGCGCCCCGTCTGAAGGCGCTACAGGGTCTGCCGGTGCGGCGTGCCGAGCACGCTGCGGTACTGGTCGAGGCGCTTCGGCGAGAGGTCGCTGCGTTCCAGGCTGTCGAGGGCGTAGGACTTGATTTCGGCGTCGCTGTAGGGGCGTTCGACGCTGCGCGGCGGGTTGGCGCAACCGGTCAGGACGACCAGGCTGGCGGCCAGGGAGACGATCAGGGACTTGCTCATGGCGGATTCCTCGAAATGTTCCTCGATGCTATCGGTGGTCCCCCCTGTCCAGGAAATCAGGCCTATTAATAATGAATATCTGGCGAATTGAGTCTAGGTCCCGCCAGCCGTGGGTTCTAGTCGACCAAAGGCGAGGTTGTGGCGGCATGTTTCGCCAACCGGCCGCGCGCTCGCGGTCCGGTCGGCTAGGGGTTTCAACCGGCCGCCTGCGGTAGGCTCGGGTAGTCGGTGTAGCCGGCGGCGCCGCCACCGAAGTAGGTCGAGCGGTCACCGTCGGCCAGCGCCAGGTCGTGCTCCAGGCGGTAGGGCAGGTCGGGGTTGGCGATGAACGGCCGGCCGAAGCCGATCAGGTCGGCCCAGCCCCTGGCCAGGGCTTCCTCGGCGCGCGCCTTGGTGTACATGCCGGAGTAGATCAGGCTGCCACGGTAGACGATGCGCAACGCTTCCTTGAACGCCGCCGGCATGGCCGGGGCGTCTTCCCAGTCGGCCTCGGCGATGTGGATGTAGGCCACGCCGATCTCGTCCAGTAGCCGCGCCGCGGCCAGGTAGGTGGCTTGCGGGGTGTCGTCGACCGCGCCCTGCAGGGTGGTCAGCGGCGCCAGGCGCACGCCGATGCGCTCCCTGCCGACCACCGCGGTGACCGCCTCGGCGACTTCGCGGAGGAAGCGCAGGCGGTTCTCCAGCGAGCCGCCGTATTGGTCGTTGCGCGCATTGGCCTGGGAGTCGATGAACTGGTTGATCAGGTAGCCGTTGGCGCCGTGCAGTTCGACCCCGTCGAAGCCGGCGTCGAGGGCGTTGCGTGCGGCCTGGGCATAGTCGGCGACGATCTCCCGGATTTCCTCCACTGCCAGTGCGCGCGGCGCCGAGTGCTGGACCATCTCGCCGCCGCCGGCCTGCGCTCCGCGGCCCTGGGGATCGACGAAGACCTTCACGCCTTCGGCCACCAGCGCCGAGGAGGACACCGGGGCGGCGTTGCCCGGTTGCAGCGAGGTGTGCGAGACCCTGCCGACGTGCCAGAGCTGGGCGAAGATGCGCCCGCCGGCGGCGTGCACCGCGTCGGTGACCTGGCGCCAGCCGGCGACCTGCTCGGCGCTGTGGATGCCCGGCGTCCAGGCGTAGCCCTGGCCCTGCCGGCTGATCTGGGTGCCTTCGGAAACAATCAGGCCGGCGCCGGCGCGCTGGCTGTAGTACTCGGCCATCAGCGCGGTGGCGACTTCGCCACTGGCGGCGCGGGAACGGGTCATCGGCGGCATGACGATGCGATTGGGGAGGGTCAGGTGGCCAAGGGTATAGGGGCTGAACAGCATGATGGCGATCTCGCTCGTGAGGCCGGCCGCGGCGCGGCGTACTGGAAGAAGGTGGGCGCATTATTGGCGGAACGATTCGTGCGAAAAACAGCTGCCGGGGAAAATGACACTTGAGTTCAATTCATGAATGCCCGGATAGCGCGGGCGCACCGAGGGAGGAGGAATGGCCTATGACGCGCTGCGTCAGGCGGGTAGGGCGGATAACGCCCCCGGCGTTATCCGCCGAGCGGAATCGCAGGCGGGTGAGAAATGTCGGATGAAGCATCGCGCCCTGCGCCAGGCGGGCAGGGCGAAGAGGGCCCCCGGCCTATTGCAGGCCGTACTTCTTCACCTTGTCGAACAGCGTGGTCTTGGCCATGCCCAGGTCCTGGCTGGCCTGGGTCAGGTTGCCGTGGTGGCGAGCCAGGGCGTCGCCGAGCAGGGCCTTCTCGAATGCCTCCACCGCTTCGGCGAAGCGCGGGCCGCCGGTCTGTACGGCCTGGCCGCCCTTGTTGAACACCGGCAGGCCGAGGGCGAAGCGTTCGGCGACGTTGCGCAGTTCGCGTACGTTGCCCGGCCAGTCGTGGGCCATCAGGCTGGCCACGGTGGCACGGTCGAGTTCCGGCGCGGGGCGGTCGAAGCGCAGCGAGGACTGCTGGAGGAAGTGTTCGAAGAGCAGCAGGATGTCCTCGCGGCGGTCGCGCAGCGCCGGCAGTTCCAGGCTCACCACGTTGAGCCGGTAGTAGAGGTCGCTGCGGAACTGGCCGCTCTTGCCCATGGCGGCGAGGTCTGCCTTGGTCGCCGCGATCACCCGGCAGTCCACCGGGATCGACTGGTTCGAGCCGAGGCGTTCCAGGGTGTGTTCCTGCAACACCCGCAGCAGCTTGATCTGCAGGTTGACCGGCATGCTCTCGATCTCGTCGAGGAACAGCGTGCCGCCGTTGGCATGCTCGATCTTGCCGATCCGCCGCTTGTTGGCACCGGTGAAGGCGTGCGCCTCGTGGCCGAATATCTCGCTGTCGAACAGGTTCTCCGGCAGGCCGCCGCAGTTCAGCGCGACGAAGGCATGCTGGTGGCGCCGGCTATAGTCGTGGAGGCAACGCGCCACCAGCTCCTTGCCGGTGCCGGTCTCGCCGAGGATCAGCACGTTGGCCGAGGTGTCGCCGACGTTGGCGATCAGCTCGCGCAACGCCTGGATCGCCGGCGAGCGGCCGATGATCCGTTGCGCCAGGTCCTGGCGGCCGGCCAACTGGCGACGCAGCGCGCTGACCTCGCGGGCCAGCCCGCGCTGCTCCAGGGCGCGGCGGGCGACCTCGACCAGGCGTTCCGGAGAGAAGGGCTTCTCCATGAAGTCGTAGGCGCCGGCGTGCATCGCCTGTACCGCCATGGAGATGTCGCCGTGACCGGTGATCAGCACCACCGGCAGGCTCGGGTCGAGGGCCTTGAGACGCTCCAGCAGGGTCAGGCCGTCGATGCCGGGCAGGCGGATGTCGCTGACGACGATGCCGGCGAAGTCGCGGTCGACCCGTTGCAGCGCCTCCTCGGCGCTGCCGACGCCGATGCAGGGGATGTCCTCCAGCTCCAGCGCCTG
This sequence comes from Pseudomonas sp. 22490, assembly GCF_052044465.1. Taxonomy (NCBI): domain Bacteria; kingdom Pseudomonadati; phylum Pseudomonadota; class Gammaproteobacteria; order Pseudomonadales; family Pseudomonadaceae; genus Pseudomonas; species Pseudomonas sp. 22490. Next base: position 83,864 of record NZ_JBQENS010000018.1, on the reverse strand, counting down.
CTGGCAGCCGAGCAAGACATGCGGATCGTCTTCGACGATCAGGACGGAAAGCGGCTCGTTCATCGGGCGGGACTCGCAGTCGGGGAATCGGGAACCAGGGACAGGCTCAGCTCGAAGGCGGTTCCGCCGCTTTCGGGGTGCTGCACGCTGAGGCTGCCGCCGGCGGCGGTGGCCAGGCTGGCCGAGAGGGTCAGGCCGAGGCCCAGGCCATGTTCGCCGGGCTTGGTGGTGAAGAAGGGTTCGAACAGGTGGACGCGCGCCGCCGGCGGGATACCGGGGCCGTTGTCGCGCACGCGCAGGACGTAGCGCTCCTCCTCGCGCCGGCCTTCCAGCCAGAGCTGGCGGTCGGCCTGCCCGCTCATGGCGTCGAGGGCGTTGGCCAGCAGGTTGACCAGGATCTGTTCCAGGCGGGTCTGGTCGATGCCCAGGCGCACGTCGTCGAAATGCCGGTGCAGGGTCGGCGGGTCCTGCTCCAGGCGCCCGTGCAGGATCAGCAGCGCCGCGTCCACCGCCTTGGCCAGGCTGGCCTGGCCGGCGTCGTCGCTGCGCCGGGCGAAGGCACGCAGGCTGGCGGTGATGCGGCCCATGCGGTCGACCAGTTCGTTGATGGTGGCGAGGTTGGTGCTGGCGGTCTCCAGCTTGCCGCGCTGGAGGAAGCGCACGGTGTTGCCGGACAGCGTACGCAGCGCCGCCAGCGGTTGGTTGAGTTCGTGGGCGATGCTGGTGGACATCTGCCCGATCACCGCCAGCTTGCCGGCCTGGACCAGTTCGTCCTGGGCCTTGCGCAGGGTGTCCTCGGCCTGCTGGCGCTCGTGGATCTCGGCGGTCAGGCGTGCGTTGCTGGCCTGCAGGTCGGCGGTACGTTCGGCGATCTTCACTTCCAGCTCGCCGTTGGCCCGTTGCAGCGCCTCGCGCGCGGCGAGGCGGGTGGCGAGTACCTTGCGCCGCTCGTTCCAGGCGATCAGCAGGAATGCCAGGAGGGCGAAACCGATGGCGGCCAGCATGCCGTTGCGCACCGCGTCGCGGCGCAGGTCTTCCAGCGGGCTGAGCAGGGTCAGGTTCCACGGTGTGTCGTTCAGCGCGCGGGTCTGCGCCAGGTAGGTGACCGCTTCGCCGCGCGGATGCTGCTCATCGGCGGGGAAGCTGAGCTTCTCCACACCGGCGGCCAGCGGCTCGCGCTGCAGCGGTTGCCACTCGTTCAGCGCCCACCAGTAGTACTGCATGCTGCGCGCCAGGCGCTCCTTGTCGTCGGCGCTCAGGGAGCGCACCGCCTTCAGGCGCAGGGCGGGGTTGCTGGAGAGGATGATGATGCCGTTCTCGTCGCTGACGAAGGCTTCCAGGCGCGCCTTCTCCCAGCGTTCCTCGAGGGCGTCCATCTTCACCTTGACCACCGCCACGCCGATGATCCGGCCGCCGTGGACCAGGCCGTGGGCCAGGTAGTAGCCCGGCTCGCCGCGGGTGCTGCCGATGCCGTAGAAGCGGCCCGGCTTGCCCTTCATCGCGTCCTGCCAGTAGGCGCGGAACGACAGGTCCTCGCCGAGGTAGCTGTCCGGGTCGCTCCAGTTGCTGGTGGCCAGGACCCGGCCGTTGGTGTCCAGCAGGTACACCGCGCGGCTGCCGGCGCGGCGGTTGAGGCCTTCGAGGTAGGCGTTGACCTGGTTGCGCCGGTATGGCGTCGGGTCGGTGAGCAGGTGACTGACGCTGCGCTCCAGCTCCAGCAGGCTGGGCAGGTAGGTGTACTTGCTGATCTCGCTCTCGACCGTCCGTGCATGCAGCTCCAGCTGGCGTTCGCCATTCTCGGCGAGGGCACGGATGCCGGCGCTCTCGCTGATCCGGTAGCCGCCGTAGCCGAAGCCGAGCATCAGCAGGAGCAGGGGAATGGGGAGCAGCAACTGGCGGACGAGGCGGGGCTTCACGGTCAGTGACGGAGGTACGCTGCAGGGCGGGTCGGGGGATTCCATCACAGTCGTCGCGGCTAGGCCAGCCCGCCGCCACGATGGGCGGCGGAGCGGGCGGTTTTCCGGCACGGCCGGCAGGCGGCGCCGGAAGGGTTCACTCAGTATTCCCAGAAGATCCGTTGCAGCTCCTTGCTGTCCTGGGTCTTGGTCATCGCGACCGCGGCCAGGATGCGCGCCTTCTGCGGGTTCAGGTCGTGGGCGACGATCCAGTCGTTCTTGTCGTCCGGCTGCTCGGCGTTGCGCAGGACGAAGCCGCCGGCATTGACGTGCGAGGAGCGGATGATCTGCACGCCCTGCTTGCGCAGTTCCTGCAGGGTCGGCACCACGCGCGCGGGCACCGAGCCGTTGCCGGTGCCGGCATGGATGATCGCCTTGGCGCCCGCCTGGGCCAGGGCCTTGTAGGCGGTGTCGCTGACGTTGCCGTAGCTGTAGGCGATTTCCACCGGAGCCAGCGCGGAGATCTGCTTGATGTCGAACTCGGAGTTCACCGTGTGCCGCTTCACCGGTGCGCGGAACCAGTAGCTCTTGCCCTCGACCACCATGCCCAGCGGGCCCCACGGGCTCTTGAACGCTTCGGTCTTGATGTTGACCATCTTGCTCGCGTCGCGGCCGGAGAGGATCTCGTCGTTCATGGTGATCAGCACGCCCTTGCCGCGTGCCGACTTGTCGCCGGCCACCGCCACGGCGTTGTACAGGTTGAGCATGCCGTCGGCGGACATCGCGGTGCCCGGGCGCATCGAGCCGACCACCACGATAGGCTTCTCGGTGTGCTCGACCAGGGTCAGGAAGTAGGCGGTCTCTTCCAGGGTGTCGGTACCGTGGGTGATCACGATGCCGTCGACGTCGTCGCTATCGGCCAGCTTGGCGACGGTCTTGCCCAGTTCCAGCAGGTTCTCGTTGGTGAAGCTTTCCGAGGCGATCTGGAACACCTGTTCGCCGCGGACGTTGGCGATGTCCTTGAGCTGCGGCACGCTGGCCAGCAACTGGTCGACCGGCACCTTGGCGGCGGTGTAGGTGGCGCTGTTGGCGGCGCTGGCGCCGGCGCCGGCGATGGTGCCGCCGGTGGCCAGGATGACCACGTTGGACAGTTTCTGTTGCGGTGCGACTTCCTTGGCCTGGGCGGCCTGCGGCAGCAGGAGCATCAGGGCCATAACACCGGGGGCGAACGCGTGGAGCAATGGCTTCATGGCGATATCTCGTGTCGGTAGGTTGGTAGGGTTATCGTCGTTGCACGCAATCAGGCGCGGGCGGCGTCGGCCGCCCGCCGTCCTGTCAGGGTTTCACCACCAGGCCGACGCCGCGGCCACGGGGATCGGAGGCGGTCTCCAGGGCCTTGCCGTCGACGCGGATGGCCTGGATATCGCCCATGTTCCAGCCCTGGTCCTCCAGGGTGTAGCCCATCGCCTTCAGCTCCTCGGCGACCTTGCCGGCGAGCGGCGCGTAGGCGTCGTAGTAGATCGTGTCCTTGGGCAGCAACTGGTGGTGCACGCGCTGCGCGGCCACGGCCTTCTCCAGCGGCAGGTGGAAGTCGTAGATGTTGTTCAGCACCTGGAAGATCGAGGTGAAGATCCGCGAGCCGCCGGGAGTGCCGACCACCAGGCTGACCTTGCCGTCGCGGGTGACGATGCTCGGGCTCATCGAGGAGAGCATGCGCTTGCCCGGCTCGATGGCGTTGGCGTCGCTGCCGACCACGCCGAAGGCGTTGGCCACGCCCGGTTTGGCGCTGAAGTCGTCCATCTCGTCGTTGAGCAGGAAGCCGGCGCCCTTGACCACCACGCCGCTGCCGAAGTCCCAGTTGAGGGTGTAGGTGTTGCTCACCGCGTTGCCGTCGGCGTCGACGATGGAGAAGTGCGTTGTCTGGTGCGGCTCCAGGCCGGGACGGACCTTCTCGGTCGGCGAGATCGCCGTCGGATTGACCTCGGCGGCACGCTGCTTCAGGTATGCCGGATCGGTCAGGCGCGCCACCGGGACCTTGGAGAAGTCCGGGTCGCCGAGGTAGTCGGCGCGGTCGGCGAACACGCGTTTCTCGATCTCCGCCAGCAGGTGGATGTAGCGCGCGGAGTTCAGCTCGACGCCCTTGAAGTCGGCGGCACGGTTTTCCTTGATGCCCAGCAACTGGGCCAGGGCGATCCCGCCGGAGCTTGGCAGCGGCGCGGTATAGAGCGTGTTGCCCTGCCAGTCGACGCGCATCGGTTCGCGCCACCTGACCTTGTAGTCGGCGAGGTCCTGGTGGGTGATCAGTCCCTTGTCCTGCTGCATCTGTGCCACCAGCAGGTCGGCGGTATGGCCTTTGTAGAACTCGTCCGGGCCCTTGTCGGCGATACGCTCCAGGGTCTTCGCCAGGTCCGGCTGGAGGAACGCCTCGCCGGCCTTCATGTGGCCGAAGTAGTCGCCGAAGTTGGTCTTGCCGTTGAACAGGGCGACGGCGTCCTGGCGGTACTGGAACTGCTTGTCGGCGACCTTGAAGCCCTTTTGCGCGTAGCCGATGGCCGGGGTCAGCAGCTCGCTCCAGGGCAGCTTGCCGAACCGCTTGTGGGCTTCCCAGAGGCCCATCACGGTGCCCGGCACGCCGGCGGCCTTGGCGCCGACCAGGCTGAGGTTCTCGATCACCTCGCCCTTGTCGTCCAGGTACATGGTCTTGCTCGCGGCCTTCGGCGCCACCTCGCGGTAGTCGAGGAAGTACGGCTTGCCGTCCATGTACAGGGTCATGAAGCCGCCGCCGCCGATGTTGCCGGCCTCGGGGTAGGTGACCGCCAGGGTGAAGGCGGTGGCCACCGCGGCGTCCACCGCGTTGCCGCCGGCCTTGAGGATCTGCGCGGCGACCTTGGCGCCGTACTCGTCGGGCGCGGCGACGGCGCCGCCGTCGAGCGTGGCGGCGAAGGCCGAGGAGGATGCGGCGGCAATGGCGACGCCGAGGGACAGGGTTCTGAAGAGCACAGGTTGCATGGGCTTTCCCTATTTATTGTTATCGCAGGCGAGGGTGGAGCAGGCCCCCGCCGGGCGGGCCGGCGAGGGCGGGTACATCAGTGCGGGAGGATCTTGGCGAGGAACTGCTGGGCGCGTTCGGAGCGGGCGCTGACGTCGCCGAAGAACTCCTCCTTCTCGCAGTCTTCCACGATCTGCCCGCGGTCCATGAAGATCACCCGGTTGGCGACCTTGCGCGCGAAGCCCATCTCGTGGGTCACGCACATCATGGTCATGCCTTCGTGGGCCAGCTGGACCATCACGTCGAGCACTTCGTTGACCATTTCCGGGTCGAGCGCCGAGGTCGGCTCGTCGAACAGCATCACCACCGGGTCCATCGCCAGCGCGCGGGCGATCGCCACGCGCTGCTGCTGGCCGCCGGAGAGCTGGCCGGGGTGCTTGTGCGCGTGCTCCTTGAGACCGACGCGCTCGAGCAGGGCCAGGCCCTTCTTGGTGGCTTCTTCCTTGCTGCGGCCGAGTACCTTGATCTGCGCGATGGTCAGGTTCTCGGTGATGCTCAGGTGGGGAAACAGCTCGAAATGCTGGAACACCATGCCGACCCGCGAGCGCAGCTTGGGCAGGTTGGTCTTCGGATCGGCGATGGAGGTGCCGTCGACGACGATGTCGCCCTTCTGGAAGGGTTCCAGTGCGTTGACGCACTTGATCAGGGTCGACTTGCCCGAGCCCGACGGCCCGCAGACCACCACCACTTCGCCTTTCGCAACCTCGGTGGAGCAGTCGGTCAGGACCTGGAAGTCGCCATACCACTTGCTGACATTCTTGATGGAAATCATACGGTTAACCTTTTCTGCAGACGTTTGACGGCGAACGAGGCGGTGAAGCTTACGACGAAGTAGACCAGGCCGGCGAAAATCAGGAACTCGTTGGCCTGGCCGATGATGTCGCCGCGCGAACGGGCCGAATTGAGGAAGTCCATCAGGCCGACGGTATAGACCAGCGAGGTGTCCTGGAACAGGATGATGCTCTGTTGCAGCAGCAGCGGGGTCATCTTGCGGAACGCCTGCGGCAGGATCACCAGGCGCATGGTCTGCCCGTAGGTCATGCCCAGTGCCTGGGCGGCGCCCATCTGGCCTTTCGGGATGGCCTGGATGCCGGCGCGGACGATCTCGCAGTAGTAGGCCGCCTCGAACATCATGAAGGCCACCAGGCAGGAGGTGAACGCCCCCACCGGGGTGTCCTCGCCGGTGATCCAGCGCAGGATGAAGGGCACCGCGAAGTAGAACCAGGTGATCACCAGCAGCAGCGGGATCGAGCGGAAGTAGTTGACGTAGAAGCCGGCGATGTTCGACAGCAACTTGCTGTGCGACAGCCGCATCAGCGCCAGCACGGTACCCAGCGCGACGCCGCCGAGGACGCCGAGGACCATCAGCTTGAGGGTCATCAGCATGCCTTCCCAGAGGCTCGGCAGGGCGGGAACGATTCCACTGAAGTCCATCATTTACCTCCTACGGAGATCAGGCCCGGTACGGCGACCTTTCTCTCCACCAGGCGCATGATCAGCATCAGGCTCATGTTCAGCGTGAAGTAGATCAGCGTGGCCAGGGTGAAGGCCTCGAACAGGTTGGCGGAGAACTCGGCGGTCTGCTTGGTCTGCGCCAGCAGCTCCATCAGGCCGATCAGCGACGCCACCGAGGAGTTCTTGAAGATGTTGAGGAACTCCGAGGTCAGCGGCGGGATGATGATCCGGAAGGCCTGCGGCAGCAGCACGTGGCGGTAGATCTGCGGCAGGCGGAAGCCCATCGCGCGGGCCGCCGAGGTCTGCCCGTAGGGCAGCGCCTGGATGCCGGTGCGCACCTGCTCGCAGACCCGCGCGGCGGTGAACAGGCCGAGGCAGACGACCACGCTGAGGTAGGCCGAGGTGGTCGGGTTGAGGTCCTGCTTGAACCAGGTCTGCAGGCCCTCGGGCAGCAGGTCGGGTACCAGGAAGTACCAGATGAACAGCTGCACCAGCAGCGGCACGTTGCGGAAGATTTCCACGTAGGCGGTGGCGATCCCCGATACCAGGCGGTTCGGCACGGTGCGCATGACGCCGAGCAGCGAGCCCAGCGCCAGGGCGATGATCCAGCCGACCAGGGCGATGGCGATGGTCCAGCCCAGACCGGCGATGTACCAGTCGAGGTAGGTTTCGCTGCCGATCCCGGTGGACTTGAAGAACACGCCCCAGTCCCAGTTGTAATTCATGTTGGGGTTTCCCCTCGGTTCAATCGGTTGCAGACACTGGCGGGGAAGGCAGGCGCCGGCGCGGCCGTGCGGGCCGGCGGCGCTGCTCTTCCGGGGGAGACGGCTGGGGAGGGGCAGGCCCCTCCCGCGTCCCCGAGGCCCCGCTGCGAGGCGGGGGCGACGCGCGAAGCGCTGGCGCTCCGGGAGGAACGCCAGGCGCTCGTTACATCTGCTCGGCGGCCTTGTCGGTCGGGCTGGCGATCAGCTTCTTCAGCTCTTCGCTCATGGGGAAGTTGAGGTTCAGGCCCTTCGGCGGGATCGGCTGGGTGAACCACTTGTCGTAGATCTTGTTGACCTCGCCGGAGGCGTAGGTATCGGTGATGGCCTTGTCGACCACTTTCTTGAACGCCGCGTCGCCCTTGCGCACCATGCAGCCGTAGATCTCGAAGGACTGCGGGGTGCCGCCGACGACCCAGTCGTCCGGCTTCTTGGCCTTGGCCATTTCGCCGTAGAGCAGCGCGTCGTCCATCATGAAGGCCACCGCGCGGCCGGATTCGAGCATCATGAAGGACTCGCCGTGGTCCTTGGCGGAGATGATGTTCATGCCCATCTTCTTGTCCGCGTTCATGGCCTTGAGCAGGCGCTCGGAGGTGGTGCCGGCGGTGGTCACCACGTTCTTGCCCTTGAGGTCGTCGAAGTCCTTGATGTTGGCGGTCTTCTTCGACAGCAGGCGGGTGCCGACCTCGAAGATGCCGACGGAGAAGTCGACCTGCTTCTGGCGCTCTTCGTTGTTGGTGGTGGAGCCGCACTCGATGTCCACGGTGCCGTTCTGCACCAGCGGGATGCGGGTCTGCGAGGTGACCAGGTTATAGCGGACCTTCAGCTCGGGGAGGTTGAGTTCCTTCTTCACCGCCTCGACCACTTTCAGTTGCAGGTCGTGGGAGTAGCCGATCGGCTTGCCCGGCTCGGTGCCGAGGTAGGAGAAGGGAATCGAAGCGTCACGGTGACCGAGGGTGATGGTGCCGGTTTCCTTGATCTTCTTCAGCGTGCCGGTGAGCTCGTCAGCGACGACCGGAGCGGACAACAGAGCGGCCACGATGGCGGTGCTCAGCAGACTGGGAGCGATACGCATGAATTTCTTCCTCGACTTGTTTTGATTTTTATTGAGCCGCGAGCGCCTGGCCTCTCCGGGACAGGGTGTTTCGCGGTTTTCCCCGGCGGGGGAAGCCACGAGAGTATCGTGCTTGCCGAACAGTGTAGTGGCAGGATGCATGCCAGCTTATGAAATCCGGTTTTTTTTAGCCTAACCGTTTGAAAGTAAAAGAAATTAAATTTGGATGAAAATGCCCCGAAATGGCCTTTCGTCCGCTCTTCCGAATATTTTCGGGGCATGGCGTTCGGTTTTCCGAACGTTTCGCCGAGGTCCGTTCTTGAGCCATTCCGGGGTTTTCTGACGGTTCGTTCAGAAATTGTTCAGGCTTCGTTCAGGCCCGATTCAGGCCGGGTTCAGCAGAATTCACGCTGCGAGGCGCAAGCCGTCACGTCTTGCCTTCCTTCCCTGGCGACGGCCGCCTGGAGTCCACATGCGCTATCTCATCCTCAGCCTGCTGGCCGTGCTCGCCGCACCTGCCTGGGCTGCCGACGACGGCGACTTCTGGTACCTGCAGACCAGCGTCTACACCCGGCATTTCAACCCGGACCCTGAACACAACAATCACCAGGACCTGCTCGGCCTCGAATACAACCGCGCCGATGGCGTGCTGGCCGGCGGTGCGACCTTCCGCAACTCGTTCAGCCAGCGCTCCAACTACGCCTACCTGGGCAAGCGTTTCGACAGTGACAGCTACCCGGTCTACCTGAAGCTCACCGGCGGCCTGTTGCAGGGCTATCGCGGCGAATACCGCGACAAGATCCCGCTGAACCGCTTCGGCGTCGCGCCGGCGATCATCCCCTCGGTGGGCGTTCGCTTCGGCCCGCTGGGCAGCGAGCTGGTGCTGCTCGGCAATTCGGCGGCGATGATCAACCTCGGCCTGCGTCTCTGAGGCCAGGAACGAGCACGGAACGCTGGCTGGTCTAGGCTGTCGTCTGTTCCCCGAGCCGCGTTCCTGAGCGGTTCGTCACTCGACAGGAGACTCCCATGCAGATCGATCTGAGCGACAAACTGGCAATCGTCAGCGGTTCCACCGCCGGCATCGGCTTCGCCATCGCCAGCGGCCTCGCCGCCGCCGGCGCCACCGTGGTGGTCAACGGACGCAGCCAGGCGGCGGTGGACCGTGCGATCGCGGCGATCCGGAACGGCCAGCCGGATGCCAGGGTGCGCGGCGTCGCCGGCGACCTGGGCACGGCGGAAGGCTGCGCGGCTTTCGTTGCGGCCGAGCCGAAGGCGGACATCCTGGTCAACAACCTGGGCATCTTCGAGCTGAAGGACTTCTTCGACATCGAGGACGCCGAGTGGAGCCGCTTCTTCGAGGTCAACGTGATGTCCGGGGTGCGCCTGGCCCGCGCCTACGTCCCGGGAATGGTCGAGCGCGGTTGGGGGCGAGTGGTGTTCCTGTCTTCGGAATCGGCGTTGAACATCCCGGCGGACATGATCCACTACGGCTTCAGCAAGACCGCCAACCTCTCGGTGTCGCGCGGCCTGGCCAAGCGCCTGGCCGGCACCGGGGTGACGGTGAATGCGGTGCTGCCCGGACCGACCCTCACCGAAGGCGTCGCCGAGATGCTCCGCGAGGATGCGCAGAAGGCCGGGCAGAGCATAGAAGAGGCCGGCACCGCCTTTGTCCGGCAGCACCGTTCCAGTTCGATCATCCAGCGCCTGGCGACGCCCGAGGAAGTCGCCAACCTGGTGGTCTACACCTGCTCGACCCAGGCCTCGGCGACCACCGGCGCGGCCCTGCGGGTCGACGGCGGGGTGCTCGACAGCCTGGCCTGACGAGCGCGCAACGCCAGCGTAAAAATGCTCCTCGGCACTCGCGGCGCGGTGCCCGGCGGCCCTGGCCGGTTGCCGCGCCGGCGTCTGGCGGCGGCGCTCGTAAAGCTTGCGTAACGAGGCGCGACAGGAGGCGCCGGCAGGTCTAGAACGGCAGGTACCGTCATTCAGAGGATACCGCCACTCATGTCAGCAGCCTCGTTAGCCACCCTCGACGGGTCGCTCCGCATGACCCCCGTCGAGCAACCCCGACCGCCGGCTCTCGCCGACCTCGGCAGCCGCCTGATGATCGTCGTCGAGCGACGCGAGGACTGGGCCTCCTACCTGCCCAGCGAGGAAGTACTCACCGCCCAGGAATACCTCGAGCAATCGGCGCGCGACCACGGCGGCCGCCGCGTGCAGGTGATCAACCTGTGCCGCGGCTACAAGTACCTCGGCCTCGGCTACTACTGTTCGCTGCTGGCCGAGGCCCGTGGCCACCGGGTGATCCCGTCGCTGCGCTGCATCAGCGAACTGGCTCGCAAGTCGGTGTACGGGCTGGCCCTGGGTGGCCTCGACAAGGCCCTGGACAAGGCGCTGTGCCGTACGCCCTATGGCGCCACCGACGGCTTCACCCTGACCCTGTATTTCGGCCATACCGAGTTCGAGCCGCTGGCCGACCTCGCCCGCCAGTTGTTCGAAGCCTTTCCCTGTCCGATCCTGCTGGTGGAGTTCCGTCGCCAGCAGGGCTGGCATATCGAGGGCGTGCGCCCTGGCGTGCTGAACCGCCTGCGCAGCGACCAGGAGGACGTTTTCGCCGATGCTCTCGACGGTTTCAGCCGGCGCGCCTGGCGCATGCCGCGTTCGCGGCGGGTGGCGCGCTACGACATGGCGATCCTCCACGATCCCGACGAAGCGCTGCCGCCGTCCAACCCGCAGGCGCTGGCCAACTTCGTACGGGTCGGCGCCAGCCTCGGCATCGACGTCGAACTGATCGGACGCAAGGACTACGCGCGCCTGGCCGAGTTCGACGCCCTGCTGATCCGCGAGACCACCCGGGTCGACCACCATACCTATCGCTTCGCCGAGAAGGCCGAGCGCGAAGGCCTGGTGGTGATGGACGACCCGGCATCGATCCTGCGCTGCACCAACAAGGTCTACCTGGCCGACCTGCTTGGTTGCCGGCAACTGGGCATGCCGCTCACCGAGATCCTCTACAAGGAACGCCCGCAGGACTGGCAGCGGGTGGCCCGGCGCCTGGGCTTCCCGCTGGTGCTGAAGATTCCCGATGGCTGCTTCTCCCGTGGCGTGGTCAAGGTCAACGACGACAGCGAACTGCTGGCGGCGGCGAGCGAGCTGTTCGAGCGCTCGGTCCTGTTGCTGGCCCAGGAGTTCTTCTACACCGAGTACGACTGGCGCATCGGCGTGCTCGACCGCCAACCGCTGTACGCCTGCCAGTACTTCATGTCGCGCGGCCACTGGCAGATCTACAACCACAAGGCCGACGGCCAAGACGTCAACGGCGAGTGCCGCGCCGTGCCGCTGGAGCAGGTGCCGCCGGCGGTGCTGGAGCTGGCCCTGGAGGCCGCCGGGCGGATCGGCGACGGCCTCTACGGGGTGGACCTGAAGCAGGCCGGCGACAAGGTGCTGGTCATCGAGGTCAACGACAACCCGAATATCGATGCCGGCGTCGAGGACGGCCAGCTCGGCGACGAACTCTACCGGCGCATCCTCCAGGCCTTCGTCCAGCGCCTGGAACTCAAGCACCGTGGCCAGTTGAGCAAGGCGCTGCGCTGAACGGCGCGCCTCAGTCCGGCCGGCGCGTGGCCAGGCGCAGGCCGGAGCCGCGGGCGAGGGCGGCCGGCCTGACGCAACGGACCCGGTAGCGGCCGCGCTCATCGATCTCGATGCCCTGCAACTCGGGAGCGAAACCGGGAAAGTGCTCGCCGAAGGCCTGCAAGGCCAGCAGGTAGTCGATCAGCGCCGGCGATTCCTCGGCCACCCGTTCGCCGGGCAACAGCAGCGGCGTGGCCGCCGGATGGACGCCGACCAGGCTGGCGACCACACGGCCGCCGAGCCTGTCGATCGCCACCGCTTCGGTTTCGTCCCTGACCAGGTGCCCATAGACCGTGGCCGGCGCCAGCGCGGCGTGGCCGGCAGCCCTGGCGGCGGCGTCGGCGAGGGCGGTCAGGTGCAGCCGCAGGCTGGCTTCGTGGATCATCGCGCAGAGTTCGCGCAGGCCGATGTAGCGGTACAGCGGCGAGCTGTCGAGCAACTCCGGCAACACCTGCTTCAGCGGCGCATCGTCGTCGTGCCGGCGTTTGAATTCGCACAGCCTGTCCACCAGCGGCTGCGCGTGTTCCGCCCTGGCGCCCTGGGGAAACAGCAGCAGGAAGCGATAGTCGCCGGTGCGCAACGGGGCGATGCCGTGCCGGCGCAGGTAGCGGCAGACCACCGCGGCGGGTACTCCGAAGCTGGCCGGGCGACCGCGCGAATCGAGGCCGGGGGCGCTCAGGGCGACGCGCAGCGGGTCCAGCCGAGGACTGCTGTCGAGTGTCTCGGCGAGCCCGTGCCAGCGCTTCGCCGGCGTCTCCCGGCCGGCCTCGATGCCAGGCCCCGGGTTGCCCCGCAGTATCTCGAAGAACCACGTATCGCCATCCTCCCTGGCGAGCCGTGCGGCGGCTTCCCAGAGCGCCCGGCGAAAGGCCTCGGCGATGTCGCCGGCGTGCGCCGCCGGGGCTCCTGCGGACGTCTTGCGGTAGGCCGTGGAGAGGTCGTTCAGCGGCGTCGCCAGGTGCTCCGCGGTGTTCTCCGAGCCGATCCGCCACTGCTTGGCCGGCGCCAGATCGAGGCGTGCGCGGCCGTTGTAGCGGGCGCTCACCGGCGTGCGCGGGACCGGCGGGGCATAGTCGCGCAGCCGCCTGGGGCCCGCCGGGGCGCGCCATTCGCGCAGGTCGCTGTCGATGCGCTCGGCGATGAAGCGTGCGGGGCCGGCGGCCAGGTTGAAGCATCCCTGGACCTCGTCCAGTAGCTGGCTGGACAACTGCTCGATGCGCAGTTGACGAAACAACAGGAACAGCGGGATGGACGGCGCGACCTGGCGGAGTTCATCGAGGGCCGACAATTGTGCGGCCTCGTTCTCGCCTGTCGGCTCCGCGACGAGCAGGAGGATGCCGGCGGGGTGCGCGGCGTTGCCGAGAAAATCCAGGGCGACCTTGCGGCTTGGCGCCTGGAAGAGCCGATAGCCGCGTATTTCCAGTTGTCGACAAAGCTCGGAAAGACGATTCGCATCATTGGCCGCGTTTATGTTGGAAGTGACGAGTATTGAATGACGCGAAGGATTGTTTCGAGACATGCTGTTGTCCTTGTCCATTCGAACCGCTCGGTTTTGCCGGCAAAAGCGTCGCCCGGCACGCCGAAGGCTCTCGCGAGGCGCGACTAGTGATTGATGATGTACTTGGCGCTGGCGAAGGTCGGCGGGATATAGAAGTTCCACTTCTTTTGCCGGGCGAGTGCCTTGAAGGCGCCGATGCAACTGCAACCGACCTTCTGGAAGATGTTGCTCTTGTGGAACTTGACGGTACTCAAGGAGCGGCTGATCTGTTCGGCTATTTCTTTTTCCGAGAGGCCGGAAAGCAGCAGGTAGATCACGTCCCATTCGCGCGAGGTGAACAACTCCGAGGGGGGCGTGAAGGTGAAGGTACCGATGCCGTCGGTGGCGATGAAGCCGCGCGGGGCGACCGAGGTCAGGGTCTTGGCATGGGCGATCACCCCGGTGCGGTTGCCGCGCCGGTCATACAGCGGCATGCGTTCGAAATACAGGCAGCAGGGTGCCGGATGATCGTCCGGCCTGAGCAGCGCCAGGGCTTCGATGCGCTTGCCGGTCTGGATGACCAGCTTGTCGTGCTCTTCGATGCTGGCACTGAAGGGGGATAGCAGGGAGTTCTTCTGGCCGAACCGCGGGGTGATCAGTTCGGTATAGCGACGATTGACATAGACGAAGTTGAGACAGTTGTCTTTCACACTCCAGGCCTCTTCGCTCTGCTCCCAGGAAATGATCAGTTCGATGGGAATGTGCACCGACATGTGGTGAGTCATGTCCAGCAGCTTTTCGATATCCAATAGCGTCATTGGCTACTCCACTCATTTACATGTGGGCGGGTCTTTGAATGGAAGAAAGATGGCGAGGCGAGTGCGTGCCGGGATGTTCGTTGGGTCCTGCGGAAGTTTCTCTGGCAAGTGCTATCTTCTTTTCGGTGGCGTTCGACTCCTGCGTCTGCGAAGTGTTACCGGAGCAACTACGCCGGGGCGCAATTCGATTTCAGGTTATATCCGCGACCTCATGCTCAGGCTGTACTTTTGATCGAGTTTTTTTGCGCTGTTCTAATAGGGGGCGGGCGCGTTGTTCGAAAAGTCGATTGACAGTTGACGGAGGTGGCCAGGGTCCTATCGAACAATTCCAGGAATTCCCTTTTTCCAATGCGCGATGCCGCTGGTCCGTACTTTGCTCGCCGGGGCCGTTGCGCGGCTATGGTGGAAGTCCCGAGGCCTATCGAGGCTTTGTCATGTCGCGTGTGCTTTTCCTGCTCCTGGCCATGGTGCTCGCCGGCCTGGGCCAACCGACCCTCGCCGCGCCCCTGCCGGACGAGCTGCCGGCAGCCTTACCCGCCGCGCCGCCGGTCGCGCCGTTGCCCATGGGCAGCGCGCCACAGCCGCAACCGGAGGCCGCCGAGCCGGACCTGCCGGGCAGCGACGCGGCCAGCGCCGACGGGGAGGCGACGACCAAGGACGGCTTGAAGATCGGCAACGGCAGTCTCCGCCTGCGCCAGGACGATCCCGGGCCGACCCGGGAAAGCCCGCTGCGCGATCCCCGCCTGAATCCCTACGCACCGCGCCAGCCCTGACCGACGGCCCGCGCCCGGTGGCCGGGCGGGTCTAGGCTTGTGCTGCGGTCGGCGGCGTTCCACGGCGAGCGCCGACCGTTCGTCCGCGCCGCGGGCTTTTTTCCCCGCCGCTGTCGAAAGGCGCCCTCGCCGGGCGACTACCGAACGAACGGATCGTCGATCCGCACCAGGAGCCCACCGCCATGAAATACCTCTGCCTGATCTATTTCGACGAAGCGAAGCTGGCCGCCGTGCCGGCCGAGGAGCTTGCCGCCATCGTCGACGAGTGCATGACCTACTCCGACCAGTTGGGCAAGGCCGGCCACTACATCGCCTCGCACGCCCTGCAGTCGGTGCAGACCGCCACCACCCTGCGCCACCAGGGCGGGCGGCTGGCGATGACCGACGGGCCGTTCGCCGAGACCAAGGAGCAACTCGGCGGTTTCTACCTGATCGAGGCGCGCGACCTCAACCAGGCCCTGCAGATCGCCGCGAAGATTCCGCCGGGACGGCTCGGCTGCGTCGAAGTGCGACCGGTCAAGGAATGGGAGTGAGGGCGCCCGGCGCCGGAGGTGAAGCATGTGCCCCCTGTGCATCGCATCCCTGTCCCTGGTGTGCGCCGGCGGCGCTTCGCTGGCCGGCTTCGCCCTGGCGACCGGGCGCCGGCGCCGCTGGCGGAACGACCCCGGGCAGGCTGGAAAACCGAGAGTTTCCGTGGAGAATCGGCAATGAATCCTTCTTTGCAGGACCACCCGGTGAGCAACCGGGAACAATGGCTGGACGCCCGTCGCCGTCTGCTGGCGCGGGAAAAGCAACTCACCCGCCTGCGCGACCAGGTCGCCGCCGAACGACGCGAACTGCCCTGGGTCAGGGTGGACAAGGACTACCGCTTCCAGGGCGAGCGCGGCGAGCGTTCGCTGGCCGAGTTGTTCGGCGGCAATAGCCAGCTAATCGTCTACCACTTCATGTTCGCGCCGGGCTGGAGCGAAGGCTGCGTCGGCTGTTCGTTCCTCGCCGACCACATCGACGGCGCCAACCGGCACCTGGCGCACCACGACGTCAGCCTGGTGGCGGTATCGCGCGCGCCCCTGGAGGAGTTCCAGGCGTTCCGCCGGCGCATGGGCTGGCGTTTCGACTGGTACTCCTCGTACGGCAGCGATTTCAACCGTGACTTCGGGGTGTCCTTCGACAAGGCGCAACTGGCCGCCGGCAGCGTCGACTACAACTACCAGCCGACCCCCGACGCCGGCGAGGAAATGCCGGGTGCCAGCGTGTTCCTGCGCAATCCGGCGGGCGAGGTGTTCCACACCTATTCGGCCTATGCGCGCGGCCTCGACATCCTGCTCACCACCTACAACTTCCTCGACCTGACGCCCAAGGGGCGCAACGAGGACGCGATCATGGACTGGCTGCGTCACCACGACCGCTACGACGAGGCGCCGAAAAGCGCCTGCTGCCACGCGCAGGCCAGCCATTGAGGGAGCACGGCGAGCCGTTGCGCAGCCGCATCGAGGCGCTGTACCGCGAGGAGTCGCGGCGCGTGCTGGCGACCCTGATCCGCCTGCTCGGCGATTTCGAGCTGGCCGAGGAAGCCTTGCACGACGCCTTCATCGCCGCCGTCGAGCAGTGGCCGCGCGACGGTATCCCGCGCAACCCGCGCGCCTGGCTGGTTTCCGCCGGGCGCTTCAAGGCCATCGACAACCTGCGCCGGCGAGCGCGCTTCGACGCCTCGCAGCGACTGCTCGCCGAGCAACTGGAAGAGCAGGCCGAGGCGCCGGCGGAGGAGGGCGATGCGGTGGAAGACGACCGGCTACGCCTGATCTTCACCTGCTGCCACCCGGCGCTGACCCCCGAGGCACAGGTGGCGCTGACCCTGCGCGAGGTCTGCGACCTGCGCACCGAGGAGATCGCCCGCGCCTTCCTCGCCGCGCCCAGCGCCATCGCCCAACGCATCGTGCGGGCCAAGAACAAGATCCGCGAGGCCCGGATTCCCTACCAGGTACCGACCCTGGAGGAACTCCCCGAGCGGCTGGGCAACGTCCTGCAAGTGATCTACCTGGTGTTCAACGAGGGCTACTCGGCCTCCACCGGCACCAGCCTGACCCGCGCCGATCTCAGCGGCGAGGCGATCCGCGTCGGCCGCCTGCTGGTCGAGCTGCTGCCCGACCCCGAGGCCCTCGGCCTGCTCGCCCTGATGTTGCTGCACGACTCGCGGCGCCAGGCGCGGATCTCGGCCAGCGGCGAACTGGTGCGGCTCGACGAGCAGGACCGCACGCTATGGGATCGCGGACTGATCGTCGAGGGGCTCGGCCTGGTCGAGCGGGCCCTGGCCAGCCGCCGCGTCGGGCCCTACACCCTGCAGGCGGCGATCGTCGCGGTGCACGCCCAGGCGCCGCGCGCCGAGGACACCGACTGGGCACGGATCGTCGCCCTCTACGACGCGCTGCTGTACCTGGCGCCGTCGCCGGTGGTCGAACTCAACCGCGCCGTGGCCTTGGCCATGCGCGATGGCGTCGAGGTCGGGCTGGCCGTGGTCGATGCGTTGCTGGCGTCGAGGTCGGGCTGGCCGTGGTCGATGCGTTGCTGGCGCGAGGTGAACTGGCCGATTACCACCTGGCGCACTCGGCGCGTGCCGACTTCTGCCGCCGTCTCGGTCGCCGCCGCGAGGCCCGCGAGGCCTACCGCGCGGCGCTGGCCCTGGCGCGCCAGGAGCCGGAGCGGCGCTTCATCGAGCAGCGCCTGCGCGAACTCGATTGAAGCCGGCTCAGGCGCCGTTGGCGCAGGCCGTACGCGCTTCGCCGCCAACGCCACGGGTGAACCACCAGAACGCCAGGGCCGCCAGGCTGATCGCCGCGCCGAGCAGGCTCACCGCGTCCCAGCCGGCCCAGGCGTACATGGCGGTGCCGGCGCTGGCGCCGAGGCCGCTGCCGGCGGCGTAGAACAGCATGTAGCAACCCACCAGGCGGCTGTGGGCGCGCGGGTCGATGGCGAAGACCAGGCTCTGGTTGAGCACATGGATCGCCTGGCCGGCGAGATCGAGCAGCAGCACGCCGAGAATCAGCGCCGCCAGCGAATGCGCGCCGAGGGCGAGCGGCAGCCAGGACAGCAGCAACAGCAGCAGGGCGCCGCCGCTGAGCGCCTGGGCGTGGCCGCGATCGGCCAGGCTGCCGGCCCGCGCCGCGCCCAGCGCGCCGAGCGCGCCGACCAGGCCGAAGGCGCCGATGGCGCTGTGCGACAGCGAATACGGCGGCGCGCCGAGCAGCAATACCAGGCTGCTCCAGAACACCCCGAAGGCGGCGAACATCAACAGCCCGAGCAGGCCGCGCACCTGCAGCACGCGCTGGCTCGCCAGCAGGCCGAACATCGAGCCGAGCAGCTGCCGGTAGGACAGCCCCAGTTCGTTGCTCGGCGCCGCCGGCAGTACCCGCCAGAGCAGCAGGCCAAGCCCGCCCATGCTCGCTGCCGAGACCAGGTAGACGCTGCGCCAGCCGCCGAGGTCGGCGAGCAGCCCGGCCAGGCTGCGCGCCAGCAGCAGGCCGATCACCACGCCGCCCTGCGCCGCGCCGACCACCCGCCCGCGCTCGCCAGGCGCCGCCAGCGCCGCGGCGTAGGCCAGCAGTCCCTGGGTCATGGCGGTGCCGAGCAGGCCCAGTCCGAGCAGCCCCAGCGCCAGGCCGAGGGTATCGCCGGCGAAGCCCACCAGCAGCAGCGACAGCACCAGCAGCAGGAGCTGGACGAACATCAGCCGGCGCCGCTCCAGCAGGTCGCCCAGCGGCACCACCAGCAGCAGCGCCAGGGCGCAACCGGCCTGGGTCGCGCCGAACAGCAGGCCGACCCCGGCCTGGCCGATGGCGAACTCGGCACCGAGGACGTCCAGCAGCGGCTGGGCGTAATAGACGTTGGCCACGCTGAGACCGCAGGCGACGGCGAACAGCAGCACCAGCGCGGAGGGGAGGGAGGATGGCGAGGATGGCATGCGAAGCGCTCCGTAAGGTTTCAATATGAAACTAAGGCGGAGGCTAGGAATTTTGGTTTTAAAATGCAACTTAAATTATCGCGGCAGTGCGTCTATCGATCGCGACTCGCGCACAGCGGAACGCGGGCCCGCCGCCGATTCACCTGGCGGCGGGCCCGCGTAGCGGACGCTACCGGTCCTGCTCGCAGTTGACCATCCAGGCCACGCCGAAGCGGTCGGTGAACATGCCGAAGCTCGCCGCCCAGAAGGTCGGGCCCAGCGGCATCTGGACCGAGCCGCCCTCGGCGAGGGCGTTGAACAGGCGCTCGGCCTCGGCCTTGCTGTCGACGTTGAGGCTGATGGAACAGCCCTTGATGCCTTCGTAGGGATAGGCCGGGTGATTGTCCGAGGCCATCAGGGCGAAGCTGCCGACCACCAGCCGTGCGTGCATGATCTTGTTTTTCCAGTCGGCCGGGATGTCGCCGCACTCGGGGCTGTCGCCGAACGGCAGCATGGCCTCCAGGGTGCCGCCCAGGTGCTGGTGGTAGCAGCTGAAGGCCTCCCGGCAATTACCGTTGAAGATCAGGTAGGGGACGATTTGCATGGCGCTTTCCTCGTTCTTGGCGGAGTGCGGGGCGGTTCAGTTGCGTTTTTCCAGCTCGGCGCGCAGGCGCTCCTCGCGCTCGCGCAGTTCCGGGGTGAACTCCTCGCCGAAGTCCTCGGCCTCGAAGACCTGGCGGATCTCGATCTCGGATTCGCCGTCGAATGGGTTCGGGCATCGCTTGACCCACTCGATGGCCTCTTCCAGGGAGGCCACCTGGAACATCCAGAAACCGGCGATCAGCTCGCGGGTCTCGGCGAAGGGGCCGTCGATCACCGTCCGCGCGTTGCCGGAGAAACGCACCCGGGCGCCCTTGGCGCTGGGCTGTAGCCCTTCGCCGGCGAGCATCACCCCGGCCTTGACCAGTTCCTCGTTGTAGCGGCCCATCGCCGCGAGCAGTTCCTCGCTGGGCATCTCGCCGGCTTCGGAAGCCTGGGTGGCCTTGACGATCACCATGAATCTCATCTGCGTTCTCCTTGTTGTTCTGCGCAATGACGGCCCGTTCTGGCCCGCCTCCCGAACTGGTCGAACGGCGGGCCGGCGGATCGACAGGCGACGGCGGTTTTTTCGCTGGCCGGGGCAGTATAGGAGGCCCGCGCCGAGCGGCCGGGATGGCCGACGAGCGTCGCTGCGGAGTGTGCCGACCGCTGGGCGGGCCGCGCCAGCCGTGGCCTGCAGGGCTTCTACACTGTTCCAGCAGAACCATTTCCGCGAGCCTCGGCATGCCCCGTATCGTCTTCGCCCCGGCCATCCAGCGGCATGTCGCCATGCCCGCGCTGGATGTCGGCGCCGCCACCGTCGCCGCCGCCTTGCAGGCGGCCTTCGCCCGCGAGCCGCGCTTGCGCGGCTACCTGCTCGACGACCAGGGCAGCCTGCGCCGGCATGTGGCGCTGTTCGTCGATGGCGTGCAGGTCCGCGATCGCCGGGGATTGGGCGATCCGCTCCAAGACGATAGCGAGATCTACGTGGTGCAGGCGCTGAGCGGCGGTTGACCATGACAGAGGAGGACATCCGGTGAGCGAGCGACTCTATGTCGGCACCCGCAAGGGCCTGTTCGAGCTGCGGCGCAACGCGGCGGGCCAGTGGCTGCCGATGGCCAGCCACTTCCTCGGCGAGCCGTTGAGCATGCTCCTCGCCGACCCGCGCGACGGCGCGCTCTACGCGGCGCTGAACCTCGGCCATTTCGGCGTCAAGCTGTGGCGTCGCGACGCCGGCGCGACGGACTGGATGGAATGCGCGGTGCCGGTCTATCCGCCGCAGCCGCCAGCGGCCGAACCGCTGGAAGGCCAGGCGGCGGAGCCACCCTGGTCGCTACAGCAGTTGTGGATCCTCGAGCCAGGCGGCGCCGACCGGCCCGGCACGCTGTGGGCCGGGACCATCCCCGGCGGCCTGTTCCGCTCCGACGACCTTGGCGCCAGCTGGCGCCTCAACCGCGAACTCTGGGAACGACCCGAGCGCGCCCAGTGGTTCGGCGGCGGCTACGACCATCCCGGCATCCATTCCATCTGCGTCGACCCACGCGACAGTCGCCACCTCACCGTCGCGGTGTCCTGCGGCGGCGTCTGGCAGAGCCACGACGACGGCCGCAGCTGGACCTGCACCACCAAAGGCATGCGCGCCGACTACATGCCGCCGGAGCAGAGCGAGGAGGCGGCGATCCAGGACCCGCACCGCCTGGTGCAGTGCCAGGCGCGCCCGGAGTTCCTCTGGGTGCAGCACCACAACGGCATCTTCCGTTCCCGCGACGGCGGCCTGCATTGGCAGGGCGTGGTCGCCGAGCCGTCCAGCTTCGGTTTCGCCGTCGCCGTGCATCCGCGGCAGCCGGACACGGCCTGGTTCGTCCCGGCGACCAAGGACGAATGCCGCATTCCCAGGGACGCCCGTTTCGTGGTCACCCGCACCCGCGACGGTGGCCACAGCTTCGAGACCCTCGAGCGCGGCCTGCCCGATGGCCCGGCCTACGACCTGGTCTACCGCCACGGCCTGGACATCGACCCCAGCGGCGAGCGCCTGGCCATGGGCTCGACCACCGGCGGCCTGTGGCTCAGCGAGAACGGCGGGGAGGACTGGCAGCAGCTCTCCGCCAACCTGCCGCCTATCTACTGCGTGCGCTTCGCCTGAGCGCGCGGTGCTGGACAGCCTCGGCGCGCTTGCATAAGTTCGTGGGTTTTCGCCAAGGAGCCCACCCCATGAGCCTCGAATCCGTCCGGCGGTTCTTCGCCGAGAAAGCCCCGGACCTGCGCATCATCGAGCTGGAAACCAGCACCGCCACCGTCGCCCTGGCCGCCGAGGCCCATGGCGTGGAGCCGGGGCGCATCGCCAAGACCCTGTCGCTGCGGGTCGGCGAGCGCACCGTACTGGTAGTGGCGCGCGGCGACGCGCGGCTGGACAACCGCAAGATCAAGGCCGCCTTCGGCGGCAAGGCGAAGATGCTCGGCGCCGAGGACGTGGTCGAGCTGACCGGGCACCCGGTCGGCGGAGTCTGCCCGTTCGGCCTGGCGACGCCGCTGGCGGTGTACTGCGACGTCTCGCTGCAAGCCTTCGACGAAGTGCTTCCGGCCGCCGGGGCGGTGCACAGCGCGGTCCGCATCGCCCCGCAACGGATGGCCGAGCTGGTGGATGCGCAGTGGGTCGATGTGTGCCAGGAAGTCCTCCAGGAAGCCTGACGGCAACTGCCGGGCTCAGGCCAGATTGAGCTGCCAGGACACCCCGAAGCGGTCGGCCAGCCAGGCGAAACGCTGGCTGAAGCCGTAGTCGCCGAGCGGCATCAGGGCCTTGCCGCCGTCGCTCAGGGCCTCGGCCAGGCGCTCGATCTGCGCGTTGCTCTCGCACTCGACGAAGAAGGAGAACGCCGGGGTGAAATCGAAGGCGTGCCGCACATGGCTGTCGATGCAATGCACGCTCTGGTCGCCGAGGCGGAACAGCGCCTTCAGCACCGAGCCCTCCGGGCCCGGCCCCTCGGCGCCGTAGCGCTGGATCTGGAGGATCTCGGCGTCGTCGAACAGCGACAGGTAGAAGTTCATGGCCGCCTCGGCCTGGACCCCCTGGAACATCAGGAAGGGTCGTACGCGTGCGCTCATCGCGGTCTCCTCTGGAAGGCTGGCTCGAGGCTAGAGCCTAGCTCACCACGTTGCGGGTGAAACGCACCACCTCGTCGCCGTCGTTGACGTAGGCGTACGGCTGGTCGCTGGCGAAGGCATGGAAGTCGCCGGCCTCGATGCGCCGTTCGCCGTCGGCCAGTTCCAGGCGCAGGCGACCTTCGATGACCAGAACCATCTCCCGCCAGCCGGCGGCGTCGGGTTCCGATACGTAGCGCTCGCCCGGTCCCAGCGACCAGGCCCAGAGTTCCACCTCGCGCCGCGCCGGTGCGCTGGCGAGGAGGGTGGCGCGGCTCTCGGGGTGGTGGCCGACCCAGGCCACCGCATTGATCCGCGAGCGGTCGGTGGCCGGTGCCTGGACCAGGTCGGGGAACAGCACGCCGAGGGCGGCGGCGATACGGTCGAGGGTCGACAGGCTGACATTGACGTCGCCGCTCTCGATGCCCACCAGCATCCGCCGGCTGACACTGGCCGCGCGGGCCAGCGCTTCCTGGCTGAGGCCGGCTTGCAGGCGCAGGCGGCGGACGTTGCCGGAGACATGTTCGAGGACGCTGGGGCGTTCGGTAGGGCTGGGCAATATATTGCTCACTGTCGCGGTTTTGCGCATTATAGTGCACATCCCGTTTCCCGCAGTCCATCGGGCTGCTTCCCACTGCCGGACCTCTTCCATGACCTCCACCTCCCGCGGCCTCGCCGGAACGCTGTTGCCGGTCGGCCTGCTATTGATCGCCATGGCCTCGATCCAGAGCGGCGCCTCCCTGGCGAAAAGCATGTTCCCCCTGGTCGGCGCCCAGGGCACCACGGCCCTAAGGCTGTTCTTCGCCGCGCTGATCCTGCTGCTGCTCCTGCGTCCCTGGCGCAAGCGCCTGAGCCTGCAATCGCTGCGCTCGGTGGTGGTCTACGGCATCGCCCTGGGCGGCATGAACCTGCTGTTCTATCTCTCGGTGCGCACCGTGCCGCTGGGCATCGCGGTGGCTCTGGAGTTCACCGGGCCGCTGCTGGTGGCGATCCTCTCCTCGCGGCGCCTGCTGGACTTCCTCTGGATCGGCCTGGCGGTGTTCGGCATCTGGCTGTTGCTGCCGCTGGGCAACAGCGCCGAGCCGCTCGACCTGGTCGGCGCCGCCTATGCCCTCGGCGCCGGCGTGTGCTGGGCGCTGTACATCCTCTTCGGCCAGCGCGCCGGCGCCGACCATGGCGCCCAGGGCGCCGCGCTGGGGGTGCTGGTGGCGGCGATCCTGGTTGTGCCGATCGGCGTCGCCCACGCCGGCGCCGACCTCCTCGACCCGGCGCTGATCCCGTTGGCGCTGGGCGTCGCGGTGCTCTCCACGGCCTTGCCCTACACCCTGGAAATGGTCGCGCTGACCCGCCTGCCGGCGCGCACCTTCGGCACCCTGATGAGCATCGAGCCGGCCTTCGGCGCGCTCTCCGGGCTGCTGTTCCTCGGCGAGCGGCTGAGCCCGACCCAATGGCTGGCCATCGGCGCGATCATCCTCGCCTCGGTCGGCACTACCCTCAGCGTCAAGTCGCGTGGCGCCGCCCCGGCGCTACCGGCCAAGGACTGAGGCGGCCGCCGCGTCCTCCCGCTGCAGGCGCTCGTGCTGGCGGATGAAGCGCCGCGCGCTGCGCGCCAGGCGGATGCAGAGCATGATCGCCGCGCCGGTCAGGCCCACCACCAGGCCCTGCCACAGGCCGCGCGGTCCGGTGGGTTCCTGGAACCAGTCGGTGAGGCCGAGGCTGTAGCCCACCGGCAGGCCGATGCCCCAGTAGGCGAACAGGGTCATGATCATCGTCACCCGGGTGTCCTGGTAGCCGCGCAGGGCCCCGGCGGCGGTGACCTGCAGGGCGTCGGAGAACTGGAACAGCGCGGAGAACACGATCAGCGAGGCGGCGATGGCGATCACCGCCGGGTCCGGCGAATACATCGCGGCGATCTGCTCGCGCAGCAACAACATCAGGCTCGCCGAGACGCAGGCGTAGCCCAGCGCCGCGGCCATCCCCACGCCGGCGGCGAAGCGCGCGTCGCGCGGCAGGCCGGCGCCGAGGTTGTGGCCGACCCGCACGGTCACCGCCATCCCCAGCGAATAGGGAATCATGAACACCAGCGCGCTGAAGTTCAGGGCGATCTGGTGGCCGGCCACCACGTTCTCGTCGAGCCCGCCGATCAGCAGGGCGATCACCGAGAAGATGCTCGACTCGGCGAACACCGCGATGCCGATCGGCAGGCCGACCGCCACCAGCGGGCCGATGGTCGCGCGATCCGGCCACTCCCAGCGCGAGAACAACTGGCTGGCGCGGTAGATCGAGGCCTTGTTCACCCAGAACAGCATGCCGAGGAACATGAACCACATCACCGAGCCGGTGGCCCAGCCGCAGCCGGGGCCACCCATCTTCGGCATGCCGAAGTGGCCGTAGATCAGCGCGTAGTTGATCGGGATGTTCAGCAGCAGCCCGCCGATCCCCAGCACCATGCTCGGCCGGGTCCGTCCCAGGCCGTTGGTGTAGCAACGCAGTACGTGATACAGCGCCGCCGCCGGGAAGCCCAGGGCGATGCCCTTGAGGTACAGCAGGCTCGGCCCGATCAGTTCCGGGCGCACTTTCATCAAGCCGAGGATCGGCTCCGACAACCACCACAGCACCGCCCCCGACAGCGGTCCGATCAGCAGCGCCAGCCACAGCGCCTGGCGCACCAGCGGCCCGGTGCCGGGCTGGTCGCCGGCGCCATGGCGCTGGGCGACCTTGGCCGTGGTGGCGAGCAGGGTGCCGGTCATCAGCAGGAACATCGGGATCCAGATCGAGTTGCCCAGCGCCACCGCTGCCAGGTCGTGCGGACTGGCGCGCCCGGCCATCACCGCATCGACGAAGCCCATGGCGGTGGTCGCCAGTTGCGCGATCATGATCGGCGCGGCGAGGGTCAGCAGTTCCTTGAGTTCGGCGCGGATGCGCAAGCCACGGGAAAGGGGCAGGGCGGGGCTGTTCACGGCAGTCCTTGTCTGGGCAGGGGAACCGCGTAGTTTACGGGTTGACGGGGTGGTCAGGAAGGGTCAGCAGGGTCGTGCCGGTTGCCCAGCCCCCCACCGCGCTACGCGCAGACAAACGACCCTGCGCTGCCCGCTTGAGGCCCGACCCCGTAGGGCGAATAACCGCCTGGCGGTTATCCGCCGGATACCCGTGACAGCGGCGGATGACATGCCCTGGAAACGCCGGACATCTCCCCCAGACTTTTCCGCAGCCTCTCTCAGACGCCCAGGAATTGGATAAAAAACCAGTAGGAGGAAGATGGAGGGGTCGCCAAGTCCATCTGTTTTCTTGGGGGCAGAAAAGACGCGGGCCGCAGGTGCAGGAACACCTACGACCCGCTAACCAGAGACCAGCTTAACGAAGGAGCTGACCCATGGCTAAGGCCGATGATACGTCGAATCCCGCAATAACCGCAGAGTCCCCTTCCACCTTCATCCCCCTGCGACGCACCTCGCAATGCAACCAGCACCCCGGTTGCGCCACCCTCTACCTGGACAGCAGCGCAGCCAGCGAAGACCTGTTCGACACCGCCCGCCGCCGGCTGGAGTCGGCGATCGGAACGCTGAGCGTCCTCGACCTGCTCGACGAAACCGAAGAACCCGGTGAAAGCATCTGCCGCATCACCGGCTCCCTGCTGTCGTTGCTCAGCGACGCCCTGTCGCTGTTCGAGGCGGAATACGCACGCAGACACCGATAACCGGCGGAGGCGGTACCCCCCGGCAAGGCCGGGGGGTTGAGTACCGGGGCGAAAAGGGGATCCCTCTCCGCCCTGGCTCGGCAGTTGCGCGGGCGGGCGAAAGCTACCCGCCCGCTACGCACGCCAACCCAGGCAATCCCTGACGATGACCGGTCTTTCATCTGCGACTGTTTCTCATTTACACTCGGCCCCCATTCTTCGGAGCCAGGCTCCTTTCCTGGGTGCATCGTGCCGTTCGATCCCGCCAAGCCGACGCTGTTGTCCACACTGGTTCGTCACTACGAGGAACTGGTCGACCATGTTCGCCGGCGCTTCGGCGACCGGGGCATGGCGCGCGAAGTGGTGCACGACGTGTGCGTGCAGTTGCTCGAACGCGACGAGAAGGAGGACGTGCACACGCCCTTGGCCCTGCTGCGGAAAATCTCCCACGACGCCGCCGTGAGCCGCTATCGTAGCGACCGTCGTCGAACCGCCTGGGTGGAAGCCGTCGCCGAGCTTCCGGAAGTCGCCTGCATGGCGGCGACGCCCATGGGTCGCCATGAGGCCGAGCGCGAGTTCCAGGCACTGGTCGACGCCATCGCCACGCTTCCTCCTCGCTGCCAGGCAGTTTTCGTCATGCACAAGATCCACGAAGTTCCCCAGGCGCAAGTCGCCGACCGCCTCGGCATCTCCGTCAAGACCGTGGAAAAGCACCTGCGCCTCGGACTGGCGGCCTGCCGGGAACGGCTCGGCCGCGGCGAGGCACGGCCATGACCCAGCCCTCGAAACGGAATGGGCAGGTTCCGCTGGACGACGCTCTGGAGCGCCATCGCGACGCGCTGAAGGACCTGTTCCCGCTGCCGCCCTCCCGGCCGAAATCGCGCAAGGCAAGCAAGGCGGCCGGCGTCGCGCTATTGCTGGCGCTGGCCATCGGCGCCCTGGCCTGGCTGGACCCGGCCTACAAGCGCGAGCGCTTCGCCACCGCCATCGGTGAGCGGCGCGACGTGACCCTGGCCGACGGCAGCCAGCTCCTGCTCGACAGCGGCAGCCAGATCGAGGTCAGTTGGCACCCGCTCAGCCGCCGGGTCGCGTTGCGCGCGGGGCAGGTGCTTTTCGAGGTATCCCCGGCGCGCTATCGGCGCTTCGTGGTGTCCGTGGGTTCGACCGACATCCGCGTGCTCGGCACCCGGTTCAACGTGCGCCGCCTGGACGACGATGTCCGCGTGACCCTGGAGCGTGGCCGGGTGGAGGTCGGCACCTCGGCTACGGCGCAAGCGCCAGTCGTGCTCCTGCCGGGCCAGCAGGTCGATGCCATTGGCGGGCAACTGATGCCGCTGGCCAAGGTCGATGCCGCCACGGCGATGGCCTGGAAAGACGACCGCCTGGTCTTCGAGCGCACGCCCCTGGGCGAAGCCGTCGCGTTGCTGCGCCATTATCGCAAGGCGCCCATTCTCCTGGACGACCCCAGCCTGGCCTCCCTCCGGCTGACCGGCGTCTTCGCCGCGCACAACGCCGACCGGCTGCTCGACCTGCTGCCGAGCATCCTTCCCGTGGCCGTGTCGCGGCAGGAGGACGGCAGCGTCGAGATCCAACGCAAATCGACGCGAAAATAATTCTCGGACGCAGGTAGGGTTTCCCGCGCGCCGTGGCGGCTATCCAGGAAAAGCCAACCTGCATAGGAAATCGAGACGTGCATTTTTCCCTCCGCAGTCGCCACCTGCGTCCTTCATTGCTCGCCAGCAGCCTGCTCCTGGCGGTGTCGGCCCAGGGCCAGGAAAAGCTCGACGTGGATCTGCCCGCCGCGCCGCTCGGCCAGGCGATCAACGCCCTCGCGCAACAATCCTCGGTACAGATCCTTTTCGCTGGCGATCTCGGCGCCGGCCGCCAGGCGCCCGCGCTGAAGGGGCGTTTCACCCCCGAAGAGGCATTGCGCCAGTTGCTCAGGGATAGCGGCCTGAAGGCGCAGGCCAGGGACGAACATACCTTCATCGTCGTTCCGGCCAGCGAAGCCGCCGTGCCCGCTACGCAAGCCCGCAGCGAACCGCTGGACATGGAGCAGATGGAAATCACCGCCTCGCGCACCAGCAGCGACCTGGTCTCCGCCACGCGCCAGTCCACCGTCATCGAGCATGCCCAACTGGAGGAGCTGCGCCAGGGCTCCGACAGCCTGGCCACCGTGCTGGCCAAGGCGGTGCCGGGGATGTCCGATTCCAGCCGCACCATCACCGAATACGGCCAGACCCTGCGCGGGCGCAGCATGCTGGTGATGGTCGACGGCGTGCCGCTGAACACCAACCGCGACTCCTCGCGCAACCTGGCCAACATCGACCCGGCGCTGATCGAGCGGATCGAGGTCATCCGTGGCAGCAGCGCCATCTACGGCAGCGGCGCCACCGGCGGGATCATCTCCATCACCACCCGTCCGGCCGGCGGCGAGAACCGTGCGGAAACCCGCCTCAGCGCCACCTCGCCGCTGACCCGGCTGGGTAGCGATGGCCTCGGCGGCCAGTTCCAGCAATACTTCGCCGGCTCCCTGGGGGCGCTCGACTATTCGTTCGACTTCGGCACCCGTCACGTCGGCGCTTCCTACGACGCCCATGGCGACCGCATCGCCCCGGAACCCAGCCAGGGCGACCTGTTCGACTCGAACGTCTACAACATCGGCGGCAAGCTCGGCCTGCGCATCGACGAGAACCAGCGCGTGCAGCTCGCCCTCAGCCACTACGACGCCCGCCAGGACACCGACTACGCCACCGACCCGAGGGTCGCCAGGCTGCCGCCGGGCTCGGTCCCGGCCAACGCGATCAAGGGCCTGGAGCTGGACGAGCAGAACCGCATCCGCAACACCCTGGCGAACCTCGAGTACGAGAACCTCGACATCCTCGGCAGCCGGCTCTCCGCGCAGCTCTACTACCGCGACTATTTCACCCGCTTCACTCCGTTCGACGCCCGCGCCGTTTCCACCCGCGGCGGCAATGTCGACCAGATCATGCAGAACAGCGAAGTGTTCGGCAGCCGCCTGACCCTGCGCACGCCGCTGGGCGAAAGCGGCAATACCGAACTGGTCTGGGGCGGCGACTACAACCAGGAACGCAGCGACATGCCGCTCGACGTGTTCGACCCGGCGGCCTACGACGCCAGCGGCGGGCTGGTCTTCGACAAGATCGGCAAGCTCACCTACATGCCGCCGCTACGCACCCGCAGCGCCGGCGCGTTCGCCCAGTTGCAGCATCGCTTCGACGAACACTGGTCGATCGACGGCGGCCTGCGCTACGAATACTCCACCGCCGAATTCGACGACTTCATCCCGCTCTCCGAGTCCAAGGCCGCCTCGCCGGTGACCGTCAAGGGCGGCGACCTCGACTACGACGCGGTGCTGTCGAACCTCGGCATCGTCTATTCGCCGGTGGCTGGCCAGGAAATCTATGCCTCCTTCAGCCAGGGCTTCCAGCTGCCCGATGTCGGCATCCAGCTGCGCAACGCCCGCCGTGGCTTCGATATCGGCTCCTCGAACCTCGAACCGGTGAAGACCAACAACTACGAACTCGGCTGGCGTGGCGCCATCGGCGGCAACACCCTGGGCAGCCTGGCGCTGTTCTACACCACCTCCAAGCTGGGCGACGTGCAGAGCTTCAACAACGGCCTGATCCTCACCCGCACCAAGGAGCGCATCCACGGCGTCGAGGCCAGCGCCGACTGGCTCAGCGACGACGAAGTCTGGGGCGCGGGCGGCAGCGCCACCTGGATGCGCGGACGCGAGAAGCCGGACGGCAAGGACTGGCAGGACATGACCGGCTACCGCGTGCCGCCGCTGAAGCTGACCGCCTACCTGCAATACAAGCCGGATGCCGACTGGAACAACCGCCTGCAGGCCACCTTCTTCGACTCCAAGGACTACCGTCTCGACGGCGTGGAAAGCTTCGGCCGGCGCCAGGTCAGCACCTACACCACGGTCGACCTGGTCAGCCAGTACCGCATCACCCCCGACGACCAGTTGAGCCTGGGCATCCAGAACCTGTTCAACCGCGACTACTACCCGCTCTACAGCCAGTTGCTGCGCAACAACAACAACACCAGCCACCTGCCGGCGCCGGGCACGGTGCTGACGGCGAGCTATACACACAACTGGTGAGGGGAGGGCGGAGCCACCGGACCTGGGCGGGCCCGGTGGGCAGGGAGGGTGCTTCCAGAGGGAAGGCGGCCCCGTTGTCATGGGCAGGCATTTCCGTCCAATGCCGGACGCCGATCCAGGTCGGCCAGGTAATGGGGAAGGACAGGGTACGCCGTCCCGCTCAGAACACGACCTGCCCCGACATGCCCGGCTGCACCTCACCGCCGATCCAGATATCGCCGCCGATCTGCTCGACGCTTATCCGCCCCCGGCGACCCAAGGCCGTGCCCTGGCTCGCCGTGTAGCGCCCGGGCATGACTCCCGTGCCGATCAGCCATTGCGCCAGGCTCGCGTTGAGGCTGCCGGTGACGGGGTCTTCATTGAGTTCCTCGCCCATGAAGGCGCGCACTTCCACATCCGCCTCCGCCTGGGGACCTTGCCAGGGTGCGACCACCCCCACGTTGAGCCCGTCGAGCTGCGCGTAGTCCGGGCGAATGGCCAGGACCTCGTCACGCGTGGCCAGCCGAACGGCGACCCAGCCGGGTCCGTTGTCCACCCATTGGCTGCCGAGTACCTGCCCCGGGGACAGGCCAAGCCCGCTCTCGATCCGTCGCAACACCTCGTCTTCGACCGCTCCGCCACGAAGCAGGGGAGGCGCCGCGAACGACAGCAAGGCGCCCTTGCGGCGGATACGGATCAGGCCCGCCAGGCACTCCTGGACGATCTCGTCAGCAGCATTGCCGCCCCCCTGGTTCAGCCAGACCTGGCAGCTCCCCAGCGTCGGATGCCCGGCAAAGGGCAACTCCCGCAGCGGGGTGAAGATTCTTACGCGGTAGTCTGCTTCGGCAGTGGTCGGCCGCAGCAGGAAGGTCGTCTCGCTCAATTGGGTCCAGGCAGCGAACTCCAGCATCTGCTGGCTGCTCAGGCGGTCGGCGCCAATCACCACGGCAACGGCGTTGCCTTTGAAGGGCTGTTCGGAGAAGACATCGACTTGCTCGAAGGGTAACGAAACCGGCATGCGGCCTCCTGGAGTTATTGCGGGGGAGGATAGGGCAGGGGGCGGATGTCTGAACCGGGGGGAGGACTTTCGGGAGGCTTCGGGCTTCTCGTCAGGGGCAGCAATCGGCCAGAAGCAGTCATTAGCTGATAAGGCACACGCTCCTCCTCGCAAACCTTGCTTGAGGCCGGAAGCGTGGCTTATTCAATGTCGTTCGCCTTGCGCATCTGAAATGCGCTTGCGGAGCCTGTTCCAGTGTGGTTTGAGCTGCTTCTTGATCGATGGAGCGTTCATGATTCTGGCTGCCCGGTAGCCATAAGAAATGAAGTTCCTTCGGCCTAGGTAGGAGTACCGCTTGTACAGCTTCTTCAGGAACATCGAACGAGGCAACTGGCCTCTGGAAATTCGCTTGGCGTTGACCTTCTCCATGCATTGTTCCGCCATCCAGATGCCTTTCTTCACACGATCCCGGTAGCGAGCCAGTGACGATGAACGCAGGTAGATGTTGGCGCCGTCGAAGATAAAGCCCAGATATTGCAGAGGTCGGTCGGATCTCAAGCCCATAGCCGAGCGCTTAAATTTGCAGGTCTCCGTCTTGGAGGCCTGGATCTCCAGGCCAATCGCATTGACCCGTTGTTCGACTAGGGCTTTGGCCTCCGCTTCCTTCTCCAGCGGCACAATCAGCAGCACATCATCGCAATACCGGTAATAGGCACCCCCGCAGGTTTGGACATAGGTGTGGATCTGCTCATCGAATCCCATCATGTACACGTTGGACAGTAGGGCGCTGATAGGGGAGCCCTGAGGGATACCTTTTTTATCCTTGTTGGTTTTGATCAGGCCGCCATCACGCACCTTGGTTCGGAACTCGTGGGGCTCGCATATTCGCTTGCGGCCTGGTTTCGGATTGTTCTTGGAGAGCCCCAGCGTCTCGTAGACTTGGTCCCTGTAGACGAACGAGAACTTGGTGAGGGACCGATACACTGCGTAATGGTCGTCGGACAACTGGTTGGTGCCTAGTAGTGTCCGCCAGGCACTTTTGAGATGTGCATGATCTAAGTTGTCAAAGAAACCTTTGATGTCGATGGCGATGACGCAGCAAGAGTCTCGCGTCGCGATATCTAGAAACGCCTCGCGAGCAAAATTGATATTGCTTTTGCCAAGGGTCCGAAACGCCAGAATGGCGGGGGACCACTGCACCTTCGCCAGATGATCCTCGTAGGCCTGGTTCAGCAGTTCGCAGTAGTAGGAATAAATGTGGCTGTCGACATGCGCAGCGTAGGAAATGGGCCGTTCTTTGGGGGCTTTTTTGACTACCTTCCCTATGCTTTTGTCGAAAAACACTTTCTGTGTTTGTGCGACATAGCGAATAAACGGGTAAAAGGCATGCTTAGCAACAGTCTTAGGGCTTGATACTATCTCCAGTGCCGCAGCCTGGTTGATCGGGCGATCAAAGTGCAGATAGCCCCGAGATTTGTACCAATTTTCTGGCATCAGCGTACATCCATGTTCGAGCCAACCGGCCAGGCATAGGATGGCGGCAATCCTCAACCGCCTGGCCGGATAAACTCAAATGCTCCTCACATCATCCAATCGGTGTTGGTCACCCAGTCCGATTTCGCCGCGATTGCTAGGATCGACGTATAATGTCAGCGTCACACTTGGAGTACCTATGAAGATAAGTATCCGAGCGCTGCTAGCCGCACTGCTGGTCACCTTGGGTGGTTTCACCTGGGATGCCGCCTTGGGGCTTGACAGCTTGTGATGCACCTTCGGGTCTATACCCGAAGCGCTTGTAGACTAGCATAAGTCTGAGCTGAACACCCCCCTTTGCGCTAGGGCATGAACATGGTCTGTCCCGGAGATATCCGGGAAGTGCTAAAACTTCACACTGGCGAGATAGTGTCTGCTTTTGTTCGAAAGTGACCACTGAGCGCCCACTCCACAAGCAATTTCCCGCCCCCACGAATTCAGATCGTGGGGCATGCGACATGAGTGGCTTCCCCTCCGCCAGTGTGCTCAGGAGTGCCTGGCGGAGGGCCGGCCGCGCTACACCCAGCGCCGGAACAACAGGCTGGCATTCACCCCGCCGAAGCCGAAGCCATTGGACAGCGCGTGTTCCATCGGCCAGCGCCGGGCTTCGCCGCGAACCAGGTCGAGGCCCTCGGCGTCGGTGTCGGGCGTTTCCAGGTTGAGCGTGGCGGGGGCGAGCTGGTCGCGCAGTGCCAGGACCGTGAAGATCGCCTCGATGCCGCCGGCGGCGCCCAGGAGGTGGCCGGTGGCGGATTTGGTCGCGCTGATGGCGAGCCCGCTGCCGGTGCCGAACACGGCCTTGATGGCGGCCAGTTCGCCCTTGTCGCCTACTTGGGTGGAGGTGGCGTGGGCATTCAGGTGTTGCACCGCGGCCGCTTCCACGCCGGCCTGGCGCAGCGCCTGCTGCATGGCCCGGCGGGCACCGCTGCCATCTTCCGGCCCGGCGGTCATGTGGTAGGCGTCGGCGCTGGTGCCGTAGCCCACCAGCTCGGCGATGGGCCTGGCGCCGCGCGCCAGGGCGTGCTCCAGTTCCTCGATGACCAGTAGGCCGGCGCCTTCGCCCATGACGAAGCCGTCGCGGGCCTGGTCGAAGGGGCGCGAGGCGCGTTCGGGGCTGTCGTTGAAATCGCTGGACAGGGCGCGCGCGGCGGCGAAGCCGGCCAGGCTGACCCGGTGGATGGTCGCTTCCGCGCCGCCGCAGAGCGCCACGTCGACCTCTCCCGCGCGGATCATCCGCGCCGCGTCGCCGATGGCTTGCACGCCCGCCGCGCAGGCGGTCACCGGGGAGCCCAGCGGTCCCTTGAAGCCATGGCGGATCGACACATGGGCGGCCGCCATGTTGCAGAGAAAGGACGGGATGGTGAAGGGCGACAGGCGTCGCGGTCCCTTGCCGTCGGTGGTCCGCACCGCTTCGGCGATGGCATGGAAGCCGCCCACCCCGGAGGCGATGACGGTCGCTGTGCGCTCCTGCGCCTCGGTGCTCTGCGGCGCCCAGCCGGCCTGGGCCAGGGCCTCTTGCGCGGCGGCCAGGGCGAAAAGGATGAAGCGGTCCATCTTGCGTTGTTCCTTGGCGGCCAGCAGCAGGTCGGGATCGAAGCCGGCCTGCGGGTCCTGCACACGGTCGGGGACCTGGCCGCCGATGCTGATGGGCAGGTCGCCGATCAGCTCCGCTGGGAGCGTGGCGATGCCCGATTGCCCGGCCAGCAGGCGTTGCCATATGGGTTCGACTCCGCAGCCCAGCGGGCTGACCGCGCCCATGCCGGTGACGACGATACGTTTGCTCATGAGGGTCCGAGTCCTTCTGTTCCGTTGGAATAGCAGTCAGTGGACGTAACTATCATCATGAAAGTAACATGCGGACCAGCACTTTGTGAGCCTCGCCAAGGAAGAACCATGCAACGCAAGACCTTCGCCGATGCCGAATGCCCCATCGCCCGCAGCCTGGAACGGGTCGGCGAATGGTGGAGCATCCTGATCATGCGCGATGCGCTACAGGGCCTGCGCCGCTTCGACGAATTTTCCCGCAGCCTGGATATCGCGCCGAACATGCTCACCCGGCGCCTGAACGCGCTGGTGGAGGCGGGCCTGCTCGAACGCCAGCCCTACAGCCAGCGCCCGCTGCGCTATCAGTACGTGCCCACGGCCAAGGGCGAGGATTTTCGCGTCGTGCTCATGGCTTTCGTCGCTTGGGGCAATCGCCACTACGCAGAGGAAGGGCAGAGCGTGCAGCTCGTCGAGCGAACAAGCGGGCGGCCGGTGCGCTCGTTCATGGCGGCTCTCGCCGATGGCCGAACGGTACCGCTGGAGCAATGCACCGTGCAGGCCGGGCCTGCCGCCAGCGAGGAAATGCGCCAGCGCCTGGCGGCCATGCCGGAGCGGAGCGAGCTACCGGCTCGATGAACGGGCTCCCTGGCGTCCGCCGCCTGGTCGAGGAGACGGACGAGGCGTTCGCGGTTCTGTTCCTTGTAGCTGGCCATCGTTCGCGGTCGTGGTTGGGAAAAACGCGATCGTCGAGGCTTGCGCATGGCGCTGGCAGGTCCGCCTCGCGAGCCGTTCGGCAACACCGCGAGCCCTCGGCCTGCTAGAGTGTGCAGCCTCGTTCGCGGAGGTCTGCATGCGTATTCTCGCCGATGAAAACATTCCCGTGGTCGACGCCTTCTTCGCCGACCAGGGCTCCATTCGCCGCTTGCCCGGGCGCGCCATCGACCGCGCGGCGCTGGCCGAGGTCGACGTGCTGCTGGTGCGCTCGGTCACCGAGGTCAGCCGCGCCGCGCTGGCCGGCTCGCCGGTGCGCTTCGTCGGCACCTGCACCATCGGCACCGACCACCTCGACCTCGACTACTTCGCCGAGGCCGGCATCGCCTGGTCCAGCGCGCCCGGCTGCAACGCCCGCGGGGTGGTGGACTACGTGCTCGGCTGCCTGCTGGCGATGGCCGAGGTGCGCGGCGCCGACCTGGCCGAACGCACCTATGGCGTGGTCGGCGCCGGGCAGGTCGGCGGGCGGCTGGTGGAGGTGCTGCGCGGGCTGGGCTGGAAAGTGCTGGTCTGCGATCCGCCGCGCCAGGCACGCGAGCCGGACGGCGAATTCGTCTCGCTGGAACGGCTGCTGGCCGAGGCCGACGTGATCAGCCTGCACACTCCGCTGAACCGCGACGGCGAACACCCGACCCGCCACCTGCTGGATGAGCCCCGCCTGGCCGCCCTGCGTCCCGGCACCTGGCTGGTCAACGCCAGCCGTGGCGCGGTGGTCGACAACCAGGCCCTGCGCCGCCTGCTCGAAGGCGGCGCCGACCTGGAAGTGGCGCTGGACGTCTGGGAAGGCGAACCGCAGGCCGACCCCGAACTGGCCGCGCGCTGCCTGATCGCCACTCCGCACATCGCCGGCTACAGCCTGGAAGGCAAGCTGCGCGGCACCGCGCAGATCTACCAGGCCTACTGCGCCTGGCGCGGCATCGCCGAACGCGTGAGCCTGCAAGACGTGCTGCCGGAAACCTGGCTCGCCGGCCTGCAGCTCAACCCCGGCTGCGACCCGGCCTGGGCGCTGGCCACGCTGTGCCGCGCGGTGTACGACCCGCGCAGCGACGACGCCGCCTTCCGCCGCAGCCTGACCGGCGACAGCGCCACCCGCCGCGCCGCCTTCGACGCCCTGCGCAAACACTATCCGCCGCGGCGCGAGATTACCGGCCTGCGCGTCGCCACCGGTGGACAGGCGGAGTTGCAGCGGGTGGTGCGGGCGCTGGGGGCGCAGTTGGTCTAGGGGCGTGCGGCTGGGTCGATTCCTGTCTCCGCACCACGTCCAGCTCCACTGCATTCCGCCGAATGCTTTGGAAGCCCTCTAAACCGGCCTTCTGGCCGGTTTTTCGTTTCCACGTCCCTCCGTCGGGAACCAACAAAATCCCCAATAGCCGGGGGTATTTTTGGGGTAAAGCGTCTTTCCTGAATGGAGAACGTACCCTATGCCACGCCTAGCCATTCCGCTCAGCGACCTCAAATGCCGCACGGCCAAACCGCGTGATCGTGCTTATAAACTGTTCGACGGCGGGGGTATGTACCTGTACGTCGCGCCCAGTGGCTCGAAGACTTGGCGGCTGCGGTATTTCAAACTCAACGGCAAGGAAGGCACGCTGATCATTGGCAAGTACCCCATCGTTTCATTGGCCG
This sequence comes from Pseudomonas sp. 22490, assembly GCF_052044465.1. Taxonomy (NCBI): domain Bacteria; kingdom Pseudomonadati; phylum Pseudomonadota; class Gammaproteobacteria; order Pseudomonadales; family Pseudomonadaceae; genus Pseudomonas; species Pseudomonas sp. 22490. The sequence goes on along the minus strand of NZ_JBQENS010000018.1, from coordinate 46,820 downwards.
TTGCGAGGACCAAGCGTGATGAGGCCAAGGCCTTGTTGCTCGATAACCTTGATCCAATGGAAGAAAAGCAGAAGGCCAAGATCGCTGCCCAGCGTGCGAGCCTTCTCTTTGAAACCGTTGCCCTGGAGTGGCACGTCGAAATGTCCGTGTTAACGGGGTAGAACCCCTTCGAACTACGTATGCATGCGAGCAAATCACCCAGCACCGCGCGCCAATCAACGACAGCCAACCTTGCTTGGTAGATAGGAACCTTGATCGTGAAGCCCGGAGGCAGCTTGGCTATGAGCTGGGGCACGGTCGGATCGACGTGGTCGCTGCCTACATTGGGGGCGCACGTGAGTAAGCAATTTGATATGGAGCTGTTTTTAGCTGGCGTATTGACCGGATCCTACGTGACGCGCCAACGTCATTTGCGGCAGGCGAGAATCATTCAGGCTGAAATCGCCAAGCGCTGGCATCGAGAGACGCTTTGGGGCTGGCAGAGAAAGCATGTGACTTGGTTTCTTGAGCATCATCTAGCACGGCGCAGTGAGACGATGCGATATTATTACGTGCTGACGATACGAATACTCGTTCGTCGTTTAGGAAAATCATGGACGTTTACCCTCTGAGCGAGGATCTGATTCTGATAGTCTCGGTCGACAGTAACCGACTGGGGGCTTGCTTCCGACGAAAGCAGCGAACGGAAATAAATGAATATTAGTGGCAAACCGCCGCTGCCAGGGGGTATTCTTGTCAAATTGGGCCAGGCCGCCTAAAGAATGCTAACCAGTATAAGGGATAGGTAGTTTATAGGTTCTGCGTTATTTATGGTTTAATTTAAGTATCATAAAGATGCTGATGGCAGTTGCATATTGTTTAAAATTAAGTCATTAATGAAATGTCGAAATATTACAGGGATGTGTTTGTGAGTGCCAAGAGAAATTCTATAAAGTCAATATACCTAGACTGGAATATTTTTCAGGATATCATTCAGAGCAGAAAAAGTTCTCGTTTAGTAGAGAATTTGAGTGCAGGGAGAAGGAAAGGTTACTCAACGCCTTACTCTCATGCGCATATTAGTGATCTGCTTAGGTGCTCTAGGGATGAGTACGTAAAGAACGATCTTGTACAGTTGGAGGTAATCACAGAAAAATGCTGTATAGGTCCGAACAAAGATGGGTCTGGGTTCTGCATAGATAGAATTCCTCCACGTTTAGTATATGAGGCAATGGCAGAAGATCAAAAAAACACACCATCGCCAGATGAATTTAAATTTTGGTTCCAGCCATATAAGGTCGACTCAAATAAAATTTCCGAAGGAAATGTCTTAGTTCCATTCCTAAAGCGTTTCAATGATGTGATGTCCCCCGAGTTGTTGGAATGCTTTGTGAGTCATCTTCTAGAAAATGGGCTAAAAGACCACAAGCTACAGAAAAATTTTAGGAACTCATTCGTAGAAATTGTCAAGTTGAATCAGCCGGCCGTTGAGCACATTAGAGAGTGGCCAATTTATAATTACTTGCTCTCTACGCCAGAAGAGATCGGGCAGAATTTCACATCAATTTTTCAATCTTTCCTTAATATTGACGGTCGATCTATAGATAGTATTAGTGAGGAAGATAAATTTACGATTGCGTATGGTGTTCTCGATTTTTTCCCTATATTCAAAGAAAAAATTGAAAAAAAGAACAATATAAATAATATGTTCACCGATGCGCTGCATGTCTATATAGCTTCTAAGTGTTCATACTTTATTTGTGGTGATAAAAAGTCAGTTGATAAGGCAAGAATCATTTATCGTGCCTTTGATGTAAAAACTAAGATCTACTACGTAGAAGATTTTATAAGTAAAGTCGAACTATAGCAGCATGCGGGCAATCCTCGGTGTCTTATGATGCTATGCTGGTTGCTTGGTAGGTTAATTTTACGATGAGAAGTGAGCTAAAGTGAGATGTTAATCTGATGGGCGGCGCCTATGATGATAAAGCGTAACTTTCTTGACAGGCTTGTATGCCGCTAATTATAAAGTATTGCGCTGGAATTATTCGAGTTTTGATGTTTGGAGAAGATATGAAAATAATTTCGTTTTTCAACAATAAGGGTGGTGTTGGTAAAACAACGCTGACTGGAAATATTGCCTCTTACTTCGCCTTTGAATTGAATAAGCGAGTTCTGGTTGTAGATTGTGATCCGCAGTGCAATATTACTCAGTATGTGCTGGGAGATGAGAGAACTATTGATTTGTATTGGCCGAAAGATGGTGCGAAAGGGAATGTAAGAGCTAAGACTATAATGGATGTGGTTCAGCCGATTGTTGATGGTGACGCCACAATAAATTCACATGTTAAACCTTTGCTGGCTCGTAATAATAGGTTTGGTGTAGACCTAGTGCCAGGCGACCCTCGGTTTTCTTTGTTTGAAGATCAATTGTCACAGGCTTGGAATGAGATTCCTAGCGGGAAAGCTGGCGGCTTTCGAGTTTCTAATTGGCTTAAATCATACCTGGAGTCTGTGTCAGATAAATATGATATAGCATTTGTGGATGTTAGCCCTTCCTTGGGGGCTATAAATCGTTCGGTTTTGCTGTCGTGCGATAATTTTCTGACTCCTTTGGGGGCGGACGCTTTTAGCCTATTGGGCGTTCGAAATATATCTCGATGGATTTCAACCTGGCTGGAATACTATGAGGTAGGACTCCAGCAAGCCGAAAGGTTCAATGCTGGGATGTTGGCTAAGTACGGAATTTCTAAGGATATTCCTATAAGGGAGGGATACATAGGTTATACTCTTCAGCAGTATATTGCGAAGTCCAAAGAGGGTGTGCGGCGACCAACTCGGGCTTATGAGAGAATTTTGAACGATGTGCCAGTTGAAGTTGGTCAGCATCTCTCTGCATTCGCCCCCCAAAATGCCGACCTCAGACTGGGGGATGTACCTAATTTATACAGTTTAATACCATTGGCTCAAACTGTTAATTCGCCAATTATTGCTCTAAAAAGTAAGGATGGGCTGATTGGTAGCCAGTTTAGCCAAGCTGAGAACTACAAGTCTATTATTGGTTTGCTCGCATCGTCAATTGCGAGTCGGGTGTTTTGATGATTACTTGGCCTCCCGCGCTCATTCGTGAAATAGCTGACCGACGGGCAATAGTTTTTGTCGGTGCTGGTATTTCTAAGGCAGCATCGCCAGGAATGCCAACGTGGCCAACTCTATTAGTTAAATTAAGTGAGCAGTTGTCCACTAAGGTGGATAAAAAGCTTGTTAAGGGTTTAGTCGCTAAGAATCGATTGTTGGATGCGGCTCAGATTGTAACTGATGGTGTGGAGCGGGCTGACTTAAATGCCGCTTTAAGGCAGACATTCCAGGTTCGTCCAGCACCTCATCATGAGGTGTATAACAGTCTTCTTCAACTTGACTTGAAGACAATTGTTACCACAAACTATGATGAGTTTCTTGAGAAGAATTTTGATCATTATAGTGGCGGAAATGCTGCATATAATGTTTGCAAGCACACCTCAAGAGATCTTTTGGATCAAGTTCGCTCTCCTCAACGTACAATTGCAAAAATACATGGCTGTATTACAGAGCCTAATGATTTAGTGCTGGATAGAATGTCTTATTTTAAGGCTAGGCAGCTAAATCATGGTTTCTTTCAAGTTATGTCTGCCTTGTTTACAACGCATACGGTTCTTTTCATAGGTTACTCTTTAGGTGATCCTGATCTTCAGATTATTCTTGAGAATACCCATGCAGTAACAGAGAGTCGACACGGCCACTACGCTCTGCTACCAAAGATGGAGCATAGATCAATGGTTAAAGCGGTAAAGCAAAGCTACAATATAACTTGCATAGAGTACCCGGCTGGCAATCATACGATAGTTCCGAATTGCATTTCTGCACTGCAAGATGCTGTGGTGACCGATCGAGCAGGCCGAGGGACTTCCTAGGCCCCATGCGTATGGGATGTTCATGAGAACTCGAAGGCACGCAGGGTTGCGAAACTAGCGATATATTTATGCGCCAACATTATAAAATGCGTGCCGACGTAAGCTGGATTGACCGTTGTATGCGCCTCTGTTTACATGCTAGCACGTGGCAAAGGCGCCGGCACCGGTTCAAAGTGAGCGGCTAGCTGTTTTCCATTTGTTCCTTAGGGATTTTATCGAGGAGCGCAAACTTGCCTTCTTGGAGTCAGGAGTTAGTAAACAAACGGAACCAGGAGGCAGGCCGAAAATCTTTTCAATATTTGATTGAATGGTTTTAACGGATGCATCACTTCGAGCTACCTTGAACCTCGTGCCTATAGGTTTTTTATCCACTCCAAGCACTGTATCGTTGTAGTCAACGCTTATTTCAAGCTTCCATTTGAATGGTTTGCTGCACAAAGTTTTGCTCGGTTTGCTGATGCGGTCAATTTTTACCTTGTAACCGTCAAATTCAAGGTCATAGACGATATGGTCTTCAATTCTTTTTACGTTAATTGAATTCCAGGTCGTCCAGTCTGTCGACTTGGTTAGAACCTCAATTTGGCAAGATAATGGTTTTTGGTGGTCACGGTTCAGCATTAGAGAGTCCGACAAATCTAGCCTGCTACGCACAGAGGTAGCAATAATTTTCTCGTTAGAATCTAAGCAGGTTATCTTTGAGTGTGCTGGCCATTGAATCATTTTCCCAACTCCATGTGTTTTTCCTTAGTCATTTAAATGCAATGTAGTATGTTTTTTGTATTCGCGCGATTAAGTGTCTCAGCCCCGGATATTTTGACCATAGCCGGTATGCAATTTACTTAAAGCACAGCCAAAAGTGCTGCGACGATTTTATCGTGCCGGACCTGGATTGCATCTTGATCCCAAATGATACCTGCGCTGACAAATTTTGCTATTTCCCGTTGTTGGAAATTGTGCTGGTATGTTTCCAGCTTTTCGGCGAATGGAATGTTTCCCACTGCACAGTTGTGGGATTTTGACACCAGTAGGTAATTGCCGAGGCAGTTTAGGTATTCGCTCTTGAAGGTTTCGTCGTAGGTGCCGTAGCCATGGGGGCTAGCTGTGGGCTCGGTAGTGGGAGCGATGTGTTCCAGTTCTGGACGCTTGATATCGTTACAACGCCGTGGCTGGTAACCGCGCTGACCTTGTCCTTCTAGGTGTACTTCATATTTCCATAGCAGGTGCCTAGCGGTGGAGTGTCTAACTTCCCATTCTAGAGCGTCTGCCAGTTTTTCATTGTTCCAATAAGCCCACCATCCACTGCCTACAGTTTTGAGATACTCGATATTCTCCAGGATAGGCTCTATCGCTGGCGCGTCGCTAGTAAAGGCCTCGTAAGCATCATTGATGCGGGACGTGATATCCGCCCGGGTGCCAATAAGGCGATGTCGGATGATCAGGCTTTCAAAGGCAACACAAAGCTGATTCTTGTCCGCTAGAGGAAGACCAAAGCGGTAGGCCTTGAGAATAAATGGCAGTACAACCGCGATTCCGCCCAAGCTCACCAGAGAGTGGATCGGAAAACTGTTTCGCTCGTCATCGCCGAAGAATACCGATAAATGCTCGAAACTGATGGCCAGTGAGCTAGTGAAATCTTTCACGAACTCAAGAGGCAACTCTGCGGTGAGCATTTTCTCAATCCGATCTAGCGCGCCGCTTTCCCACAGGGAATTGAAGTGAACGCGCAAGGTGTACTGCAGCACGTCGTCTTCATTGATGCGGTATTCCATTGCCGAGATCGATTTGTAGATGGTTTCGAAGCGATTCTGGATCTCTTCGATCAAGCTGTCCTTCGTTTCTTGGTCTTCGCCATGAAGATGGATGGCATACATGAACTGCGCCTTTACCACCTCAAGGTTGGATGGACGCTTGCCGCGGTTGTTCTGGAAGATGAACATCTGGATGGCTTCAGCTTCATCCCGCACTGGGTGCGTACTGCATGATGCCTGGGACACAATCCGCAGCATGTCGGTCAGGTAGGCTTCGGGCTGAGCACCCAGCTTCTTTTTGAAGAAGTCGAACGCATTGATGAGTCGCTGAGCAGATGTGGTTAACGAAGTCGGGGCGACGGTTCTGGACTGGTTGATCACATAATCGACGAAGGTTCGGTTGTCGTAGTCGACCGTCTTAAAGCGGATCTGACTTTCCTGCTTGATCATGTCTTTGTAGCAGTCCTGCTCATCTTCGGTGAGGGCGCGCTTGGCTTGTAAGCATGCGAACAACGCAGCTAGGAACAGCGTGATCGTAGTCAGGCGCTGCTGGCCGTCAATTACCCGATATTCTCCCTGTGTCTGCTCAAATAGGAAATGGCCAAAGTAATAAGGGCTGCGAGATTTGCTGTTGCGATAGGCTTCTAGGTCGGATAGAAATACCTGTGTCTGGCTGGCGCGGGTCGAACCTTCAACTGGCGTATCCCAAGCATAAGCGCGTTGATATGCTGGCACGACGATGCGGTTGTTGGCCAGCATGTGGCGAATGGTTGAAGAGGCTTCCACAAGCTAATTCCTTACGGTGGTGGCGTTTTGCCTCATCATCTCTTGAGTCGTGATTTTTTGCATGCCTGAGCACTACATTTATTTTGCTCGGCCCAGTCAGTGTCCCCATGGCTATCGTGGATAGAGCTCACTGACCAAGCGTTATGCAGTTCCTACTCTCGCTGGGTACCAATCTAAACAACCCAGAAATTCCCGATTCGATTCCACCGAAAGCCATAACTAGCTGATTTGTATGTAGACACCTTATGAGGTACATCAAAAAATCCACAAAATTCCAGCCCCGCGAAAACCGGGCCCTCACGGCCAACAACCGTCCGTCTGTCTCCGCACCTACCCGAGCAACTGCTCAGGCGTCTCCTGCCGCCGATAGGGAAACACGTCGATCACCTTGCCCTCGCGGATCTGCTCCTGGAGGCCCTGCCAGTATTTGGCGTCGTAGAGGTTGCCGTGCAGCTTGGCGAATAGCCGGCGCTGGTTGAGGTCGACGAACAGGAAGCGCGGGAATTCTTCCGGGAACACGTCATTGGGCCCCACCGAATACCAGGGCTCGGACGACATCTCGTCCTCGGGGAAGCGCGGCTCGGGGATGTAGCGGAAGTTCACCTCGGTGAGGTAGCAGATCTCGTCGTAGTCGTAGAACACCACCCGGCCATGGCGGGTCACGCCGAAGTTCTTCAGCAGCATGTCGCCGGGGAAGATGTTCGCCGCCGCCAGTTGCTTGATCGCCAGCCCGTAGTCGTTCAGCGCCTCGCGGGTCTGCGCCTCGCTGGCGTTCTCCAGGTAGATGTTCAGTGGGGTCATGCGCCGCTCCGTCCAGCAGTGGCGGATCAGCACCACGTCGCCTTCCATCACCACCGTCGACGGCGCCACTTCCAGCAGTTCGGCCAGGCACTCCGGCTCGAACTTGCTCACCGGGAAGCGGAAGTCGGCGAACTGCTGGGTGTCGGCCAGGCGTCCGACCCGGTCGTGGTTCTTCACCAACTGGTACTTCTGGATCACCGTGGCGTGGTCGACGCTCTTCGACGGGTTGAAGCGGTCCTTGATGATCTTGAACACCGTGTTGAAGCCGGGCAGGGTGAACACGCTCATCACCATGCCGCGCACGCCGGGGGCCATGACGAAGCGGTCGTCGGTGGTCGCCAGGTGGTTGATCAGGGCGCGGTAGAACTCGCTCTTGCCCTGCTTGTAGAAGCCGATCGAGGTGTACAGCTCGGCCAGGTGCTTGCCCGGCAGCAGACGCTTGAGGAAGGCCACCAGCTCGGCCGGCACCGGCACGTCGACCATGAAGTAGGAGCGGGTGAAGGAGAAGATGATCGAGACTTCCGCCTCGTCGGTGATCACCGTGTCGAACTGGATGCCGTGGCCCTCGCGGTGCAGCAGCGGGAACACCAGCGGCCACTGCTCGTCCGGGGTGAACAGGCGGCCCACCAGGTAGGCGCCCTTGTTGCGATAGAACACCGAGCCGATCAGCTCGATGGCCAGGTCCGGGTCCTTGCACACCCAGTCCGGCAGGTTGCTGTGCAGCAGTGCGTCGATCCGTTCGAGGTCGCGCTCGCGGTCGTCGTAGGGCACGTCGAAGCGGTAGTCGTCGAAGATCTTCTCCAGCGCCTGGCGCAGGTCGCCGCCCGGCCGGTAGGTGCGGGTGTAGGGCGCGCGGGCGTGGGCGCGCAGCGAGGGCCGGGTGGTGTGCACGAACATCGTGCCGTCGCTGATGTTGTCGTGGCTGAACAGCCCGCAGAAGATCGAGTTGAACCAGGTCTCGGCCAGCTCGTCGTCCAGCCGCAGGTCGATCTGCGCGATGTAGGCGCTCTTGATGATCGGCCAGCGCTCCACGTCCAGCAGCTCGCTGTCGGCCAGCCCCGCGCGCAGCCCGGCCACCGTTTCGGCGACCTTTTCCTCGTAGAGGTTGATCCGCTGCGCCGAGGCGCGCTGCGCTTCCTGCCACTGCGCCTGCTCGAAGCGGGCACGGGCGCCGTCGGTGATCTCGCGGAACTGCTCTCGGTAATCGTCGAAACCGCGCAGGATGAGGGCGGCGATTTCGCTGGCTGGGGCGCTCTGGACCATGCTGGCGTCCTTTCGTTGTTTGAAGGTCGAGCTTAGCCAGAGCCGCGCGGCAGGGAAAGCGCGATCTCCGACCGGCTGGTCGAGCCCGGCGCAGACGCTTATGCTGGGTGGCCAGACAGCCCAGGGATGACCGCAATGACCGCCGAATCGCCGACGATCCGCCTCGAACGCTACAGCGAACGCCACGTGGAAGGCCTCACCGCCCTGTACAACGACCCCGCCGTGGCCCGCCAGGTCCTGCAGATGCCCTACCAGTCGGTGGAGCAGCGCCGCAAGCGCCTGCACGACAGCGCGGACGACGACCGCCTGCTGATCCTCGTCGCCCTGCACCAGGGCGACGTCATCGGCAGCGCCAGCCTCGAACAGCACCCGCGCATCCGCCGCAGCCACAGCGGCAGCATCGGCATGGGCGTCGCCGTCGCCTGGCAGGGCAAGGGCGTCGGCAGCCGCCTGCTCGGCGAACTGCTGGACATCGCCGACAACTGGATGAACCTGCGCCGCGTCGAACTCACCGTCTACACCGACAACGCCCCGGCGCTGGCGCTGTATCGCAAGTTCGGCTTCGAGACCGAAGGAGAGATGCGCGACTACGCGGTGCGGGATGGGCGCTTCGTGGATGTGTACAGCATGGCGCGCTTGCGGAGGGTCGAGGGGCGGGTGGGGGAGTGAGGGTGGCCGGGAGACTGCCTCCGGCCAGCAGTGGCCTATTTAAGGACCGCTCCAGCCCACCGATACAGGTGACTCAGCCACGCGAAACTCAGCAGTGCAGAAGTGTGGCTCCCCCCAGCTAGAGTTCGGACACCTTCGGGGCTTTTTTCATGAGCGTGTCAGTCGCGGCGATGCACCGAGCGACCGGCGGCGAAGGTTTCCTTCACCGTGCGGTCGTCGCCGAGGATGGTCAGCGCGAACAGCCGTTCGGCCAGGCTGCCGGCCTGGCTCAGGCGGTAGGAGAGCAGCGGGGTGGCGTGGTAGTCGAGGACCACGAAGTCCGCCTCGTTGCCGGTGGCGAAGCTGCCGATCCGGTCGTCCAGCTCCAGCGCACGGGCGCCGCCGAGGGTGGCGAGGTAGAGCGACTTGAACGGATCGAGGCGGGCGCCCTGCAACTGCATGACCTTGTACGCCTCGTTCAGGGACTGCAGCTGGGAGAAGCTGGTGCCGGCGCCGACATCGGTGCCGAGGCCGACCTTGACCTTGTAGCGCTCCAGCTTCGGCAGGTCGAACAGACCGCTGCCGAGGAACAGGTTGGAGGTCGGGCAGAACGCCACCGCCGAGCCAGTCTCCGCCAGGCGCTGGCATTCGCCGTCGCACAGGTGCACGCCATGGGCGAACACCGAGCGCGGCCCGAGCAGGCCGTGGTGGTCGTAGACGTCCAGGTAGCCGCTGCGCTCGGGGAACAGCTCCTTCACCCACTCGATTTCCTTGAGGTTCTCCGACAGATGGGTGTGCAGGTATACGCCGGGATGCTCGCGCAGCAGCCGCGCCGCCATGTCCAGCTGTTCCGCGGTGCTGGTCGGGGCGAAGCGCGGGGTCACCGCGTAGAGCAGACGGCCCTGGCCGTGCCAGCGCTCGATCAGCGCCTTGCTGTCGCGGTAGCTGCTCTCGGCGGTGTCGGTCAGGTAGTCCGGCGCGTTGCGGTCCATCATCACCTTGCCGGCGATCAGGCGCAGGTCCAGGCGCCGGGCGGCCTCGAACAGCGATTCCACCGATTGCCGGTGCACGCTGCCGAAGACCAGCGCGGTGGTGGTGCCGTTGCGCAGCAGTTCCTGCAGGAAGATCTCGGCGACCTGGTCGGCATGGGCCTGGTCGCCGAATTGGCGCTCGGTGGGGAAGGTATAGGTGTTCAGCCAGTCCAGCAGTTGTTCGCCGTAGGAGGCGATCATCCCGGTCTGCGGGAAATGGATGTGGGTATCGATGAAGCCGGGGGTGATCAGCGCGTCGCGGTACTCGAAGACCTCGACCTCGCCGATCTCGCCGAGCAGGGTTTCGGCGTCACCGAGGCGAGCGACCTTGCCGTCCTCCACCAGCAACAGGCCGTCCTCGAAGTATTCGTAGGAGCGTTCGACGCCGACCTCCGCGGGGTCGGCGATGCTGTGCAGGATGGCGGCGCGGTAGGCTTTGGCGTTGCGGGTCATGGCAGTCTCGAAAAAAGGTTCGTGGGAGGTCCGCCGCCTGGCGGCGGACGCGGGGGAGCGGGGGGCCGCTCAGGATTCGTGGGCGCGGCGCGACTCCGGGGTCAGCCGGGTGACGCTCGACGGCCCCTGCTTGCGTTCCAGGCCGAAGGCGGCGTTGTAGGTGGCGATCACCTCGCCGGCGATGGAGATGGCGATCTCCGCCGGCAGCTTGCCTTTCACCTGCTCCAGGCCCATCGGGCAGCGCATCCGTTGCAGGCGTTCGGCGTCGACGCCACGTTCGCGCAGGCGGTGCTCGAACTTGACGCGCTTGGTCTTCGAGCCGATCAGGCCGAAGTAGGCGAAGTCGTTGCGCGCCAGGATCGCCGCGGTAAGCTCCAGGTCCAGCGGGTGATTGTGGGTCATGACGATGAAGTGGCTGCCGGGCGGCATCCGCTCGACCTCGTCGAGCACTTCGTCGTTCACCACTTTCTCCACGCCGTCGGGCAGGAGCGCGGGAAATTCGTGTTCCCGCGAATCGATCCAGCGCACCCGGCAGGGCAGGCTGGCGAGCAAGGGTACCAGGGCGCGACCGACGTGGCCCGCGCCGAACACGGCGATGTGTGCCTGCGGCTGGCCCATCGGCTCGAACAGCAGCACCGTGGCGCCGCCGCAGCACTGGCCGAGACTGGCGCCCAGGCTGAAGCGCTCCAGGCGGGTGTCCTGGGTCCGCGCGGCGAGCATTTCCCGGGCAATGGCCTGGGCCCTGTATTCCAGGTGGCCGCCGCCGATGGTGTCGTAGAGCCGCTCGGCGCTGACCACCATCTTCGAGCCGGCGTTGCGCGGGGTCGAGCCGCGTTCCTCGATGATGGTCACCAGGACGCAAGGTTCGCCGCTACGCTGCAACTCGGCCAGGGCGCTGATCCAGTTCATCTCGTCATCCTCCCGATCGCGGCGGTTCAGGCCGGTTCGACCGCGGCGTCCGCCGCTTGCGCCTGGGCGGCCTTCAGCCGGCGCATCTGTTCCACGCCCCAGAGCACCCGCTCGGGCGTCGCCGGCGCGTCGATGGCGGGTTGCGCGCGGTAGTCGGCGAGGCTGGCCACGGCGTCCTTGATCGCGCACCAGACCGAGATGCCGAGCATGAACGGCGGCTCGCCCACGGCCTTGGAATGGAACACGGTCTGCTCCGGATTCTTGCGGTTCTCCAGCAGTTTCACCCGCAGGTCCAGCGGCATGTCGGCGACGGCGGGAATCTTGTAGCTGGCCGGGCCGCTGGTCATCAGCTTGCCCTTGGCGTTCCAGACCAGTTCCTCCATGGTCAGCCAGCCCATGCCCTGGACGAAGCCGCCTTCGACCTGGCCGATGTCGATGGCCGGGTTCAGCGAGTCGCCGACGTCATGCAGGATGTCGGTGCGCAGCATGCGGTATTCGCCGGTGAGGGTATCGACTATCACCTCCGAGCAGGCGGCGCCGTAGGCAAAATAATAGAAGGGCCGGCCACGGGCCTGCTCGCGGTCGTAGAAGATCTTCGGCGTGCGGTAGAAGCCGGTGCTGGACAACGAAACCTGGCCGAAGTAGGCCTGCTGGACCAGTTCCTCGAACGGCAGGATCAGCTCGCGGATACGCACCTGGTTGTTGCGGAACTCGACGTCTTCCTCGCTGACCTTCCAGTGCCGTGCGGCGAACTCCACCAGGCGCCGCTTGATGGTTTCGGCGGCATTCTGCGCGGCCTTGCCGTTCAGGTCGGTGCCCGAGGAGGCGGCGGTGGGGGAGGTATTGGGTACCTTGTCGGTATTGGTGGCGGTGATCTGGATGCGCTCCACGTCGACCTGGAAGACCTCGGCGACCACCTGGGCGACCTTGGTATTGAGGCCCTGGCCCATCTCGGTGCCGCCATGGTTCAGGTGGATGCTGCCGTCGGTATAGATGTGGATCAGCGCACCTGCCTGGTTGAGGAAGGTCGCGGTGAACGAAATGCCGAACTTCACCGGGGTCAGCGCCAGGCCTTTCTTCAGGACCGGGCTGGCGGCATTGAAGGCACGGATTTCCTCGCGGCGGCGGGCGTACTCGCTGCTCGCTTCCAGCTCGGCGGTCATCTCCGCCAACAGGTTGTGCTCGACGGTCTGGTGGTAATGGGTGACGTTGCGCTCGTTCTTGCCGTAGTAGTTGAGCTTGCGCACCTCCAGCGGGTCCTTGCCCAGGCTGCGGGCCACGGCGTCCATGATCTCCTCGATGGCGACCATTCCCTGGGGCCCGCCGAAACCGCGGTAGGCGGTGTTCGAGGCGGTGTTGGTCTTGCAACGGTGGCCGTTGATGGTGGCGTTGCCGAGGAAGTAGGCGTTGTCCGAGTGGAACATGGCGCGGTCGACGATCGAGCCGGAGAGGTCCGGCGAATAGCCGCAATTGCCGGCCAGGTCGATCTGGATGCCGTGCAGGCGGCCATCGTCGTCGAAGCCGACGTCGTATTCGACGTAGAACGGGTGACGCTTGCCGGTGATCTGCATGTCCTCCATGCGCGGCAGGCGCATCTTCGCCGGACGCCCGGTGTGGTAGGCGACCACCGCGCACAGGCAGGCCGGCGCCGCGGCCTGGGTTTCCTTGCCGCCGAAGCCGCCGCCCATGCGGCGCATGTCGATGACGATGCGGTTGAAGGAAACCCCGAGGACCTCGGCCACCAGCTTCTGCACTTCGGTGGGGTTCTGGGTCGAGCAATAGACGATCATGCCGCCGTCTTCGCTGGGCATTACCGAGGAAATCTGCGTCTCCAGGTAGAAATGCTCCTGGCCGCCGATGTGCAGCGTGCCTTGCAGGCGATGCGGCGCGCCGGCCAGCGCGGCGGCGGAATCGCCGATGCGGTGCTGGTGGCTGTCGAGGACGAAATGGCGCTTGCGCAGGGCCTCGACCACGTCGAGCACCGGCTCCAGGTCTTCGTACTCGACGATCGCCGCCATGGCCGCCTTGCGCGCGGTTTCCAGGCTGTCGGCGGCGACCGCCAGGACCATCTGTCCGACATACTCCACCTTGCCATCGGCCAGCAGCGGGTCGCCGGCCACCACCGGGCCGATGTCGAGCTGGCCGGGAACGTCGGCGGCGGTGAGGGCGATGGCGACGCCGGGGAACTGGTAGCAGGGCGTCACGTCGAGGCGGGTGATGCGGGCGTGGGCGCGCTCGCTCAGGCGCGCATAGACGTGCAACTGGTTGGGAAACTCCAGGCGATCGTCGATGTAGATCGCCTCGCCGCTGACGTGCTTGGGGGCGCTTTCGTGCTTGACGCTGCGGCCGACTCCGGTGGTCAGCTCGGCGCGGAACAGGTCGGCCAGCTCTTCCTGGCTCTTGTGCGGCTTGCGATGGTTAGACATAGGCGGTCACCCGGGTTTCGACGGCGGGAGCGTGCAGCTCCAGGAAGCATTTGCGCAGCAGGTTCTGCGCGGTCAGCAGGCGATATTCCTTGCTCGCGCGGAAGTCGCTGAGCGGGGTGAAGTCGTTCGCCAGGGCGGCCGCGGCGCGTTCGAAGCTGGCGGCTTCCAGGCGCGCGCCTTGCAGCGCCGCTTCGCAGGCGGCGGCGCGCTTGGGAATCGCCGCCATGCCGCCGAAGGCGACCCTGGCGCGGGCGATCCGGCCATCTTCCAGGTCGAGGCTGATGGCGGCGCAGACCGCGGAAATATCGTCGTCGATGCGCTTGGAGACCTTGTAGGCCTTGAACGCCTGGCTGGGCCGGGCACGCGGGACCAGGATCTTCTCGATGAACTCGCCTTCTTCGCGGGCGGTGACCTTGTAGTCGAGGAAGTACTCCTCCAGCGGCAGCTCGCGGCGCCGTTCGCCGCGGCGCAGGACGATCTTCGCGCCGAGGGCGATCAGCAGCGGCGGGGCGTCGCCGATCGGCGAGGCGTTGCCGATATTGCCGCCGAGAGTGCCCTGGTTGCGGATCTGCAGGGACGCGAAACGCTGCAGCAACTCGCCGAAGTCCGGGTAGTCCGCGGCCAGCGCCTGGTAGCAGTCGGTCAGCGGGGTGGCGGCGCCGATTTCCAGGCAGTTGGCGCCCACTTCGATGCGTTTCATTTCGCGGATGTGGCCGACATAGATCATCACCGGCAGTTCGCGATGGAACTGGGTGACCTCCAGCGCCAGGTCGGTGCCGCCGGCCAGCAGGCGTGCCTGCGGATTAGCGCCGTAGAGGTCGGCCAGGTCGGCGACGGTGAGCGGCAGCAGGCAGCGCCGGTCACCGCTGTTCAGCTCGGCGGTTTCGCGCGGAGCGATGGCGCGCAATTGCTCGATGGTGGCGGCTTCCCGGGCGTCGAACTGGTCTGCGCGCTTGTGGCAGCAGGCCTGCTCGGCGGCGTCGAGGATCGGCCGGTAGCCGGTGCAGCGGCAGAGGTTGCCGGCGAGCGCCTCGTGGGCCTTGGCCGGATCGGCGCCGGCGCTGTTCTTCTGCAGGGCGAACAGCGACATGACGAAACCCGGCGTGCAGAACCCGCACTGCGAGCCATGGCAGTCGACCATCGCCTGCTGCACGTCGTGCAGGCGGTCCTGGTGCTTGAGGTCCTCGACGGTGATCAATTGCTTGCCGTGAAGGGCGGAAACGAAGGTCAGGCAGGAGTTCAGGCTGCGATAGCGGATGCGTTCGGCACCATCCTCGCCGGTGACCAGTTCGCCGACCACCACGGTGCAGGCGCCGCAATCGCCGGAGGCGCAGCCTTCCTTGGTGCCGGTCTTGCCGAGGTGCCGGCGCAGGTAGTCGAGGACGGTGAGGTTGGGGTCCAGGCGTTCTTCGACGCGGATCTCCCGGTTGAGCAGGAACCTGATCAAGGCGTGCCTCCAGGCGGGTTCTTGTTATTGAATTCTAGGCCTTGCAGGAGAACCGGCCGGAGTGGGGCGGTTTCCGCACAGGGCTCCACGGTAGGAGCTATGGAGGCGAATCTAGAAAAAACTGACTTTTGAGTCAAATAATTTTTTGACCTGTAGGTCAGTCAGTTTGCCCATAAACGAAAACGGCACCCGAAGGTGCCGTTTCCCAGGGGCGGGACGCTCAGATGCGCTGGGTGTCGGTAAGCTGGTATTCCTCGCCGGCATAGTAGGCGCGCACCTTCGGGTCCATCACCGCGCGCCAGAGCGGTGGGAACAGGGCGAGGACGATCATCCCGGCGTAGCCGTTGGGCAGTTGCGGGCTGCTGTCGTAGTGGCGCAGCACCTGGTAGCGGCGCTTGGCGTAGGCATGGTGGTCGGAATGGCGCTGCAGGTGGAAAAGGAACAGGTTGGTCAGGAGGAAATTGCTGTTCCACGAGTGTTCCGGCGTGGTGCGTTCGTAGCGGCCGTTGTCCAGGCGCCGCCGATGCAGGCCGTAGTGCTCGACGTAGTTGACGATCTCCAGCAGGGTGAAGGCCATCACCGACTGGCCGAGGAAGAAGATCGCTCCCAGCCAGCCGAAGGCCAGGCTGAAGCCGAGCAGGAAGAGGGCGCTGATGGCGTACCACCAGATCAGCTCGTTGCGCCAGTGCAGGGCCGGCAGGCCCTTGCGCTTCAGGCGCTCGGCCTCCAGGCGCCAGGCGTTGAGGAAGTTGTGCTTGTAGGCGTGCGGGAGGAACGAGTAGAGGCTCTGGCCGTAGCGCGAGGACGAGGCATCTTCCGGGGTCGAGACGTGTACATGGTGGCCGCGCACGTGTTCGACCTTGAAGCCGGCATAGCACACCGCTGCCAGCAGCAGGCCGCCGGCGTTCTGTTCCAGTTGCGGGTCCTTGTGGATCAGTTCGTGGGAGACGGTGATGCCGATGGCGCCCATCACGGTGCCCACCGACAGGATCCAGCCCAGTTGGCCGACCCAGTCCCAGCGGGTCTCGTGGGCGAGGATCCAGCCGGACCAGACGAGCATGCCCAGCAACAGCGGGACGGTGGCCAGGGACAGTACGCGGTAGTAGCCCTGTGCTTCCATCTCCGGCACTTCGCTGGCTTCCTCGGGGTTGGCCGGATCGCGGCCGACGATGGCATCGAGGATCGGGATCAGCCCGAACACCACGCTGATCACCAGCCAGGGCCAGGCGTTGGGGTAGTCGCTACCGAGCGACCACCAGTAGCTGAGCGGGATGCCGAGCACCGCGATCAGCCAGATCCAGTAGCCGTACTTTTTCAGACGCAGCATCCAGGCAGAGGAAAGCGAGGCAAACATGGGAAGTCCTCGTATTTATCTTGTTAGATTGTCTGACAATTGTCCTCCCTTGGCCGGCCTGCCCCATCCCAACCTTCGTTCTGTCCGCCGCTTCGCCGGGAAGCCGGCGGGGTAACGCCCTGTGTTACACTTCCCATCCATATACCCCCGGAAAACGCGCCCCTGGATAAAAGGATCACCATGACGTTCAAGGCCCCGGACAGCCTGGCAGAGCAGATCGCCCACCACCTCGCGGAACGCATCATCCGGGGAGAACTCAAGGAACGGGAACGTATCCAGGAGCAGAAGGTCACCCAGACCCTCAACGTCAGTCGCGGCTCGGTCCGCGAGGCGCTGCTGATTCTCGAACGCCGCCACCTGGTGAACATCCTGCCGCGCCGCGGCGCCCAGGTGTCCGAACTGTCCCCGCAACATGTGGAAAGCCTCTACGCGCTGATCGTGCAGCTCTACATCCTGCTGGCGGAAAGCGTCGCCCGGCGCTGGCGCAGCGAAGCCGAGCTGGCACCGTTCCTGGTCATCCAGCAGCGCCTGCTGAACAACCTGGCGCAAAGCGATATCGACGGCTTCGTCGAGGCCAGCTTCGACATCATGCGCGCGGCCTTTCCTTTCGCGAACAATCCCTACCTGCAGGAGACCGTCGAAAACCTGCTGCCGGCGGTGAGTCGCGCCTACCACCTGGCGCTGGAACGGCGCAAGGCGGAAATGAACCAGTTCCTCGGCAGTTTTGCTCAGCTCCTGCAAGCGGTGATCGCCCGTGACGAGGCGAGGATCCGCGAGGTCCTGCTGGAATACGGCCGCCACAACTGCCAGCTGGTGCTGGCCGCGCTCGCCGAACGCTGATGGCGACCCTGGCGGGAGCGCACGCATGCGCCTGAAGAGCATCAAGCTGGCGGGGTTCAAGTCCTTCGTCGATCCGACCACGGTGAACTTCCCCAGCAACATGGCGGCAGTGGTAGGGCCGAACGGCTGCGGCAAGTCGAACATCATCGACGCGGTGCGCTGGGTGATGGGCGAAAGCTCGGCGAAGAACCTGCGCGGCGAGTCGATGACCGATGTCATCTTCAACGGCTCGAATACCCGCAAGCCGGTGAGCCAGGCGAGCATCGAGCTGATCTTCGACAACGCCGAGACCACCCTGGTGGGCGAATACGCCCAGTACGCCGAGATATCCATTCGCCGGCGGGTCTCGCGGGACGGGCAGAACACCTATTTCCTCAACGGCACCAAGTGCCGGCGGCGCGACATCACCGACATCTTCCTCGGCACCGGCCTGGGGCCGCGCAGCTACTCGATCATCGAACAGGGCATGATCTCCAAGCTGATCGAGGCGCGTCCGGAAGACCTGCGCAACTTCATCGAGGAAGCCGCGGGTATTTCCAAGTACAAGGAGCGCCGCCGCGAAACCGAAAGCCGCATCCGTCGGACCCAGGAAAACCTGGCACGCCTCACCGACCTGCGCGAAGAGCTGGGGCGGCAACTGGAACGCCTGCACCGGCAGGCCCAGTCGGCGGAAAAATACCAGGAGCACAAGGCCGAGGAGCGCCAGCTCAAGGCCCAGCTGGGTGCCGTGCGCTGGCGCGACCTGAACGAGCAGGTCGGTCAGCGCGAGCGGGTCATCGGCGACCAGGAGGTCGCCTTCGAGGCCCTGGTAGCCGAGCAGCGCGGTGCCGATGCCGGCATCGAACGGCTGCGCGACGGCCATCACGAGTTGTCCGAACGCTTCAACCAGGTGCAGGCACGCTTCTATTCGGTCGGCGGCGACATCGCCCGGGTCGAGCAGAGCATCCAGCATGGCCAGCAGCGCCAGCGCCAGTTGCAGGACGACTTGCGCGAAGCCGAACGGACCCGCCAGGAAACCGAATCGCACCTCGGGCACGACCGTACCTTGCTCGCGACCCTGGCTGAGGAAATGGCCATGCTCGCACCGGAACAGGAACTCAGCGCGGCCGCCGCGGAAGAAGCGGGCATCGCCCTGGAACAGGCCGAGCAGGGCATGCAGGCCTGGCAGCAGCAGTGGGATGCCTTCAACCAGCAGAGCGCCGAACCCCGCCGCCAGGCCGAGGTGCAGCAGTCGCGCATCCAGCACCTGGAGCAGAGCCTGGAGCGCCTGCAGGATCGCGAGCGGCGCCTGCAGGAGGAGCGTGGCCAGTTGGCGGCCGACCCCGAGGACGCGGCGATCCTCGAACTCAACGAACAGGTGGCGATCGCCGAACTGGCCCTGGAAGAACTGCAATTGCAGGAGCAGGGCCAAGCCGAGCGACTCGAACAATTGCGCCAGGAATTGCAGCAACTGGCCGCCGAACAGCACCAGGCGCAGGGCGAGTTGCAGCGCCTGAACGGGCGCATCGCTTCGCTGGAGGCCCTGCAGCAGGCCGCTCTCGATCCCGGACAGGGCGCCTTGGAGTGGTTGCGCGAGCAGGGCCTGGAACAACGTCCGCGCCTCGCCGAAGGCTTGCGTGTCGAGCCGGGTTGGGAGCTGGCGGTGGAGACCGTGCTCGGCGCGGATCTGCAGGCGGTCTTGCTGGACGGCTTCGACGGGCTCGCCCTGGCCGGCTTCGGCAAGGGCGAGCTGCGCCTGCTCAGCCCCGCTCGCGGAGCCGCGACGGCGGCCGGTTCGCTGCTGGACAAGGTCCGCGCCGACGCCGACCTGAGTCCCTGGTTGGCCCGGGTGAAACCGGTGGAGACCCTGGAACAGGCGCTCGCCCAGCGCGGCGCCCTGGACGACGGCGAGAGCCTGATCAGTCGCGATGGCTACTGGGTCGGCCGGCACTTCCTGCGGGTCCGGCGCAGCGACGAGGCCCAAGGCGGCATGCTCGCCCGCGCCCAGGAACTGGAGGCGTTGCAGGAGCGGCGGGAGGCCCTGGAAACCCGTGTCGCCGAAGGCGAGGAGCGTCTGGCTGCGGCCCGCGACGAGCAGCGCGAGCTGGAAGGCGCGCGCGAGCAGGTGCGGCGCCAGGTCCAGGAGGAGGGGCGCCGGCACGGCGAGCTGAAGGCGCAGTTGTCCGCGCAGCAGGCCAAGGTCGAGCAACTGGTACTGCGTCGCCGCCGTCTCGACGAAGAAGTGGCGGAACTGGCCGAGCAGCGCGCGCTGGAACAGGAGCAACTGAGCGAGGCGCGCCTGACCCTGCAGGAAGCGCTGGATAGCATGGCGCTGGACACCGAGCGCCGGGAATCCCTGCTGGCGGAGCGTGACGCCCTGCGCGAACGGCTCGACCGGATTCGCCAGGATGCCCGCACCCACAAGGACCATGCGCACCAGTTGGCGGTGCGGGTCGGCTCGCTGAAGGCGCAGCACAATTCCACCCAGCAGGCCCTGGAGCGCCTCGACCAGCAGTCGGCGCGCCTCAACGAGCGTTGCGAACAGCTCAACCTCAATCTGGAGGAGGGGGCGGCACCGCTGGAAGAGCTGCGCATGAAGCTCGAGGAGTTGCTGGAGCGGCGGATGGCCGTCGAGGACGAACTCAAGCAGGCGCGGCTGGCCCTGGAAGACGCCGATCGCGAACTGCGCGAGGTGGAGAAGCGCCGCGGCCAGGCCGAGCAGCAATCGCAACTGCTGCGTGGCCAGCTGGAGCAGCAGCGCCTGGAGTGGCAGGGGCTGGTGGTGCGGCGCAAAGCCTTGCAGGAGCAGCTCGCCGAAGACGGCTACGACCTGCATACGGTACTGGCCAACCTGCCCCTGGATGCCAGCGAACGCGATTGGGAGGAGCGTCTCGAGAGTCTCGCGGCGCGCATCCAGCGTCTGGGGCCGATCAACCTGGCGGCGATCGAGGAGTACCAGCAGCAGTCCGAGCGCAAGCGCTACCTGGACTCGCAGAACGACGACCTGGCCGAAGCGCTGGAGACGCTGGAAAACGTCATCCGCAAGATCGACCGGGAAACCCGCAATCGTTTCAAGGAAACCTTCGACCAGATCAATGCTGGCCTTCAGGCATTGTTCCCGAAGGTATTCGGCGGCGGTACGGCATATCTGGAACTTACCGGCGAAGATCTACTCGATACCGGTGTGGCGATCATGGCGCGCCCGCCGGGCAAGAAGAACAGCACCATCCACTTGTTGTCCGGCGGGGAAAAGGCGCTGACCGCGCTGGCGCTGGTATTCGCCATCTTCCAGTTGAACCCGGCGCCGTTCTGCATGCTCGACGAAGTCGATGCGCCATTGGACGATGCCAACGTCGGACGTTATGCGCGATTGGTGAAGGAGATGTCGGAAAAGGTGCAGTTCATCTATATCACCCACAACAAGATCGCCATGGAAATGGCCGATCAGTTGATGGGCGTGACCATGCATGAGCCGGGCTGTTCACGGCTTGTTGCAGTTGACGTGGAAGAGGCGGTCGCATTGGCTGAAGCCTGAGTGTCAGGCAGTGTAAACTTGTGCATGGGCATGTTAGTTTAATGGCCACTTTTTGTATCGCGTGGGAAAGTTCTGTCAGAACAAGGTTGGCTCCACGTTTCAAGGGACAGGACGTCCTTTTTTCATTTTTTATTCACCATTTTCACTAGGGGCTACGGAATTACATGGATATCGGTCTGCGCGAATGGCTTATCGTTATCGGGCTTATCGTGATCGCCGGCATTCTCTTCGACGGTTGGCGGCGGATGCGGGGCGGCAAGGGCAAGTTGAAGTTCAAGCTCGACCGCAGTTTCGCCAATCTGCCGGACGACGACGGCGACTCGGCTGAACTGCTGGGGCCGGCGCGCGTGGTCGAGCATCGCGAGCCATCCTTCGACGAACAGGACCTGCCCAGCGTCAGCGCCCGCGAAGCCAAGGAACGCAAGGGCGGCAAGCGCCAGGAAGAGCCGCGCCAGGGCGATCTGGACCTCGACGAGGGGCTGGCCCTGGAGGCGGACCCGAGCGATGCCGCCGAGACGGTGGAGCCGCGCAAGGGCAAGTCGAAGGGCCGCAAGGAGAAAGAGCGGGAGAAAGCCCCTGCGGTTGCTGCCGAACCTGCCCCGGTCGACGAGGTGCTGATCATCAACGTCATCGCCCGCGACGAGAGCGGCTTCAAGGGGCCGGCATTGTTGCAGAACATCCTCGAGAGCGGCCTGCGCTTCGGCGACATGGACATCTTCCATCGCCACGAAAGCATGGCCGGCAATGGCGAGATCCTGTTCTCCATGGCCAATGCGGTGAAACCGGGCACTTTCGACCTGGACGACATCGACAACTTCAGCACCCGCGCCGTGAGCTTCTTCCTCGGCCTGCCGGGGCCGCGCCATCCGAAGCAGGCCTTCGACGTGATGGTTGCCGCCGCTCGCAAGCTGGCCCACGAGCTGAACGGCGAGCTGAAGGACGAGCAGCGCAGCGTGTTGACCGCCCAGACCATCGAGCACTACCGCCAGCGCATCATCGACCATGAGCGTCGCAGCCTGATGCAGAAGCGCTGATCCGGCCACAGCCCCTTTCTTCGTACGGGAGGGGGCGAACTACTCTATAGAGCAGCCGAGGCTGCTCTTTTCGTTTCACGGACTCCCACCATGACCGACACCCAGGCTGCCGCCGAACGCATCGCGCAACTGCGAACCGAACTGGACACCCACAATTACCGTTACTACGTGCTCGACGAACCGAGCATTCCCGACGCCGAATACGATCGCCTGTTCCGCGAGTTGCAGGCGCTGGAGGCCGAGTACCCGCAACTGCTGACGCCCGACTCGCCGACCCAGCGGGTCAGCGGCACGCCGGCCTCGGCGTTCGGCGAAGTGCGCCATGAGATCCCCATGCTCAGCCTTGGCAACGCCTTCGAGGAGCAGGACCTGCTGGACTTCGACCGCCGCGTACGCGAAGGACTGGCCGACCTGTTGCCTGGCGGCGACCTGCTCGGCGGTGGCGCGGAGGTCGAGTACAGTTGCGAGCCGAAGCTGGACGGCCTGGCCGTCAGCCTGCTCTACGAACGCGGCCAACTGGTGCGCGGCGCCACCCGCGGCGATGGCAGCACCGGCGAGGACATCACCAGCAACGTACGCACCATTCGCAACGTACCGCTGAAGCTGCACGGCGAAGGCTGGCCGGAGATCCTCGAAGTGCGCGGCGAGGTGTTCATGTCCAAGGCCGGTTTCGAGGCGCTCAACGCCAAGGCCGTGGAAACCGGCGGCAAGACCTTCGCCAACCCGCGCAACGCGGCGGCCGGCAGCCTGCGCCAGCTGGATTCAAAGATCACCGCCAGTCGCCCGCTGGAATTCTGTGCCTACGGCTTCGGCCAGGTCAGCGGGACGCTGCCGGACACCCAGGTGGGCATCCTCGAGGCGTTCCGCGGCTGGGGTATCCCCATCAGTCGCGAGCTGCGCCTGGTCAAGGGCGCCCAGGCCTGCCGCGACTACTACGACGACATCGGTCGCCGACGCGATGCGCTGGCCTACGAGATCGACGGCGTGGTGTTCAAGGTCAACCGCATCGCCTTCCAGCGCGAACTGGGCTTCCGCGCGCGCGAGCCGCGTTGGGCGATCGCCCACAAATTCCCCGCGCGCGAGGAGCTGACCGAGCTGCTGGGTGTCGAGTTCCAGGTCGGCCGCACCGGCGCCGTGACCCCGGTGGCACGCCTCAAGCCGGTGCAGGTGGCCGGCGTCACGGTGTCCAATGCGACCCTGCACAACATGGATGAAGTCGCCCGCCTGGGCCTGCGCATCGGCGATACGGTGGTGATCCGCCGTGCTGGCGATGTGATTCCGCAGGTCATGCAGGTGGTGCTCGAGCGCCGCCCGGCGGATGCGCAGGCTATCGAGGTGCCCGAGCATTGCCCGGTCTGCGGCTCGGCCGTGGAGCGGACCCAGTTGGTCAAGCGCAGCAAGGGCAAGGAGTCGATCAGCGAGGGCGCCATCTATCGCTGCGTCGGCCGCCTCTCCTGTCAGGCGCAGTTGAAGCAGGCGATCATCCATTTCGTATCGCGCCGGGCAATGGACATCGACGGTCTTGGCGACAAGATCGTCGAGCAACTGGTGGATCGCGGGCTGGTCGCCTCGCCGGCGGATCTCTATACCCTGACCTATGAACAGGTGTTCGAGCTGGAAGGGTTCGCCGAGCTGTCCACCAACAACCTGCTGACGGCCATCGCCGATAGCCGCAAGCCTTCGCTGGCGCGCTTCATCTTCGCTCTGGGGATTCCCGACGTCGGCGAGGAAACCGCCAAGCTGCTGGCGCGTTCGCTGGGTTCGCTCGAGCGGATCGGCAAGGCGCTCCCGGAAGTGTTGACCTACCTGCCGGACGTCGGCGCCGAGGTAGCCTACGAGATCCACAACTTCTTCGCCGACGAGCACAACCGCCAGGTGATCGCCCAGTTGCGCGATGCCGAACATGGCGTGCAGTTGCAGGAAGAGGGCGAGGTCGCCGCGGAGTTCGCCGCTTGTGCCTCGCTGGCCGGTTTCATCGACAAGCTGAACATTCCCTTCATCGCCGCCACCGGCGCGGAAAAGCTGGCCAGCCGCTTCGGTTCGCTCGACGGCATCATCCGCGCCGACTGGCTCGATCTACGCCAGGTGGAGCGTCTGCCCGAGCGAGCGGCGAAAAGCCTGCGCGATTTCTTCGACGAGCCGGCCAACGTGCAGCGTGCCCTGGCCATCGAGGCGCAGTTGCGTGAGTTCGGCATGCATTGGCAGAGCGAGCGCAAGGCGGTCGAAGGCCTGCCTCTGGCCGGGCAGACCTGGGTGCTGACCGGCACCCTGGAGGCGATGAGCCGGGACGTGGCCAAGGACAAGCTGGAAGGGCTCGGCGCCAAGGTGGCCGGCTCGGTGTCGGCCAAGACCCACTGCGTGGTCGCCGGGCCCGGCGCCGGCTCGAAGCTGGCCAAGGCCAACGAGCTGGGCGTGAAGGTGCTCGACGAAGACGGCCTGCTGAAACTGTTCGACGAGCACGGCGTCGCCCGCTGAAGCGGCGGCGCTGCTGCGAAAGATTTCCGAAGACTGGAGTTAACGATGGACAAGGCAAGAAAGCAGCGGTTGCTGGGCGTGCTCGCATTGGTGGTGCTGTTCGGCGCCTACGTGGGTTGGAGCGAGCGGCCGCGCATCCTGCTGCATTACAGTGGCCAGGCTTCGGCGCCGATCGCCTACAGCTACAAGGAGCAGGGCGTGGAAACCTTCTCCGGGGAGATCCGGCCCGGCCAGGTCCGCGAGTTTCCGGTGAAGCTGTTCGGCGGCAGCGATTACCGGATCGCCTTCTCCTTCCATCGCGGTGAGGAGAAGTATGCGTCGTTCAGCACCAAGCCGGGCTGGGGCACCCTGGACCTGTATGTCGATACCGAGCTGAGCGTATCGACCCAGCCGCCGCCGGAGGGTCTGATCCAGCAGCAATGAACCGCTTTCGCGAAATGGATTGCAAACGTAAGTGCTTGAAGTGGTTGTAACTTACGCGCAAGCCGGTAGAATGGCGCGGCCTACCCGAGGGTAGGCTGCAATGGTGGCCCTGTCGGTCCCCCCGCAACGATTACCCGTCAACCTGGTCAGGTCCGGAAGGAAGCAGCCACAGCGGGAACATCGTGTGCCGGGGTGTGGCTGGCGGGGCCGCCTCCATTTCAGGCCCGCCATTTTCCGCACGCCGCCGCCGCTCTTATCGGTAGCGCTGCAGTATCTCCTCGATCTCTCCGCTGCGCTTCATTTCCTCGAACGTCTTCAGTATCGCTTCCACCGGAACCTCTGCGGAGTCCCGCACCATGCAGCTCACCGCCGTCTCTTCGAGCTGCGCGGCTTCCTGGAGTGGCGGCTGCCCCGGCGCCTGGCGGTTGCTCCAGTGCAGCGACAGTTGATGGCTGACCGCGTAGCGGTAGCGGCCGGCGCGCAGCTTTTCCAGCACCAGATCCTGGGTGCGCGCATCGTCGCGGCGCAGTCGGCCGATGTCGAACAGCGCTTGCAAGCGGGGATAACTGTAGCCAAGGACGGTACCGATACGCTGGGCCGGCAGCGCCTCGGGAATCGGCGCGAAGCCTTCGCGGGCGACCAGGATGTCGCGTTGCACCAGCAGCGCGACGCTCCAGCGATAGCCGGGGAAGTCGTGGCTGAGCCAGGCGGGGCTGATGTAGCAGCGGACATCGATTTCGCCAGCGTTCATCGCCTGCTCGATGCGCCCGCGCGGGTAGGGGTGGTAGAGCGCCTTGCGGCCGACCTGCCGGGCAAGGGAGCGGGTGATGTCGTAGACGATGCCGTCGATCGGCTGGCCCCGTTGCAGGCGGACCAACGGCATGCTCCAGCTTTCCATCACCGAGAAGCGCAATGGCGTCGCGTCGGTCTCCACGGCCGTCGCTGGCAGGGCCGCGAGCAACTGCAGCAGGAGCAGCGCAGGTGCGCCGAAATGAGGCATGAACGATGTCAGGGAAGGTAGAGTCATTGCCACCGACGAGGGCTGCTGAAGGGCCAGGGGAATTCTTAGCACGCAGTTTGCCAAGTCGGCGAGCGCAGAAGGGGTAAATTGCGCTAGCATTGGCCGACTTGTGCTTCCCTTCTGCGACGGTTTTCGATGAGTTATCAAGTTCTTGCGCGTAAATGGCGTCCCCGTTCCTTCCGTGAAATGGTCGGCCAGACCCATGTGCTCAAGGCTCTGATCAACGCCCTGGACAACCAGCGGCTGCACCATGCCTACCTGTTCACCGGTACCCGCGGGGTCGGCAAGACCACCATCGCGCGGATCCTGGCCAAGTGCCTGAACTGCGAGACCGGGGTCAGCTCCACGCCGTGCGGCGAATGCTCGGTCTGTCGCGAAATCGACGAAGGCCGCTTCGTCGACCTGATCGAAGTGGACGCCGCGAGCCGGACCAAGGTCGAGGATACCCGCGAGCTGCTCGACAACGTGCAGTACTCGCCGACCCGCGGACGCTACAAGGTCTACCTGATCGACG
This sequence comes from Pseudomonas sp. 22490, assembly GCF_052044465.1. NCBI lineage: Bacteria > Pseudomonadati > Pseudomonadota > Gammaproteobacteria > Pseudomonadales > Pseudomonadaceae > Pseudomonas > Pseudomonas sp. 22490. The sequence continues at coordinate 20,204 of NZ_JBQENS010000018.1, read as the reverse complement.
AAGTGCACATGCTCTCGTCGCACAGTTTCAATGCGCTGCTCAAGACCCTCGAGGAGCCGCCGCCGCACGTCAAGTTCCTGCTGGCCACCACCGACCCGCAGAAGTTGCCGGTGACCATCCTCTCGCGCTGTCTGCAGTTCTCCCTGAAGAACATGCCGCCGGAGCGGGTGGTCGAGCACCTGACCCACGTGCTCGGAGCCGAGAACGTGCCCTTCGAGGATGACGCCCTGTGGTTGCTCGGGCGCGCCGCCGACGGCTCGATGCGTGACGCCATGAGCCTGACCGACCAGGCCATCGCCTTCGGCGAGGGCAAGGTGCTGGCCGCAGACGTGCGGGCGATGCTCGGTACCCTCGATCACGGCCAGGTCTATGGCGTGCTCCAGGCCTTGCTGGAGGGCGATGCGCGCGCCCTGCTCGAAGCGGTGCGCCACCTGGCCGAGCAGGGGCCGGACTGGGGCGGCGTGCTTGCCGAAATACTCAACGTGCTGCACCGCGTCGCGATCGCCCAGGCCCTGCCGGAAGCGATCGACAATGGCCAGGGCGACCGCGAGCGGGTGCTGGCCCTGGCCCAGGCGTTGCCGGCGGAAGACGTACAGTTCTATTACCAGATGGGCCTGATCGGCCGCCGCGACCTGCCGCTGGCGCCCGATCCGCGTAGCGGCTTCGAGATGGTGTTGCTGCGGATGCTCGCGTTCCGCCCGGCGGACGCCGACGGCGCGACGAGGACGCCGCTAAAGGACCTTGGGATCAGCAAGGCCACGACTGATCCCGCCAACTCCCCCGTGGCCGGCGCGGCCTCGCCTGCGCCGGTCGCTACCGTTGCTCCCGCGCCTGTCGTGGCTGCGCCCGTCGAAGCCCCGGCTGCCCCGCCGGCAGCGCCATCCGCGCCGCCGGCGGCGATCGAGGCGCGCGTCACGGAAGCGGTTGTCGAAGAGCCCGCCGCCGCGGCAGAGGTCGTCGACTTGCCCTGGGAAGAGCCGGCGCCGAGCCTCGCTGCCGAGCCCGAGCCCGAGCCCGAGCCCGAGCCCGAGCCCGAGCCCGAGCCCGAGCCCGAGCCGCTAGCCGTGGACGCTCCCTCGATCCCTCCGGCAGTGGCGGTCGAGGCGGTGGTGGAAACCGTTCTGGAAGCCCTGCCGGCTGCGTTGCCGGTAGCACCTGACGAGCAGGACGAGCAGGACGACGAGCCACCGCCCGCAGACGACTACTACGAAGTCGACATGGATACCCTGGCCTACCTGGATGCCGCGCCCGAGCCTGACGTGGTCGTGGTGGAGGAGCCGCTGCCGGCGGCGAAGCCGGCCACCGGCCTGGCCGCGGAGTGGCTGGAGCTGTTCCCGCGGCTCGGCCTCGGCGGCCTGACCGCCAGCATCGGTGCCAACTGTACGCTGGTAGCTGCCGACGGCGACCACTGGCATCTGCATCTCGATCCGGGCCAGAGCGCGCTGTTCAACGCCACCCAGCAGCGGCGGCTGAACGATGCGCTGAACCAGCACCTGGGGCGCACCCTCAAACTGGAGGTGACCCTGCAGAAGCCTGAGCAGGAGACCCCGGCCCAGGCAGCG
>NZ_JBQENS010000018.1:0-18635 GCF_052044465.1 Pseudomonas sp. 22490 | reverse complement strand
GCATCGATCGATGCCGACCCGTTGGTCCGGCAGTTGCGCGAGCAGTTCGCCGCGGTGGTCCGTGACGGTACCATCGAACCTTTGGAAGCCAAGGCCTGACCGGCGCTTGGCGCACGCAACAAGACGACATTCGAGGTGAAGAACATGATGAAAGGTGGCATGGCCGGCCTGATGAAGCAGGCGCAGCAGATGCAGGAAAAGATGCAGAAGATGCAGGAAGAACTGGCCAACGCCGAAGTGACCGGGCAATCCGGCGCCGGTCTGGTCAGCGTGGTGATGACCGGGCGCCACGACGTCAAACGCGTAAGCCTGGACGACAGCCTGATGCAGGAAGACAAGGAAATCCTCGAAGACCTGATCGCGGCCGCGGTCAACGATGCGGTGCGCAAGATCGAGCAGAACAACCAGGAAAAGATGTCCGGCTTCACCTCGGGCATGCAACTGCCGCCCGGCTTCAAGATGCCCTTCTGATCCCGCGTTCGTGCCGGGTCCGCCTTCTTCGGACGGCGCCCGGCAGCCATTCCCCTCCCTCTATCCGACGAGTCCTGCATGAGTTTCAGCCCGCTGATCCGCCAACTGATCGAGTCCCTGCGCATTCTTCCCGGTGTCGGGCAGAAGTCGGCCCAGCGCATGGCGCTGATGCTGCTGGAGCGCGATCGCAGCGGCGGCCTGAAGCTGGCCCAGGCGTTGACCGCCGCGATGGAAGGGGTCGGTCATTGCCGGCAGTGCCGTACCCTCAGCGAGGAGGAGCTGTGCCCGCAGTGCGCCGACCCGCGACGCGACGACTCGCTGCTCTGCGTGGTGGAAGGCCCGCTGGACGTATTCGCGGTGGAGCAGACCGGCTACCGCGGCCGCTATTTCGTGCTCAAGGGACACCTGTCGCCGCTCGACGGCCTGGGGCCGGAGGCGATCGGCATTCCCGAACTGGAAGCGCGGATCAGGGACGGAGCCTTCAGCGAGGTGATCCTCGCCACCAACCCCACCGTCGAAGGCGAGGCCACCGCCCACTATATCGCCCAGCTACTGGCCGGCCGCGGCCTGACCTTGTCGCGTATCGCCCATGGCGTGCCGCTGGGCGGCGAGCTGGAGCTGGTCGATGGCGGCACCTTGGCCCACGCCCTGGCCGGACGGCGGCCGATCTCCTGAGCTCTGTGCCTCCCGTATCCGTAGGACGGGCGGCCTATACGCCCTCGCCGATGGCCAGTTTCCCGTATTGAAAACCAAGCAAGCGCTAGGTAAGTTCTGAGGCTCCCATCAGGAGCCCGGCCATGACTGACTTCCAGCAGTACTTCGACGAGTCCCATCAACTGATCCGGGATTCGGTTCGCCGTTTCGTCGAGCGCGAGGTGTTGCCGTACATCGATGAATGGGAGGAGGCCGAGGAATTTCCCCGCGAACTCTATCTCAAGGCCGGCGCGGCCGGGATCCTCGGCATCGGCTACCCGGAAGCCTACGGCGGCAGTTGCGAAGGCGATCTGTTCGCCAAGGTGGCGGCCAGCGAAGAGCTCATGCGCTGCGGTTCCGGCGGCTTGGTCGCCGGGTTGGGATCGCTGGATATCGGCTTGCCTCCGGTGGTCAAGTGGGCCCGTCCCGAGGTGCGCGAGCGGGTAGTGCCGGCGGTGCTGCGCGGCGAGAAGATCATGGCCCTGGCGGTCACCGAGCCCTCTGGCGGCTCCGACGTGGCCAACCTGAAGACCCGTGCGGTGCGCGATGGCGATCACTATCGCGTCAGCGGCAGCAAGACCTTCATCACCAGCGGCGTGCGCGCGGACTACTACACGGTGGCGGTGCGTACCGGCGGCGAGGGTTTCGCCGGCATCAGCCTGCTGCTGGTGGAGAAGGGCACTGCCGGGTTCAGTGTCGGCCGCAAGCTGAAGAAGATGGGCTGGTGGGCGTCGGATACCGCCGAACTGTTCTTCGACGACTGCCGGGTGCCTGCGGAAAACCTCATCGGCGTGGAGAATGCCGGCTTCGCCTGCATCATGGCCAATTTCCAGAGCGAGCGCCTGGCCCTGGCGGTGATGGCCAATATGACCGCGCAACTGGCTCTGGAGGAGTCGCTGCGCTGGGCGCGCGAGCGAGAAGCGTTCGGCAAGCCGATCGGCAAGTTCCAGGTGCTGCGCCATCGTCTCGCGGAAATGGCCACGCAACTGGAGGTTTCCCGGGAGTTCACCTATCGCCAGGCAGCGAAGATGGCCGCCGGCAAGAGCGTGATCAAGGAGATATCGATGGCCAAGAACTTCGCTACCGATGTCGCCGATCGCCTGACCTATGATGCCGTGCAGGTGCTCGGCGGCATGGGCTACATGCGCGAAAGCCTGGTGGAGCGGCTGTATCGCGACAACCGGATTCTCTCCATCGGCGGCGGTTCGCGGGAAATCATGAACGAGATCATCGGCAAGCAGATGGGGTTGTAGGGCCGCGTTCTATCAGGTGAAGTCCAGGTCGTAATGCGCCTGGCCACAGTGCAGGCAGTCGAAGCGGTAGATGGCCGGATTGCCGCCGGGCGTATAGGCGTCGACGAGGCGTTGCCAGGTGATAGCCGGCCAGGCGAAATCGGCGAAGCGCTGCGCCAGGCCCTCGGCTCCCAGTTGCCCGATTTCCTCACGCCCCGCGTCGCCGCGAAAGGCGCAGGCATCCTCGCAGCAAACCAGCCAGCGCTCCTGCTGCCAGGAGGTGTAGCCGGGCGTGCGCTCGCAGACTTCGGTGACGATATCCGCGGCGACGCCGGCGTCGAGCAGCGGATAGTCGTCGGAAAAGCTCGCTTCGTAGCGCGCGGCCGCGCTGCCGTCGGCTATGCACCAGCGGCAAAGGCTGCCGGGCGGCAACTCGTGGCGGGAATAGGGCGAACCGGTGTAGACGTAGCCACTAGCCTTGCCACAGCACTGGCAGGTGGTGGCGGAAGCCTCGATGCTGCCGCTGGCGAGCGGTTCGGGATGGTAGCGGAAGTGAGGAAGGGGAGGGTTCATGACGGCCGTACCCTGGAGACTGGCCGTCGAGTATGACGTGCCGGGCAGCCTAGCGGCTACCCGGCGGGCCTGTTCACTCGCTGGCTTCGCGGGCGCCCTGGGGGCTCTTCGGGCGCGGCGCGAAGCGCGCTGCCAGGCGCATGCTGGCGGTGACCAGGCGCTGGTAGAGCACTGGTGCCAGGCGCAGCATCACGTCGATCGCGTGGGCGTCGGTGCCGATCAGGATGCGCCGGCTGTCGCGCTGCACGCCGCGCAGGATGACCTGGGCGGCCTTCTCCGGGGTGGTCCGCAGCAACTGGTCGTTGAATTGCTCGCGAGCCTTGTCCGGAGCCTGGCCGGTGACCTTGGCCATGCTCTCGTTCATTCGCGCGGTCTTGGCGATGTTGGTCTTGATCCCGCCGGGATGCACGCAACTGGCGGAGACGCCGGAGTCCTCCATGTCCAGTTCCTGGCGCAACGACTCGGTGAAGCCGCGCACCGCGTACTTGGTGGCGTTGTAGGCGCTCATGCCGGGCTGGGCGAACAGCCCGAAGACGCTGGAGACATTGACCACGTGGCCGTTGCCGGAGGCCTTCAGGTGCGGAAGGAACGCCTTGGTGCCGTTCACCACGCCCCAGAAGTTGATGTTCATGATCCACTCGTATTCCGAGTAGTCGCTGCCTTCCACGGTACCTGCGTGGGCGACGCCCGCGTTGTTGAAAATCAGGTTCACCCGGCCATGTTCGCTGGCCGCCTTGTCGGCCCAGGCCTGCACCTGCTCGCGGTCGGCCACGTCGACGACCGCGGTGGAGACGCGTACCCCGCTGCTGGCGAGCAATTGGCGGGTTTCCTCGAGAGCTGCGGCATTGACGTCGGCCAGGGCCAGGTGACAACCCTGCCTGCCCAGCTCCACGGCCAGGGCGCGACCGATGCCCGAGCCTGCGCCGGTGATGGCGGCGACTTTGTTTTCGAACGACTTCATGCGGGTACCCCTTCGGCCTGTTGGCGGGCTTCGTTGCTCAGGGCGGCGAGCGGTGTCGTGGTGAGGTGGTAGGCGGAGGCGTCGAACTGCCGGGTCAGGGCACGGAAGCGCCAGGTGAATCCCGGCCACAGGGTGCAGTTGCGGCCGCTGACCGGATGCAGGTACCAGCTCTTGCAACCGCCCACGCTCCAGACGCTGCGGTCCAGCTTGCGCTGGAGGTATTCGTTGTAGCGTTCCTGCACCGGGGCCTTGACCTCGAGACTGAGCAGTTCGCGGCGCTTCATCAGCTTCAGCGCATCGAGGACGTAGGCGATCTGCGACTCGATCATGTAGACCATCGAGTTGTGGCCGAGGCCGGTGTTCGGTCCCATCAGGAAGAACAGGTTGGGGAAGCCGGCGGTGGTAGTGCCCTTGTAGGCTTCCGGGCCCTTGGTCCAGCTGTCCAGCAGGTCGCGGCCGTCGCGACCGAAGACCACTCCGCGGGGGATAGGGTCGTTGGCGGTGAAGCCGGTACCGAAGATGATCGCGTCGACCTCGCGTTCCCGGCCGTTGCCGTCGACGATTCCATTGGCGGTGACGGCGCGGATGCCTTCGGTGATCACCGTGGAGTTGGCGGCAGCCAGGGCAGGGTAGTAGTTGTGCGACATGAGGATGCGCTTGCAGCCGATGGTGTAGTCCGGCGTGACCTTGCGGCGCAGTTCCGGATCCTTGATCTGCTTGTGGATGTGGCGGATCGCCAGGCGCTGCACCAGCTTCATTACCTGCGGGGCGAAGGTGAAGCCCAGCACCCGCCCTTCGAGCAGGCTGTAGAGGCCGCCGCGCCAGAGCTTCTGCACCAGCGGGAAGCGCCGGAAGCGCCGGCGCTCGGTTTCGCTGATTGCCCGGTCGGGTTTGGGCAGGATCCATGGCGGAGTGCGCTGGTAGAGATCGAGCGCGGCCACCAGCGGCTGGATCTCCGGGACGAACTGGATCGCCGAGGCGCCGGTGCCGATCACCGCCACGCGCTTGCCCTTGAGGTCGTAGTCATGGTCCCACTGCTGGGAATGGAAGACCTTGCCCTGGAAGTTCTCCAGGCCATCGAGGCGTGGATAGGCCGGGGTGGACAGGCCGCCCATGCCGGAAACCACGGCGTTCGCGGTGTAATGGTTGCCCTGGGCGTCATGCAGGTGCCAGAGGCTTTGCCGCTCGTCCCAGGCCAGTTTGCCGATCTCGGTGTTCAGCAGGGTCTTTTCCTGCAAGCGGTATTTTTCCCAGCACTTCTCCAGATAGGCGCGGATTTCCGGCTGGCGGGCGAACATCCGCGTCCACTCCGGGTTCGCTTCGAAGGAGAAGGAATAGACGTGGGATTGCACGTCGCAGGCGCAACCAGGGTAGTTGTTGACTCTCCAGGTGCCGCCGACGCCGGCGTCCTTTTCGAAGATCAGGAAGTCGTCCTCGCCTTCCTGGCGGAGACGGATCGCCATCCCCAGCCCGGAGAAACCGGTGCCGATGATGGCGACCTTGCAGTGCCGGGCGGCGGCAGGGGTGGGTTGGGTACTCATGGCCAAGCTCCTGTTATGATTGTTTGCTGGCGTATACACTCGTCTACCTGCGAATGTAGACATCTGTATACTTCAGGGTCAAGCCAACCTTAGGTAGGGTCGGCGCGGCGCAACGGCCGAACTTGTGGCGCATGGAAACAACCAGGTGGAACATGAGCGATATGAACGAAACGAAGGACAGGGTTGCCGACGCTCCCGGCAAACGCGCCTTGCTGGAGGCGGCCTTGCGCCTGGGCAGCAGCAGCCGCAGCCTGGGGGCCATCGGCTTGCGCGAGCTGGCGCGCGAGGCGGGCCTGAATCCGAACACCTTCTATCGGCATTTCCGCGATATCGACGATCTTGGCCTGACCATGATCCGCGACATCTCTACCCAGCTGCGCCAGCCGCTGCGCCAGCTTCGCCGCGAGGCCGCGACTCGTGCGGCGCCCAGCGCCCGAGCGCAGACGACGCCGTTCGGGCTGGACCTGGAAAGGGGGCGGCGGGTCTGCCGGGAGACGGTGCGGCTGTTCTTCGACTTCGTGGAGAGCAATCCCGCCGCGTTCATCGTCGGCGTGCGCGAACTGCATGGGGCTTCGCCGGTGCTGCGTGGTGCCCTGCGTCAGATCATGGATGAGTTCGCCGAGGACATGTCGGAGGACATCATCGAATTCAGGTTGTTGCCGGCGGTGAGCGAGGCGACCATCCGCCGCCTCTCCAGCCTGATCGGCCGCCAGCTGTTTCAGTTGTCGCTGGACTATATCGGCCAGCCGGAGCGGCGTCGGGAAATCTGCGCCTTGGGTGAGGAACAGATACTGCTGTTGTTCACCGGCGCCGCGGTCCTGCAGATGATGGGCGTTTCGTTGGACGCCGAGGCGTCAGGCCAGCTTGAGCAGGCTCATGCCGGCCAGCAGCAGCAACAGGCCGAGCCAGCCGCGCCAGGCCAGGCGCTGGCCGAACAGCGCCCAGCCCATGGCGACGGTGGCGAGGATGCCGAAGCCGCCCCAGATCGCATAGGCGAGTGACAGCTCGATGTCCTTCACCGCCTGCGCCAGCGCGGTGAAGGCGGCCATCACGCAGAGGATCGAGGCGATCCCGAGGCTGCGCCTGCGGAAACCGTCGGAGTATTTCAACAGCAGGTTGGCGACGACCTCGAGGGCGATCGCCAGGCCGAGCCAGGCGAAGGGAATCCAGTTCAGGGTCAGCATGTGACGGCCTCCCCACGGGGCTGCGCCGGCGTGCCGCTGGCGTTGCGGGTGCCGGACTTGATCAGCAGGATGCCGGCGATCATCACGCCGAGGCCGACGGCCTTGTACAGGCCGATGCTTTCGCCCAGCCAGGCGACGCTGACCGCCGTGATCAGGACGATGCCAATGCCTTCCCAAAGGGCGTAGGCGACTCCGACGGGGACACGCTTGACCGCCAGGGCGAGGAAGAAATAGGACAGGCCGATCATCCCGTACATCAGCAGCATGCCTGCGACAGGGGCGTGGGTGGCGGCCAGTTTCATCGAGGTGGTGCCGATCACTTCGGCGCCGATAGCCAGTAACAGATAGATCCAGGAACGCATGTTGCCCTCCCATGGGCACCGCGGAATGGAGGCCGCGGCCAAAGATGACGAAGAGCGGTGGCGAGGGGCGGGAAAGACCCCGAAGCGCAGGGGCGGTCGCCACCGACAGCAGGTGTCGAGGGAGGGAGCTAGAGGTCGCCGGTCCAGTGACGCTCGCGGGAGACCAGGCGGGAAGTGGGGATAGGTAATGCCTTAGTGTTCAACATAATGAACATGATATTACCTCAGGGCATCGTAAAAAGCCAATCGATAGGAATTGACTAATTATTTCCTCCGTAAAATGGCGGATTCAGGAACGGTAGTCGAAACGGAGGCTTTTCCGTGTGCAATATCCTGTTCTTCTCTCGAATAAGAAACGCCAGGCGGGGCCTGGCGTCGGGGGCGGAGCGGCACTGGCGGAGGCGGGCTTCAATCGGCGAAGGCCAGTTTGTCCTTCCAGTATTTCTCCAGTTTCGCGGTGTCGTGGTCGCTGGGGTGGAAGCCCGGCCGGTAGTAGTCCAGGTAGGGCAGCAGCAGGCGGGTGAAGAAGCCCTTGCGCAGGCCGAACAGGGTGCCCAGGCCATGCTTCCAGGAGCGCCAGTTGAACAATTGGCCGTCCTTGCGTAGCAGGTCGAGCTGGAACCAGCCGATGACGCCGAAGAACATCAGGGTGGTCAGCATCATCACCAGAACCCGGGTGAAGTAGCCGCCGTAGACTTTCTGGTACACATCGTAGGCGACGTTCTTGTGTTCGTTCTCCTCGATGGCATGCCACATCCACAGCTTGTACATCTTCGGCGACTGCATCTGGATGGTCAGGTCTTCGCGCTTGAGCAGCTGCGCGGCCATGGTCGCGGTGAAATGCTCGAGGGCGCAGGTGATCGCCAACTGGTGTTTCCTGGTGGTGACCTTGCTGACGTTTTCCAGCAGGACCTTGATCCGCAGTTCGAGGCACTCCAGGTCGACCCCGTGCTCCTCGGCATATTCGTTGTAGGCGGCATGCTCCTTCGAGTGCATCGCCTCCTGGCCGATGAAGGCGCTGACGTCCTTCTTCAGTTGCGGATCCTCCAGGCGGTCGCGCACCGCGCGCACGCTATCGACGAAGAATTTTTCGCCGTAGGGGAAAAGCGAAGACAGGTTGTTCATGAACTGGGTCATGAAGGGTTGGCCGTCCCACCAGTACTTCGGGGTTTCGCTGAAGCTGAAATCCATCCGCCGCACGGGGAAATTGGCGCGAACCGGGGAGGCGGTGCCAGTGGCAGTCATGGCTAACTCCTTTTGTTGTTCTGGGGAGGGGAAACGCGCAGGTTTCCTCGGGTTCCCTATGGCGAGCTCGCTATAACACCTCTGAATGTGTCATTAGCTGATGTAATTATTGCAGGATTGTCCAACAGCGGGAGGTCATTCCTGGCCATTTCGAAGTCATTAATGGCCAGGTCGGCTCGACCAGACGGAAGATGGGGCGCAAGGAGCGAGCGCGGGGCGCCAGGGCGCCCCCCGGCGTATCAACGCTCGTCGAGAGCGAACGCGGTGAGACTGAAGGTGGAGATGCCGGCGTCCTGCAGGCGAGTGGAGCCGCCGAGTTCCGGCAGGTCGATGATCGCCGCGGCCTCGAAGACCCTGGCCCCGAGGCGTCGTACCAGGCTCGCGGCCGCCAGCAGGGTCCCGCCGGTGGCGATGAGGTCGTCGAAGATCAGTACGCTGTCGCCTTCGCAGAGGCTGTCGGCATGTACTTCGAGGAAGGCCTCGCCGTATTCGGTCTGGTAGCCCTCGGCGAGTACGTCGGCGGGTAGCTTGCCCTGCTTGCGGAACAGGACCAGCGGCTTGTTCAGCGCATAGGCCACCGCCGAGCCGATGAGGAAGCCGCGGGCATCCATGGCGCCGATGTGGCTGAAATCGGCCTCGATGTAGCGCTGGACGAAGCTGTCCACGGTCATGCGCAGCGCGCGTGGCGACTGGAACAGCGGGGTGATGTCGCGGAACACCACGCCGGGCTTGGGAAAGTCCGGCACGGCGCGGATCTGCGACTTGAGGGTGAACTCGTCGAAAATCATGGAAGATCCTGGGCTGGGCGTTTTTCGGGGCCCATCATACAACGGGCCCGCGCTGAGGCGGGCCCGTTGGCGGTTCGCAGGCGCTTCAGCCTTCCAGCTGGCCGCCGGCGAGGGCGCACAGCTCGATGGAGTCGAGGATGTGCACTTCCTTGCCTTCCGCGCTGATCAGGCCGTTCTGCTGGAAGCGGGTGAAGACCCGCGACACGGTTTCCACGGCCAGGCCGAGATAGTTGCCGATCTCGTTGCGCGACATGGCCAGGCGGAACTGCTGGGCGGAGAAGCCACGGGCACGGAAGCGCGCCGACAGGTTGACCAGGAAGGTGGCGATGCGCTCGTCGGCAGTCTTCTTCGACAGCAGCAGCATCATCTGCTGGTCATCGCGGATTTCCCGGCTCATCAGACGCATCAGTTGACGGCGCAGCTGCGGCAGCTGCTCGGACAGTTCGTCCAGGCGCTCGAAGGGAATCTCGCAGACCGAGGTGGTTTCCAGGGCCTGGGCGGATACCGGATAGGTCTCGGTATCCATCCCGGACAGGCCGACCAGCTCGCTGGGCAGGTGGAAGCCGGTGATCTGCTCTTCGCCGGCATCGGTGATGCTGAAGGTTTTCAGGGCGCCGGAGCGCACGGCAAAGACCGAGCCGAAAGGATCACCCTGGCGGAACAGGAATTCGCCTTTCTTCAGGGGACGACCGCGCTTGACGATCTCGTCCAGCGAATCCATGTCTTCCACGGTCAGCGACAGGGGGAGGCACAGCGGGGCCAGACTGCAATCCTTGCAGTGTGCTTGGGGCAGTGCGCGCACCTTGATGGTTTCGGCCATTGAGGGGTCCTTGCTAGGTTAAAGGCACAACAGGAGTAAGGGTAACGCAGCCGCGATGCGGGTGCCAGCCATAGGTCTGGCAACGACCATTTCTGACAGGCCGATGGCGTTTCCAATCAGTGACTTGCGTCAAACAACTGCGACTACCTGTCGCACCCTGTCAAGGGGCGACGAAAAGGGGGCTCAAGTTCGCGACGCGTGGGCCGATCCAATGGAAGAATTCCATTTTTCCCGGAGTGACTGGAATGTTGACCCTCAGTGGCTGGATCACCACCCAGGTGCTGCCCTCATCGCGCGCCGCCGCGGACGCCAAGGCCGCGCGGACCGGCACCGCCGAGCAGGCGGAAGACCCGGCCGCCGGCACCGACGCCGCCGATCAGCATGTACAGCTTTCCCAGGCAGGGCGCGAGCTGGCCGCTACCATGGGGGTGCCGGTGGAGGAGGAGGACGAGGATATCCCGCAGGAGTTGCGGCCGATGGTGAAGATGATCCGCGAGTTGAAGAAGAAGATCGAAGAGAAGCTCAGGGAGCTGCAGGAGGCCATGAGGTCGTCCGATCCGGGGGCGAAGGAGGCTCGCGTGCCTGAGTTGCAGAAGGAGCTGCAACAACTCAACTCCGCCCTGCAGACGGCGACGGCAGCGATGGCATCGGCCATCAAGGAGATGGGCATCAGCGACCCGGCGCTGATCATGAAGGTCATGGGCAGCCGGTAGAAGGGGCGGGGATTCACCGCCCTGTCGTGCGGGCAGGGCGGTGCGCTTTCAGATCACCCGGGAGAAGCGCTGCCGGTTGAGGCTGGGCAGGTAGCGGTCGAACAGCATGCAGATCGAACGCACCAGCAGACGTCCGGAAGACGTGATGTCGATGCCCTTGGCGTCCAGGCGGATCAGGCCGTCGGCGGCGAAGCGTTCGAGATCGGGCCACAGCTCGGCGAAGTAACTGCGGAAGTCGATGCCGAACTCTGTCTCGATATCCTCGAAGGCCAGTTCGAAGTGGCAGATCAGTTGCTGGATCACCGCGCGCCGCACCCGGTCGTCGCTGTTGCAGTGCAGGCCGCGACGGATCGCCAACTGGCCGTTGTCGAGGCTGGTCTGGTAGTCGTTGATGTCGCTGCTGTTCTGGCTGTAGAGGTCGCCGATCTGGCTGATCGCCGAGACCCCGAGACCTACCAGGTCACAGTGCCCGTGCGTGGTGTAGCCCTGGAAATTGCGTTGCAGGGTGCCGTCTTCCTGGGCGCTGGCCAGCTCGTCGTCGGGCAGGGCGAAGTGATCCATGCCGATATAGCGGTAGCCCGCCGCGGCGAGTTGCTCGGTGGTGCGCTGGAGCATTTCCAGCTTCTGGCCCGGGCTCGGCAGGTCGTCGGCGTTGATCCGCCGCTGCGGCATGAAACGCTCGGGCAGGTGGGCGTAGTTGAACACCGAGAGGCGATCCGGCTGTAGCGCGATCACTTCGTCGACCGTGCGGGCGAAGCTGTCCGGCGTCTGTTTCGGCAGTCCGTAGATCAGGTCGAGGTTGATCGAGCGGTACTGCAGGGTGCGCGCGGCCTCGACGATGGTACGGGTCTCCTCCGGGGTCTGCATGCGGTTGACCGCCTTCTGCACCTCCATGTCGAAGTCCTGTACGCCGAGGCTGACGCGGTTGAAACCGAGTTCGCGGAGCAGGCCCATGGTCGACCAGTCGGCCTCGCGCGGGTCGATCTCGATGCCGTAGTCGCCCGAATCGTCGTCCAGCAGGTTGAGGTGGGTGCGCAATTGCGACATGAGTTCGCGCAACTGGCCGGGACTGAGGAAGGTCGGGGTTCCGCCACCGAAGTGCAGTTGCTCGACCACCTGCTCGCGGGAGAGGTGGCGGCTGACGATCTCGATCTCGCGGACCAGGCGCGCAAGGTACGGCGCGCTGCGCCCGCGATCCTTGGTGATCACCTTGTTGCAGGCGCAGTAGTAGCAGATGTTGGCGCAGAACGGGATGTGCACGTAGAGCGACAGGGGGTGTCCGGCCTTCCGGCTGTCGCGCAGGGCGTGCAACTGGTCGAACGGGCCGATGCCTTCGTGGAACTGCACGGCGGTCGGATAGGAGGTGTAACGCGGGCCGGAAAGGTCGTAGCGCCGAATCAGGTCAGCGTCCCAGCGAATGGTGTCGAGCATGCCAGAGATCCCCAGTTGGCGAGCTTTAGTCGGGAAGTCTAGGGATTGCGCCGGGAAGGCCTGTTGATTTGTATCAAGCGGGTGAATGTATACAGGATGTGTCACCCGATGTTGGGACGGGCGTCCGTCAATGCCCCATCAGCCAGGCCTGGTGCGGTCCTGGGAGGGTCCAGAGGCCGAAAAGGATGACCATCAGGCCGCCCACGATGCGTACGCCGCGACGGCGTAGCAGGGCGGTCACCCGTTCGGCGGCCATGCCGGTGGCCAGCAGTACCGGCCAGGTGCCGAGGCCGAACGCCAGCATCAGCAGCGCGCTGTCCAGTGCCGATCCCTGGCTGGTGGCCCAGAGCAGGGTGCTGTAGACCAGCCCGCAGGGCAGCCAGCCCCAGATCGCACCGAGCAGCAGGGCCCGTGGCAGGCTGGAGACCGGCAGCAGGCGCCGGGCGAAGGGTTCCAGGTGGCGCCAGAGGCCGCGACCGAGCGCCTCGACGCGGGTCAGGCCGCTCCACCAGCCGGCCAGGTAGAGTCCCATGGCGATCAGCAGCAGCCCGGCGACCACCCGCAGCGCGCCGGCCAACGGGGTGCGCGCCACCGCCCAGCCGGCCAGGCCGAGCAGCAGGCCGGCGCAGGCGTAGCTGAGGATGCGGCCGAGGTTGTAGGCCAGCAGCAGGCGCAGACGACGGCCGCGCTGTTCGGCGGGAATGGCCAGGGTCAGGGCGCCCATCAGGCCGCCGCACATGCCCAGGCAGTGGCCTCCCCCGAGCAGGCCGAGGATCAGCGCGGAAACCAGCAGCGGCGCCAGTTCAGCCACGCGGTCGGTCCTCCGGTTTCGACGGCTTCTCCGCTTCGTCGACGCCGGCCTGGTGCTTCGGGTCTTCGTCGTCGAAGAGAATGCTGTGGGCGGGGCCGTCGAGATCGTCGTACTGGCCGCTGTCCACCGCCCAGAAGAACACGTAGATGGCGATGGCGACGATGACGATCGCGACGGGGATCAGGATGTAGAGCGCGGCCATACGGACCTCGGCGAAGGGATTCGGGTCAGCCGCAGGGCGTTGACCACCACCAGCAGCGAACTGACCGACATGCCGATCGCCGCCCAGCCCGGGGTGATCCAGCCGAGCGCGGCGAAGGGCAGGACCAGGCCATTGTACAGGCTGGCCCAGGCCAGGTTCTCGATGATGATATGGCGGGTGCGGCGCGCCAGCCGGAAAGCCTGCACCAGGCTGTCCAGGCGGTTGGACAGGAGCACCGCGTCGGCGCTGGTCTTGGCCAGGTCGGTGGCGCTGCCCATGGCGACGCTGATGTCGGCACCGGCGAGCACCGGTACGTCGTTGACTCCGTCGCCGAGCATCAGCACCCGGCGGCCCTCGCCGTGCAGGCGTTCGAGCATGGCCAGCTTGTCGTCCGGGGTCAGGCCGCCGCGGGCTTCGTCGATGCCCAGTTCGGCAGCGACGCTGGCGACCATCGGCGAGGCGTCACCGGATAGCAGGAGGGTGCGCCAGCCGCGCGCCTTGCAGGCGGCGAGCAGGGCGGGGGCGTCGCTGCGCAGGCGGTCGTCGAGACCGAACCAGGCCAGCGGTCCCTGCTCGTCGCCGAGCAGCAGCCACTGTCCGGAGTCGCCGGGCATCGCGGGCGTGGCGCTGCCGCCCAGGTTGCTGACGAAGGCGGCCTGGCCGATGCGCAGGCGGCGGCCTTCCACCAGGCCTTCGAGGCCCAGTCCCGGATGGCTTGCGACGCTGTCGGCGGCCTCCGGCGCACGGCCGAAGGCGCGGGCGATGGGGTGTTCGGAACGGTTCTCGAGGGCGGCGGCGAGGGCCAGGCAGCGATCCGCGTCGAGATCGCGCAGGGGTAGCACCTGCTTGAGCGTCAGGCGGCCTTCGGTGAGGGTGCCGGTCTTGTCGAAGATTACCGTGTCGATGTGGTTCAGCCCTTCCAGCACGTGCCCGCGCGTGATCAGCAGGCCGAGCTTGTGCAGGCTGCCGGTGGCCGCGGTGAGCGCGGTGGGCGTGGCCAGCGACAGGGCGCAGGGGCAGGTGGCGACCAGCAGCGACAGCACCACCCAGAAGGCGCGCTGGTGGTCGACCTGCCACCACAGCGCGCCGACCGCTGCGGCGACCAGCAGGACGATGAGCAGGAACCACTGCGCCACCTTGTCGGCCAGTTCCGCCAGGCGCGGCTTGTCCGCCTGGGCGCGTTCCAGCAGGCGGACGATGGCCGACAGGCGGCTGTCGTCGCCAAGGGCGCCGACCTCGACGGTCAGCGGCCCCTCGACGTTCAGGGTACCGCCGGTGACGGTGTCGCCGGCCTGGCGTGGATGGGGCAGGTACTCGCCGGTGAGCAGCGACTCGTCGACGCTGGACTGGCCGTCGAGGATCACTCCGTCGGCCGGCAGCACGGCGCCTGGCGGTACCAGCACGCGGTCGCCGACGCGCAGTTCGCTGAGCAGGATGCGCTCGCCCTGGTTGGCGGCGTCCAGGCGCAGGCAGGACGCCGGCAGCAGGTTGACCAGTTGCGCGGTGGAGGCGGCGGTGCGCTCCCGCGCGCGGCGTTCGAGGTAGCGGCCGGCGAGGAGGAACAGGGCGAACATGCCGACCGCGTCGAAATACAGCTCGCCCTGGCCGGTGATCGTCGACCAGATGCCGGCGACGTAGGCGCCGCCGATCGCCAGCGACACCGAGACGTCCATGGTCAGGTGGCGGGTGCGCAGGTCGCGCAGGGCGCCACGGAAGAACTGGCCGCAGCAGTAGAAGACGATCGGCGTGGTGAGGATCAGGCTGACCCAGCGCAGGATGCGGTCCATGCCGGCGGAAAGGTCGAGGTTGAATTCCGGCCAGGTCGCCATCACCGCCATCATCACCTGGATCCACAGCAGCCCGGCGACACCGAGCTGGCGCAGGGCGCGGCGGTTCTCCATGGCCAGGCGCTCGGTGGCGTGGTCGGGTTGGTAGGGATGGCCGGCATAGCCGATCTGGCGCAGTTCGCCGAGCAACTGGCTGAGCGGCAACTGGCTGTCCTGCCAGCGCACGTGCAGGCGATGGTTGGACAGGTTGAGCCGCGCCTCGGCCACGCCAGGCAACTGGCGCAGGTGCTTCTCGATCAGCCAGCCGCAGGCGGCGCAACTGATGCCTTCGATCATCAGGCTGGTTTCCGCCAGCTCGCCCTCATGGCGGACGAAGCCGCCCTGTACGTCCGGGCGGTCGTAGAGCTGCAACTCTTCGCTGAGCGCCTTGGGCAAGGCTTCGGGGTTGGCGGCGTTTTCGCTGCGGTGCCGGTAGTAGCTTTCCAGGCCGCCGGCGACGATGGCCTCGGCCACCGCCTGGCAGCCCGGACAGCACATGGCCCGCGTCTCGCCGAGCACGCGGGCCTCGAAGCGGCTACCGGCGGGGACCGGCAAGCCGCAGTGGTAGCAGGGCAGGGGGGCGCTCATGGGCGCTTCGCTTCTGCTCCCTGGAGCGGTTCGTCACCCAGCTCCATGACCACGGTCGGCGATACCACCTCTTCCTCGAACAGGCGCCACTGGCCGCTGCCTTCCTGGCCGAGCAGTTCGACGAAGCGACGGCCCTCGACGGCGTCGGTCAGTTGCCCGACGTAGCGCTCGCGGTCGGAGTTGCTGCGCAGCAGCTCCACGCGGCGGTCCTTCTCCGGCTGGGTCGGCGAGATCAGGTTGAGGGTGAGCTGCTCCGGACGGCTGTTGCCGGTCAGGCGCACTTCGACTTCGCCGGTCAGGTCGTCGACCTTGACCTTGGCGTGCACTTGCAGGCGTACGGCCAGGTTCTCGCGTTCCAGGGAGCGGTTGATGCCCTTGCCGGCCTCGTAGTAGTTGTCGGTGACCAGGGTGTCCTGGTTGCGCACCGCGATGGTGACCAGGCTCAGCCCGAGCACCACCGAGGTCGCCAGGAGGGCCACGATGAACCAGGCCCAGAAGTGTTTGTACCAGGGTTGAGGGTGGGTCTCGGACTGCATGCTCAAGTTACTCAACGGGTGCGTGGGCCAATGAAGCGACTCTTCGCTTCTTTATGGATGCTCGGGTCGTCGGCCGACTCGATGGTGAAGACGATCTCGTTGGTGGTCGAAGGCAGCTTCTCCGGCTCGATGGACAGTTCCATCGGCAGGTTGAGGATGTCGCCCGCCGCCACCTTCAGCTCGCGCCGGCCTTCCAGGGTCAGGCCTTCGAGGCCCTTGGCGCCGAGGATGTAGGTGTGGTCCTGCTGATCCTTGTTCATGATCTTCAGGCTGTACACGTTCTCGATGCGGCCGAGTTCGTTCTCGCGGTAGAGCACGCGGTCCTTGCTGACGTCGAAGCCGACCAGCGGACGCAGGACCACCGCGGTGATCAGGGCGGAAATCATCAGCACTAGGGCGATGGCGTAGCCGATCAGGCGCGGCCGGGCCAGGTGGGTCTTCTGGCCGTTGAGGTTGTGCTCGGTGGTGTAGCTGATCAGCCCTTTCGGGTAGTTCATCTTCTCCATGATGCTGTCGCAGGCGTCGATGCACGCGGCGCAGCCGATGCACTCGATCTGCAGGCCGTCGCGGATGTCGATGCCGGTCGGGCAGACCTGCACGCACATCGTGCAGTCGATGCAGTCGCCCAGGCCCTGGGCCTTGTAGTCGAGGGACTTCTTGCGCGGGCCGCGCTTCTCGCCGCGACGCGGATCGTAGGAGACGATCAGGGTGTCCTTGTCGAACATCACGCTCTGGAAGCGCGCGTAGGGGCACATGTAGATGCACACCTGCTCGCGCAGCCAGCCGGCGTTGCCGTAGGTGGCCAGGGTGAAGAAGCCGACCCAGAAGTAGGCCCAGCCGTCGGCCTGGCCGGTGAGCAGCTCGGGAATCAGCTCGCGGATCGGCGAGAAGTAGCCGACGAAGGTCAGGCCGGTGACCAGGCCGATCAGCAGCCACAGGCTGTGCTTGGCGGTCTTGCGCAGCAGCTTGTTGCCGCTCATCGGGGCCTTGTCCAGCTTGATGCGCTGGTTGCGGTCGCCTTCGGTGACCTTCTCGCACCACATGTAGATCCAGGTCCACACGCTCTGCGGGCAGGTATAGCCGCACCAGACGCGACCGGCGAACACGGTGATGAAGAACAGGCCGAAGGCGCAGACGATCAGCAGCCAGGACAGCAGCATGAAGTCCTGCGGCCAGAAGGTGGCGCCGAAGATGTAGAACTTGCGCTCGGGCAGGTCCCACCAGACGGCCTGGCGGCCGCTCCAGTTGAGCCAGACGGTACCGAAGTAGAGGAGGAAGAGCGCCGCACCGCCCACCATGCGCAGTCGGCGGAAGATACCGGTGAAGGCCCGGGTGTAGATCTTCTCGCGCTTGGCGTAGAGATCGTTGTTATTGGTGTCGCCCTTGGCAGGCGGGGTGACGTCTTGAACGGGAATCTGTTTGCTCATCAGTGCGTACCACGGCAGTGGGGGGCGCCCGGCCGGTACATGCCGACAGGGTCAGAAAATAGTTGCACGCCTACTGATTATACGCCTGATCTATCAGGCTTTTTGCGGTAACTGTGCGACTTTTGGTCGCGTATTGTCCCATTCGCGCTTTTCTTTTGCACAAAATAAAACGGCGCCGGGGTTGCCGGCGCCGTCTGGGTCGTGGGGGAGGGAGCGCTTATTCGGCGCTCTTCTCGCCGTGCGACAGGCTGTATACGTAGGCGGCCAGCAGGTGCACCTTGTCGTTGCCCAGGTGTTCCTGTTGCGCCGGCATCACACCCTGGCGACCGTAGCGGATGGTCTGCTGCAGTTGCGCGAAGCTGGAGCCGTAGATGAACGCGCCGGGGTGGGTCAGATCGGGAGCGCCCATCGCCGGGGTGCCCTTGCCTTCCGGACCGTGGCAGGCGACGCAGGTGGTAGCGAAGACCTGCTTGCCGGCCTCGATGTCTGCCTTGGCGCCTTCCGGCAGCTTACGGCCATCCATCTGGGTGAGGACGAAAGCGGCGACGTTCTTCACGCCTTCCTCGCCGATCACTTCACCCCAGGCCGGCATGGCGGCGTGGCGGCCAGCCATGATGGTGGTCTTGATGGTTTCCGGCTCGCCGCCCCAGCGCCAGTCGGCGTCGGTCAGGTTGGGGAAGCCGTAGGCGCCCTTGGCGTCGGAGCCGTGGCAGATCGAGCAGTTGGAGGCGAACAGGCGACCGCCCATTTTCACCGCCTGCGGATCCTTGGCGACTTCCTCGATGGGCATCGCGGCGAATTTGGCGAAGATCGGGCCGTACTTCTCGTCGGCCTTGGCCATTTCCTTTTCCCACTGGTGGACGCCGGTCCAGCCTTTTTCCTTGTCGGCGAATTCGTCGGCGGACTGGTAGCCCGGCATCAGGCCTTTCCAGGTGCCCAGGCCCGGGTACAGGGCCAGGTACCCCACGGCGAACACCAGGGTGCCGACGAACAGCATGAACCACCACTTCGGCAGCGGGTTGTCGTACTCCTCGATGCCGTCGTAGGAGTGGCCCACGGTCTCGTCGGTGGTGCTGCTGCGCTGGCCCTTGCGGGTGGCGAAGATCAGCCAGGTCAGCGCCAGCAGGGTGCCGAGGGTGAGAGCTGTAATGTACAGACTCCAGAAGGTCGTCATTCTTTGTTACTCCTAGAAGCTTGCTCGACGTGCTTTTTGGCTTCGGGATCGTCTGCG
>NZ_JBQENS010000017.1:45753-141448 GCF_052044465.1 Pseudomonas sp. 22490 | reverse complement strand
GCCGAGTACCCGCTGCAACGCGGCGTGCACCGGTTGTTCGAGGAGCAGGTCGAGCGCACACCGACGGCGCCGGCGCTGGCCTTCGGCGAGGAGCGCCTGGACTACGCCGAGCTGAACCGCCGGGCCAACCGCCTGGCGCATGCCCTGATCGAGCGCGGGATCGGCGCGGACCGCCTGGTGGGCGTGGCCATGGAACGTTCTATCGAGATGGTCGTGGCCCTGATGGCGATCCTCAAGGCCGGCGGCGCCTACGTGCCGGTGGACCCGGAGTATCCCGAGGAGCGCCAGGCCTACATGCTGGAGGACAGCGGTGTGGAGCTGCTGCTCAGCCAGTCGCACCTGAAGCTGCCGCTGGCGCAAGGCGTGCAGCGGATCGACCTGGATCGCGGTGCGCCCTGGTTCGAGGATTACAGTGAGGCGAACCCGGATATTCATCTCGATGGCGAGAACCTCGCCTATGTCATCTACACCTCCGGTTCCACCGGTAAGCCCAAGGGCGCCGGCAACCGCCATTCGGCGCTGAGCAACCGTTTGTGCTGGATGCAGCAGGCCTATGGCCTGGGCGTCGGTGACACGGTGTTGCAGAAAACCCCGTTCAGCTTCGACGTGTCGGTCTGGGAGTTCTTCTGGCCGCTGATGAGCGGGGCGCGTTTGGTGGTGGCCGCGCCGGGCGACCATCGCGACCCGGCGAAGCTGGTGAAGCTGATCAACCGCGAAGGGGTCGATACGCTGCACTTCGTGCCGTCGATGCTGCAGGCCTTCCTGCAGGATGAAGACGTCGCCTCCTGCACCAGCCTGAAACGCATCGTTTGCAGCGGCGAGGCGCTGCCGGCGGACGCGCAGCAGCAGGTGTTCGCCAAGCTGCCGCAGGCCGGCCTCTATAACCTCTATGGCCCGACCGAGGCGGCCATCGACGTCACCCACTGGACCTGCGTGGAGGAGGGCAAGGACGCGGTGCCGATCGGCCGGCCGATCGCCAACCTGGCCTGCTACATCCTCGATGGCAACCTGGAGCCGGTGCCGGTGGGCGTGCTCGGCGAGCTGTACCTGGCCGGTCGGGGCCTGGCCCGTGGCTACCACCAGCGTCCGGGGCTGACTGCCGAGCGTTTCGTCGCCAGCCCGTTCGTGGCTGGGGAGCGGATGTACCGCACCGGCGATTTGGCGCGCTACCGCGCCGACGGGGTGATCGAGTACGCCGGGCGGATCGACCACCAGGTGAAGCTGCGCGGCTTGCGCATCGAGCTGGGCGAGATCGAGGCGCGCCTGCTGGAGCATCCGTGGGTGCGCGAGGCGGCGGTGCTGGCGGTGGACGGCAGGCAGTTGGTCGGCTACGTGGTGCTGGAGAGCGAGGGCGGCGACTGGCGCGAAGCGCTGGCCGCGCACCTGGCGGCAAGCCTGCCGGAATACATGGTGCCGGCGCAGTGGCTGGCGCTGGAGCGGATGCCGCTGAGTCCGAACGGCAAGCTGGATCGCAAGGCGTTGCCGAAGATCGAGGCGGAAGACGGACTCGGCGAATACGTGGCACCGGCCAGCGAACCGGAGCGGCAACTGGCGGCGATCTGGGCGGATGTCCTGGGACGCGAGCGGGTTGGCGTGACCGACAACTTCTTCGCCCTCGGCGGCGACTCGATCGTCTCGATCCAGGTGGTCAGTCGAGCGCGCCAGGCCGGATTGCAACTGAGCCCGCGCGACCTGTTCCAGTTGCAGAACATTCGCAAGCTGGCCGAGCGCTGCAGCGCGGCGGCGCCCGTCGCAGAGCCGGCGAGCGTGCCCGACGGCGCCGTCCTGCACAATCTGCTGCCGCAGCAAGTGCAGGCGCTGCCGTTGCCCCACGAACGGCTGGAACACCTCTACAGCCTTTCGCCGATGCAGCAGGGCATGCTGTTCCTCGGGCTGAACAGCCCGGACGCCGAGTTGTACATCAACCAATTGAGCATCGCGGTCGACGGACTCGATCCGCAGCGCCTGCAACGCGCCTGGTCGGCGGTGGCGCAGCGCCATGAAGTGTTGCGCAGCGGCTTCCTCTGGCTGGACCAGGAAGAGCCCCTGCAATTTGTCCTGGCCGATCCCGGGCTTCCGTTCGAGGTCCTCGACTGGCGTGGGCGGGCGATAAGCGACGAAGCGCTGGAACAGGTCGCGCAACAGGAGCGGCGCAAGGGCTTCGACCTGGGCCAGCCGCCGCTGCAACGGATACGCCTGCTGCGCCTGGGCGAGGATCGCTACCAGTTGATCTGGACCTACCACCACATTCTCATCGATGGCTGGAGCACTTCGCAGCTGTTCGGCGAGATACTCGAACTCTATTCCGGCGGCAGCCTGCCGCCCGCCGTCCCTTACCGGCACTACATCGCCTGGCTGCGGGCGCGCGATGGCAAGGCCAGCGAGGCCTTCTGGCGCCGCCAACTGGCACGCATGGACGAGCCGACCTATCTGGCCGACGCCTTCAACGCTGCCCGCGAAGGATACGGGCACCAGGCGTTGTACACGCGCCTGGACAGCGATGCCACCGAGCACCTGAAACGTTTCGCCCAATCCCAGCGAGTGACGCTCAATACCCTGGTACAGGGCGCCTGGCTGCTCCTGCTGAGTCGCTACAGCGGCCAGCGCTGCGTGTCCTTCGGCGCCACCGTTGCCGGTCGGCCGGCCAGCCTGGAGGCGTCGGAACGGATCCTCGGGCTGTTCATCAATACCTTGCCGGTGGTCTGCGAAGTGGCGCCGGAACAGTGCGTCGGCGATTGGCTGAGAGCCTTGCAGGACTACAACCTGGAGATGCGCGAGCAGGAGTACACCCCGCTCAGCGACATCCAGCGCTGGGCCGGGCGCAGCGGTCAATCGCTGTTCGACAGCATCATCGTGTTCGAGAACCATCCGGTTGACCGGACGCTGCGTGACTGGCGCGACGATTCGCTGCGCTTCGGCGAGATGCGCAGCGCAGGCCTGACCAACTTCCCCATGGACCTGATGGTGACCAGCGACGATTCCGGCCTGGCGATCGAATACATGTTCCTGCGCGAGCACTTCGCCGTGGCTTCGGTCGAGCGCCTGCGCACGGATATGGAAGGGCTGCTCGCAGCCTTGAGCGGCGACGCCGAGTGCCGCCTGGGCAACATCGGCTTGCCGAGTGCCCGGGTGCCGTTGGCGGATGGCGCGTGTCCGGATCGGTATCCGCTGGTACACCAGCGCATCGGCGAGTGGAGCCGGCGCACGCCGGACGCCACCGCGCTGGTGTTCGACGAGCGCAGCCACTCGTTCGCCGAGCTGGACGCGCGGGCCAACCGCCTGGCGCATGCGCTGGTCGAGCGCGGCGTGGCGGCCGATGTGCGGGTCGGTGTGGCGCTGCCGCGCGGCACCGAACTGGTCGTTGCGCTGCTCGCCGTGCTCAAGGCCGGTGGCGCCTATGTGCCGCTGGACCTGGCGTATCCGCGTGAGCGACTGGCTTACCTGATGCAGGACTCCGGCATCGCCCTGCTGCTGAGCGAAAGCCAGGCGCTGGTGCAATTGCCGGTGCCTGCCGGCGTGCCCGCCCTGGCCCTGGACCGCCTGGATCTGCTGGAGCATCCGGCGCAGGCGCCGCAGGTCGAGGTCCATCCCGCCAACCTCGCCTACGTCATCTATACCTCCGGCTCCACCGGCCTGCCCAAGGGCGTCGCGGTGAGCCATGGTCCTCTGGCGATGCACATCGACGCGGTCGGCGAGCGCTACGAGATGTCCCCGGCCGATCGCGAGCTGCACTTCATGTCGTTCGCTTTCGACGGCGCCCATGAGCGCTGGCTGACCGCCCTGGGCCACGGCGGCAGCCTGCTGCTGCGCGACGATGCGCTGTGGACGCCGGAGCAGACCTACGCGGCGATGCAACGCCACGGCGTGACGGTTGCCGCGTTCCCGCCGGTCTATCTGCAACAGCTGGCCGAGCATGCCGAGCGTGACGGCAACCCGCCGCCGGTACGTATCTACTGCTTCGGCGGCGACGCGGTGCCGGTGGCCGGTTTCGAACTGGCCAAGCGCGCGCTGAAACCGCGCTACATCATCAACGGCTATGGCCCGACGGAAACCGTGGTCACGCCGCTGATCTGGAAGGCTGCCATGGACACCGAATGCGGCGCTGCCTATGCGCCCATCGGCAGCTTCGTCGGCGAGCGCTGCGGCTATGTCCTGGACGCTGACCTGAACCCGTTGCCGGCGGGCGTGGCCGGGGAGCTGTACCTCGGTGGCGTCGGCCTGGCGCGAGGCTATTTGCAGCGGCCGGGGTTGAGCGCCGAGCGCTTCGTCGCCAACCCGTTCAGCCGTGCCGGCGAGCGTCTCTATCGCACCGGCGACCTGGTTCGTCAGCGCGAGGATGGCACCTTCGACTACCTCGGGCGCATCGACAACCAGGTCAAGGTGCGGGGCTTCCGCATCGAACTGGGCGAGATCGAGGCGCGCCTGCAGGATGCCGGCGAGGTCCGCGAAGCGGTGGTGGTTGCCCGCGACGCGGCGAGTGGCAAGCAACTGCTCGGCTATGTGGTCGCGGAAGATGGCGCGGACGCCTCGGGCCTGCTCGAGCGCTTGCGCGAGCGCCTCAAGCGCGATCTGCCGGAGTACATGGTGCCGGCGCACCTGGCCCTGCTGCCGGCGATGCCGCTGACGCCGAACGGCAAGATCGACCGCAAGGCGCTGCCGGACATCGACGTCACCGCCAGCGAGGCCTACGTGGCGCCGCGCAATGAGCTGGAGCTGGCCCTGGCTGGTATCTGGCAGGAAGTGCTCGGTATCGCAAGGATCGGTGTGCACGACAACTTCTTCGAACTGGGTGGCGACTCTATCCTCAGCATGCAGGTGGTGGCCAAGGCCCGTGCCCTGAAGAAGCTGGGCTTCAGCCTGAAGCTGCGCGACCTGATCCAGAAGCCGAGCATCGCCGCCTTGTCCGGGTACGACGACAGCGCTGCGCCGCCGTCGCCGATCCTGGCGCTGAACGCGGCGGTGGACGGATGCCCGCCGCTGTTCTGCGTGCATGCCGGCTTCGGCACGGTGTTCGACTATGAACCGCTGGCCCGGCGCCTGAATGGCCGCCGTAGCGTACTGGCGATCCAGGCCCGCTCGCTGCTGGATCCGAACTGGCGGGACGCTTCCCTGCAACGGATGGCCGAGGATTACGTCGCGCTGATCCGCCAGCGCCAGGCCGAGGGTCCCTATCACCTGCTCGGCTGGTCGCTGGGAGGGACCCTGGGCATGCTAATGGCCGCCGAGCTCGAGCGGCAGGGACAGCAGGTGGCCTTCCTCGGTCTGCTAGACAGCTATGTGCCGGGAACCGAAGCGCCCGCCGCCGATGACTGGCGCGAGGATCTGCTGGACTTCGTCAGCGTCAGCGCCGGCCTGGAAACCCGTCCGCCACTGGCCGCCGGGTTGGAGCAGCGCGACAACGTCAGCGCCGCCATCGCCGAGTGCCTTGGCGTCGGCCAGACCGGGAAGGGAGGGCTGGGCTGCGACGAACTGGCCCAGGTATTCCTGGTCGCCCGGCAGCTCAAGCAACTCTCCGGGCAACTGGATAGTTGCTCGCCGATCCAGGTCCGGCCGCTGTGCTGGTGGACGCGCGGGCGTGGTGAAGAGGTGCGGGCGCTGTCGCGGCAATTGGGTGGTCAGCCTCTGGCCGGTCGGGTCGCCGCGTGCGGGCATTTCCAGATACCCCATGCGCAGGAGGTGCTCGACTCCCTGGTGGAGGCGCTTGAAGAAATCCACGGCAGCCTCGTCTATTCATGACGAAGCTTTGGCCGGCCCCGCCGGGGCCGGCCCGTTGGAGACTATGAAATGGCCTTGAACCCCGATATCGCGGCATACCTGGAACTGGTCGGCAACGGCCGCAGCAGTGGCAAGAGCCTGCCCATGCACCAGTTGACGGTGCAACAGGCGCGCGAGCAGTTCGACCAGTCGTCGGCGTTGATGGACCCAGGCCTCGACGAGCCGCTGCCGCGCGTCGAGACACTGTTCGTCCCGGCGCGGGACGGTACGCCGTTGCCGGCGCGCCTCTACAGTCCCCAGGGGCTGTCCGCGTCGCCGCCGTTGCCGGGCGTGCTCTACCTGCATGGCGGCGGCTACGTCGTCGGCAGCCTGGACTCCCACGACGCGCTGTGCGCCAGCCTGGCCGAGCGCGCCGGTTGCGTGGTGCTTTCTCTGGCCTACCGGTTGGCCCCGGAGTGGCGTTTTCCGACCGCCGCCGAGGACGCCGAGGATGCCTGGTGCTGGTTGGCTGCCGAAGCCGCGCGGCTAGGCATCGATCCGCAACGCCTGGCGGTTGCCGGCGACAGCGTCGGCGGCAGTCTGTGCGCGGTGTTGTCGCATCGCTTGGCGCTGCGGGGAGACGCCTCGCAACCGCGTCTGCAGGTACTGATCTACCCGGTCACCGATGCCAGCCGCACGCGCCAATCGATCGAGCGTTACGCCGTTGGCCACCTGTTGGAGAGGGACAGCCTGGAGTGGTTCTACCAGCACTACCAGCGTAGCCCCGAGGACCGTCAGGACCCGCGTTTCTCGCCGCTGCTCGGCGTGGTGCCGGCTGACCTGGCGCCGACGTTGCTGCTGGTCGCGGAGTGCGACCCGTTGCATGACGAGGGCATCGCCTATGCCGAGCACCTGCGCCAGGGCGGCGCCCGGGTGGAGTTGTGCGTCTATCCGGGGATGACCCATGACTTCCTGCGCATGGGTGCGATCGTCGACGAGGCGGACGAAGCCAAGGACATGATCGCCGACGCGCTGGTGGCGGCCCTGGCACCCTGAGACTTCGGCATTCGCCATGAAAAAAAACCGCCAGGTTCTCCTGGCGGTTTTTTTTCATGAAGGCTGGGGCGAGGGAGGCCAGCGGCCTCCCGAGACGCCTTACCAGTTGTAGGTCAGGTCGGTGGTGATGGTACGGCCCTGGCCGTAGTAGCAGTCCCAAATACCGGCGCAGCGGCTGACGTACTTCTTGTCCTCGAGGTTCTCCAGGTTGACCTGCACCTTCAGGCCCTTTACGTGCAGCGGGGATTTTTCGAAGTCGTAGGACAGCTTGCCGTCGTACAGGGTGTAGGACGGGATGGTGAAGTGATCGACGGCTGTATCGGTGCCGTCGCTGCCACGAGTGTAGCGCGCGCCGATCCCCGCGCCGAGGCCGGCGAACATGGTGTCTCCGCCAAGGGTGTAGTCCAGCCAGACGGCGGCGGTCATCGGCGGCGTGCCGGCCGGATGGCGGCCTTTGCGCCCCTCGTTGTCCTTGGTGTACTTGATGTCGTTGCGCGAGAACGAGGCGATGACATCGAGATTGTTGGTCAGGCTGGCCTTGCCTTCCAACTCGAAACCCTTGGAGCGCATGGCGCCGGACTGCCCGTAGAAATTGGGGTTCTCGAGATCGAGGGTTAGCACGTTCTTCTTGTCGATCTGGTAGACCGACATCTGGATGAAGCTGTTCTGCCCCGGCGGCTGGTATTTGATGCCGGCCTCGTACTGCTTGCCGGTGGTCGGCTTGAAGGCCTTGTTGCCTTCGTCCATGTTCAAACCGCCGACCGGCTGGAACGACTCGGAGTAGCTGACATAGGGCACGATGCCGTTGCTGAACTCGTAGCCGAAGCCGGCGCGGCCGCTGAACTTCTCGTCCTTCGCGTCGACCTTGCCGCCGGTTTCCTTGGTGTCGGTCTTGGCCCAGTCATAGCGGCCGCCGAGGGTCAAGAACCACTGGTTCCATTTCATCTGGTCCTGCAAGTAGAGACCGGTCTGCTCGGTGGTACGGTTCCAGCGATAGGGATTGGTGAAGGTGAACTTATTGCCATAGGCCGGCTTGTACAGATCGATGATCGGCGAACTGTTCTCGTATGAGTAAAGGCCGAGGAATTTGCTCTTGTAATGGTAGTAATCCACTCCGACCAGCGCGGTGTGGCTGATTTCACCGGTCTTGAATTTTGCCTGGAGCATATTGTCGATGCCGAAGGCTTTGTTGGTCTGTGACCAGTCGACGCCATAGCGCGTGGTATAGCGCTGGTCGTTGGCACCGGTGTTCGGGTTGGGTACGAAGTTGTAACCGTGCAGTGGCGCCACGTACTGGTCGTCGATATAGGCGTAGCGGGTGTTCTGCTTGAAGGTCCAGACATCGTTGAATTCGTGGCTGAACTCATAGCCGAGCACGAACTGGTCGCGGTCGTAGGAGTTCAGCCCCGGCTCGCCGATGAAGGTGCTGCGCTTGATCCGCCCGTTGGGCGTGCTGAACACCGTGCCGTAGGCCGGCAGGCCTTGGGCCTCGGGCACGTCGTTGTCCTTCTGGTACTGGCCGTAGAAGGTCAGGCTGGTCTGCTCGTTGGGGTTCCAGGTAAAGCTCGGCGCCAGCATGAAGCGTTTCTGCTCGGCATAGTCGATCTCCGAGTTGATGTCCCGGCCCACACCGGTCAGCCGGTACAGGTAGGTGCCCTGTTCATCGAGCGCGCCGCCGACGTCGAAGGCTCCGTAGCGGCGGTCCTGGCTGCCGCCGCCGAGCACCACTTCGCGGATCGGGGTGGCGGTGGGACGCTTGGACACCATGTTGACGATACCGCCCGGTTCGTTCTGGCCGTAGAGCACCGATGCCGGCCCCTTCAGCACCTCGATGCGTTCCAGGGTATAGGGGTCGATCTGCAGGGCACCGCCGGTACTGCCGCCGCCGTAGGGCATGTGCAGGCCGTCGAGGTACATCGGCGCCGGGCTGAAGCCGCGCGAGGTCGGCTCGTCGAAGATCTTCACCCGGTCGGCGAAGCCGCCGCCGGTGATCCCCGGAGTGTAGCGCAGGGCCTCGGTGACGGTCTGCGAACCGCGCGCCTTGATCTCGTCCTGGGTGACCACGTTGATGGTCTGGGGGATTTCCTTGAGCGGGGTGTCGGTCTTGGTGCCGGTACCGCTGCGCTTGGCCACGTAGCCGTTGACGTGGCCCCAGGCCGACTCCTGGCTGGTGACGGTAATGTCGCCGAGGTCCACCGAGTCCGCCGAGCGCTGGGCGCTGATGGTAACGCTGGAGCCTTGCAGGCTGTAGCTGGCGCCGGTACCGCGGAGAAGTTCGGCGAGAGCCGCCTCGACGCTCAGTTGGCCGCGGACCGGGTTGCTGCGCAGGCCTTGCACTTCATCGGCGCTGTAGAGCACCTGCAACTGGCTCTGCTGGCCGAACTGGCGCAGGGCGCTGGGCAGGGACTGGGCGCCGATGTCGAACTGGATCTTCTGCGCTTCGGCCTGGCTGGCGATCGGCGCCAACAGGGCCATGGCCAGGGCGGTGGTGCTCAGGCGCGGATGCAGCGTCAGGGTGTTGCGCATCACTAGAGCCTTGGTGAAACGGGGGAGTGTGCGGAGTGCTGGCATGCTCTCTAGTACTCTTATGGATGTCATGATTGGGAATAATTGTTATTTGGTTTCCCATTGAGACGTTTGGTCGGCGCGAAACCGGAAAACAAAAATCGTTTTTTCCGTGTTCGCAGGCAGAGCGTTTCAGGCCGGTTGCAGCTCCTCGACCACTCGACCGCCGGCCAGACGCAGCAGTTGGTCGGCGCTGTCGAAGTAGCGGTCGTCATGGGAGATCACGATGATGGTCTTGCCCATTCGCTTCAGCTCGGGAAGCAGCTCGGTATAAAAGATCCGGCGGAAGGTGGGATCCTGGTCGGCGGCCCATTCGTCGAAGACCAGCACCGGGCGCTTCTCGATCCAGGCATTGACCAGCGCCAGGCGCTTGCGCTGGCCGGTGGAGAGGTCGGTGGTGGTGAAGCTGCCGTCGCTGACGCTGACCTTGTGGGCGATTTCCAGGCGCTTCAGGTAGCGCCCGGCTTCTTCCGGCAAGTGTTGCTCGCCGTCGACGAGGTCGTCGAACAGGTAGTAGTCGGCGAACACGGTGGTGAACAGCTGACGATAGTCGTCGCGCGCCTGTGCCGTCACTTCCTCTCCGTTGAGCAGCAGCGAGCCCTCGTGGGGCGTGTACAGCCCGAGCAACAGCTTGATCAGGGTGGTCTTGCCGCAGCCGTTCTCGCCGACGATGAAGAGGATCTCTCCCGGGCGGATCGTCAGGTTGACCGGGCCGAAGCGGAAGGGCGTCGAGCCCGGCACGCCCGGATAGCTGTAGCCGACATCGCGCAACTCGATGCTGCGCACCTCTTGAGCCGGTCTGGAGGCGTCGTTCTCGAGCAGCAGGTAGGGTTCGGGATTGGAGAACTGCTCGTTGAGTTCGGCGATCCGGCGCAGGGCGATACGGTTGCGACTGATCAGCGGCAACAGGCTGAGTACGCTTTCCAGCGGCCCCTTCATGAACAGCAGGGTCATGACGAAGCCGCTGAGCACGCTGCGGTCGGAGGTCGGCCACCAGGTCTGGACCGCCAGGGCGGTGCCGATGACCACGAAGAACAGCAGCGAACCGAAGGTGCTGGCAGTGAGGAATATATTCACCGAACGCACCTGCAGGCGGCAGATGCGCTCCACGGTCTCGTCCAGCAGACGCCCGTGCAGGCGCTGCCGGCGCGGGCGGTTGATGCGCAGCTCCTTGGCTCCCTCGGCCATGCCGCGGTAGTGCTTCTGCAGCAAGTCTTCCTCTTCGCGCGCCGCTTCGAAACCGGCCATTCCATAGCCGCGGGCGATGTACTGGGCGATGGTGCCGAGCACCACGGCGCTGGCGGCGACCAGGAACATCGGCAGCGACAGGGTGGCCAGGTAGCCCAGGCAGCCAAGGGTCACGGTCAGGGAGATCACCAGTTGCGGCAGGCCGAAGGCAAGATCGCTGACCGTATCGATGTCGTGGGTGAGCACCGGGATCAGGCGGTGCGTGCGATAGCGTTCGAGTTGTTCGATCGGGGCGGACAACACCCGGCCGCCGAGGGTCTTGCGCAGCCGGGCGATGACCTTCTGGCCGACGTAGTTGGTGCCGATGTTGGACAGGATCGAACTGAGCAGGGCCAGCGCGCAGATCGCGCTGAAAGCCAGCATCATGCCGCTGGTCATGCCGCCCTCGGCGTTCAGTACGCGGTTGATCGAGGTGAGCAGCGCGGTGATGGCCAGGCCGCCGACGATACCCAGTCCGATCGACA
The DNA here is from genome assembly GCF_052044465.1 of Pseudomonas sp. 22490. NCBI lineage: Bacteria > Pseudomonadati > Pseudomonadota > Gammaproteobacteria > Pseudomonadales > Pseudomonadaceae > Pseudomonas > Pseudomonas sp. 22490. Next base: position 130,421 of record NZ_JBQENS010000017.1, on the reverse strand, counting down.
GGCTGAGCGCTGGCCAGAAGGGTTTGAGAATGCTCAGGAGTTCGCGAGTGGCGCTACGGGGTGTTGCGGACATGGGGTTTCCTCGGCGCGGCCGACTGGACGCAAGGGCAGAGAGGCGAATGGCGGAGTGGCGCACGCTCGCGCCTGCCCTGAAGACGAGGCCGGGGAGGGGAAATTTAGCCTGTGGCGCTGCTTCGCCGAGGCGTCCGGCAAAAGCGCAGGGGACGATAAATTCGGCGGCCGGCCGTTCGTTGCGTTTAAGTGAGAGCGACGCTCGAGCGGGTTCCCCGGGAAGCCCTTGTCGAGTCCAACACTGTGCCGGAGCACGCGCTCAAGTCCGACCCATTCCCTGAGAAAGACGAGATGACGAAAAGGAAATTAGCCTATATCTGGTCCCTGAGAAACGCCGCCGCCGACAAGGCCGGACAACAGGTGGCCTACAAGGGCGAGCTGCGCTACATGAAGTCCCCGCTGGAGTTTCTCGCCGAATCGCTGAACCGGACGGCGCTGGGGGACGCCTACGAATTGGTCGGGGTGATCTACGACGACGACCCGGAGCTGCCCCGCGACCAGCGGAAGATCGAGGACTACGGATTCGCCTACCGGCCTGGACAGCAGTGGTTCTACCCGGCGGAACTGGAGGTACAGGGGCGGCGCATGAACGATCTGCTGCTGAACGTGCCTTCCACCTACCGTCGCCACCCGCGCGGGAGCGCGGAGCATGTGGCCGGCAAGCGCGACTTCGAACGACGCCTGTACGAGACGCTGGTCGAGCTGCGCGCCGAGGTCGTCGTCCTCGACGGCCTGCTGGTCATCCTCGATGAGCTGGTGCGGCCCGGGGCGCCATTCGCCCGACGGATCATGAATATCCATCCCGGGGTCACGCGCGCCGACTCGCCCTACCAACGGCGCGGCGCCTGGGCGACCCTGGATGCATTGCATGGTGCGCGGGGTGAGAAGATCGTCGACTGGGCGACGATGGAAAGCGTACCGGTCGAACCCTTGTACCTGACCGGCGCCTCGTTCCACTACGTGGACAACGGCATCGATTCCGGCGAGGTCTTCCACGACGTGCTGAAAACGAAGATATCTCCCGACGACACCATCCTCGAGCTGCGTTGGAACAACTTCAACGACAGTCTGTTCCCGGCCTTGCACGAAGGCCTGGCTCTGCTGGCCGAGAAGGACTGAAAACGCCTGGTCGCGGATGCGCAAAGGCCGGAGCGACCCGCGTCGCTCCGGCCTTTCTTCGTCCGCCTCAGAGTTCGCGGGCCACGCGGAAACCTATCCAGTCGCCACGGGCGTCGGGGTAGGCATTGTTGCGGTTGCCCGAGCGCGAGAAGATCGGCGGCTCGCCCCAGTCGTTGCCGCGGATCTGCACCAGCTCGCACTTGTCCTCCATCCACGCGCTGCCGTCGCTCGGCGCGCCGTTGTAGTGGTCGTGCCAGCAGTCGGCGACCCACTCGTAGACGTTGCCGTGCATGTCGTAGACGCCGAAGGCGTTGGGCGGGAAGCTGCCCACCGGCGAGGTGAAGTTGTAGCCATCGCTGGCGCCGTAGGTGTTGGCGTGCTTGGCGATGCTGTATTCCTTGCCTTCGTCGAACGGGAAGGGGAAGGGGCCGGCGCTGCCGGCGCGGGCGCCGTACTCGCGCTCGGCCTCGCTGAGCATGCGGTAGTGCTTGCCGGTCTTCTTCGACAGCCAGGCGGCGTAGTTCTTCACGTCGTTGTAGTCGACGCACACCGCCGGCTGGCGAGGGCCTTGCTGGTAGCGCGGCTTGCCGGCGATGCATTCGCGGCCGGGGCGGGTATCGCCGTCGGCCAGCTTGACGCCGGTGGCTTTCAGGTAGGCGTCCAGTTCGCCGGCGGTGACCTGGTAGCGGCTGATGGCGAACGGCTTGGCGAAGGTCACGTCGTGCAGCGGGCCCTCGTCGGGCTGGCGGCCGACCTCGTCGTCCGGGGTGCCCATGGTGAAGCTGCCGGCGGGCAGTACGACCATCTCCGGGCAGTCCTTGCAATCCTTGAACACCGTGCCGGGTTTCTTCGCTTCGTCGGCGAAGGCGGGGGCGGTGGCGACGATCAGTGCGGCCAGGGCCAGGGGCGATAATGCGTGCATGGCGGTTCTCGTTGAGTGGCGAAAGGGGTCAGGCGAGTTGCGGGGCGAGGATTTCCAGCACCCGGTCGATCTCCGCCTCGTCGTTCAGCAGGCTCGGCGCCAGGCGCACCACCGGGCCGACATCGCGATCCACGGCGTCGCTGATTACCCGGTGCGCCATCAGGTGTTTGGCGACCGCCTCGCAATCGCGGCCTTCGACGCGGAAGAAGGTGAAGCCCGAAGACAGCTCGGGGCTGGTCGGCGTGACCAGGCGGACCTTGGGATGCTCGCCCAGGCGCTGCTTGAGGTAGGCGTTGAGCTGGTGGATACGCGCCTGGACCTCGGCCTTGCCCAACTGCAGGTGCAGCTCGAAGGCCGTGCCCAGGGCCAGGCGATGTTCGAAGGCGTGGTAGCCGCCAGGGGTCATCAGGGTGCCGAAGTTGTCGGCGCGGGAGAAGGTCGGGATGCTCGGCACCAGGTGCTCCTGGAGCTGTTCCGAGCGGGCGATGATGACCCCGGTGCCACGCGGACCGAACAGCCACTTGTGGGTGCCGGCGATGAAGTAGTCGCAGTCGAAGTCGGCGAAGCTGACGTCTTCCACGCCGAAACCATGCACGCCGTCGACCACGTAGATGATCCGGTCCTGTTCGTCGCGCTTCTGGTTGAGTTCGCGCACCAGCTTGCCGATCTCGCGGATCGGCAGCTTCACGCCGCTGCCCGACTGCACCCAGGTCATGCCCAGCACCCGGGTCTGCGGGCGGATCTGAGCGGCGATGCTGGACAGGATCTCGTCGGCGGAAACCCGGTGCGGGTCCTTGAACAGCGGGAACTCGCGGACCTGGGTACCCATGCGCTTGTGCCGGTATTCCAGGGTGGTGTAGGTGGAGTAGTGCTCGTGGGAGGAGGTCAGGATCTCCTTGCCCGGCTGCACCAGCAGGCCGCCGTAGATCGCCGCCAGGCCGTCGGTGGTGCTGCCGGTGAGCGCCACCTGGCCAGGTTGCACGGCGAAGTAGCGACCTGCCCAGGCGCGAGCCTCGTCCTCGTATTTCCAGATTTCCTCGCGATGCCAGTCCACCGCTTCGCCCGGGTTGCGGTCGAAGCGGACCCGCAGGCGCTCGATGGCCTCCCGCACCGGCCGAGGGTGGGAGGTGAGGAGGAAGTTGGCGAAGTGCAGATACTGCGGGTCGAGATCGAATTGCTGGCGCAGCGCTTTCCATTTATTGCCGGCGTCGCTCGGTACGCCTTCGGCGCGGAGCGACTGGGCAGCGGAAAGCAGCGGCAGGCCGGCGGCGAGAATGCCGGCCTGCTTGAGAAAGGTACGACGGTCGTTCATCGGGAGGTCCGTTGCGGCGTGGTCAGGGGGTAGCTGTCGGCTTGGCGCGTTTTTGCACTTCGCCCCAGGCGCGCAGGAAGTTGCCTCCCCAGAGCTTGGCGATGTCGGCATCGGAATAACCGCGGGTGATCAGTTCGGCGGTGACGTTGCGGATTTCGCTGACATCCTTCCAGCCGTCCACGCCGCCACCGTCGTTGAAGTCCGAGCTGATGCCCACGTGGTCGATGCCGACCTTCTTCACCGTGTAGTCGATGGCGTCCACCAGTTCCTTGAGGCCGGCCTTGGGCTCCTCCTCCAGGATGCCGTAGAGGGCGCTGGCGTATTCACCGAAGCGTTGTTCCGGCCAGATGGTGATGATCGGATCGCCCGGCATCAGGGCATAGTCCAGGCCTTCCAGGGGCGGCAGGTCGAAGCGCGCGCGCAGGGCGTCGAGCTTGTCCAGGGTCGGTTTGCTCAGCGGACGCAGGTAGGCGGGGAAGCCGACCACCTGGATCACGCCGCCACTGTCCTTGATCAGTTGCATCTCGTGGTCGCTGAGGTTGCGCTTGATGTCCACCAGGGCACGCGGCGCGGAGTGCGAGGCGACGATGGGCGCGCGGCTGAGGGCGGCAACCTGTTCCAGGGCCTTGGTCGACATCTGCGAGACATCGATGATCACCCCGAGATCGTTGAGCCGTTCGACCGCCTGCTTGCCTAGCGGGGAGAGGCCGCCTAGGGCGTCGGGCGAGTCATTGAAGAAGGGCAGCGGGCGCGAGGAGTCGGCCCAGTCGTTGTTGCCGACGTAGCTGAAGCCGAACATGCGCACGCCGCGGGCGGCCCATTTGTCCAGTTGGGACAGGTCGTCGCCCAGCGGGTAGGCGTTGAGCATGCTCATGACGATGGCGAACTTGCCTTCCATGGCCAGGCGGCGGAAGTCCTCGGGGGAGTAGGCGATGCCGACCTGGTTGGGAAAGTCGCGGACCATGCCGGTGAGAATCTTGTAACGAATTTCCTGCTGGTGGCGGGCTTCGTCGACGAAACCGGGGGTCGGCTTGTGCGGCGCGTTCGGGCCGTTCCACATCTCCGGCCAGCCGAAGATCGCCAGGGCAGCGCCGGACAGGCGTCCGCGGCCGGCCTTGACCAGATCCAACTGGCCCGGTCCGTCCTTGTCCACCTCGTTGCCGGTGGTGCCGAAGTCCAGCGGCACAGTGATCCGGCTGTCGAAGGAGAGGATGCGCTCGTGCAACTCCTCTGCGTGTTGCATGACCTTGCGCGGGTAGCCGGCGCTGCCCAGCCACTGGGTCCAGGCCAGCCAGCCGCCGGCGGCCAGCAGGACGATGAACAGTGGCAGGCCGAGGTAAAGCGCCGTTCTTTTGCGAGTTCTAGTCATTGCCGTCCCAGTCAGGTTCGAAATCGGTGGACGCCGGTCGTTCCGCATTGCAGAGCGGGGCACCTGTCAGGGTGGGACGAGGGCAGGGACGGAAAATTTAGCGGGCCGACGAATTCGCCGGGTGCCGCCAGCGACGCCGGCTCCGGTAAATTTGCCGATGGACGGAACGTTCTAGCTGGATAAAGCGAGCTTCATGGCTGAACAGGTAGGACGATGACGGTTTCTCGACGCGGATTCATGGCGGGTTTGGCGCTCACCGGAGCGGCTGCCCTGCCGGTGGCTTACTACACACATCGTCATCTGGCCCGCCTGCGCGAAGACGAGGAGCACCCGGCCACGCCCGGCGAAGCGACGCTGGACCTGGCCGCCACCGAGGCCATGCGCCTGGGCGACCGCCTGCGCGGTATCTGGGACCTGCGCCTGCTCGGCGCCGACGCCGGCCTGCCGGGGTTACCGCTGGAGGGGTTGGAGCTGGTGCTCGACGTGGCGCCCAGGGGGCTGGGCCTGATCGGATACCTGGATACTCCGGAGCGCCTGAGAGGGCCGCAGGAACCGCGCTTCCGCCTGCTTGGCGACCTGGTCGGTGCGCGCTCCGCGCGCATCCGCTGGCGCCTGGTGGACGGCAACACCGCCTCGATGACCCCGAGCTACGATTGCTCGGCGGTCTTCGACGAGGTCTGGGACAATCTGGCCAATGCCGGCGACGGCACCCTCAGCGGTCGCATCGAGCGCCTCGTGCGCTCGCCACTGCAAGCGCAGGAGGATTTCCGCTTCGTGGCGGTCAAGCGCCCGTTTCCGCTGGCTCGCGAGCGCATCGGCCTCAACGAACGCTTGCTCGCCTGGCTGATCTCGCCGCAGCATCGCCTCTTCCACCAGCTCTGGCATGCCTCGCGGGACAAGTGGCATCGACTTTCCGAGAAGCAGCGCAACGCCCTGCGCGGCGTCGGCTGGCAGCCTGGCCCACTGGACCGCGAGCGTGACGCCCGTGGTCGTCACAAGGACCGCAATGCTTCCGGTATCGACTTCTTCTTCATGCACCGGCACATGCTGCATACCGCGCGCTCGATGCAGGACCTGCCGTCCTGGCGGCGCCTGCCGCTGCCGGGCGTACCGCTGGCCCACGACCGGGTCGGCTTCCTGCGCTACTTCGACAACCCTGACGGCTGTTCCGTCCCGCCGGCCTGGGTCGCGGTGGACGACGACGAATACACCGAGTGGCTGCGTGGGCTGAAAAGCGCCGAGGGCTATCACGCCAATTTCCTGGTCTGGGAGTCGCAATACCAGGACCCGGAATACCTGGCGAAACTGACGCTCGGTCAGTTCGGCTCGGAGATGGAGCTGGGCATGCACGACTGGCTGCATATGCGCTGGGCTTCGGTGACTCGCGATCCTTCCAACGGCGCGCCGGTGATGAGCGACCGGGTACCATCGGACTTTTCCCCGCGCTGGTTCCGCCCGGAGAACGACTTCCTCGGCGACCCGTTTTCCTCCCATGTGAATCCGGTGTTCTGGTCGTTCCACGGCTGGATCGACGACCGCATCGAGGACTGGTATCGCGCCCACGAGCGTTTCCATCCTGGCGAAGTGCAGCGCCGCGAAGTGGAGGGCATCCAATGGTTCGCGCCCGGTCGATGGGTCGAGGTCGGCGATCCCTGGCTGGGCCCGGCGACCCATGGATGCGGGCTCTCGGATGTCCAGGCGAGCAGCAACTCGGTGGAGCTGGACGTGGAAACCATGAAGCTGGCTTTGCGCATCATCTTCAGCGAAGAAGACCAGTTGAGCGGCTGGCTCAAGCGTGCGCCGCGGCGGCCCTGGTACGCGCGCAACCTGAAGCTGGCGCGCGACCAGCTCAGGCGCTGAACGGCGAAAGAGCGAGTAAGGATGGAGGAGGCCCGCGCAACGCGGGCCTCAGTCTTTCCGCGCGAGACCCTGGCGGTCGCTCTGCCAGCCGCCGCCGAGGGCCTTGTACAGGCCGACCGAGGCCTGCAGGCGGGCCAGTCGCAGTTGCACGGCGGCATCCTGCGCCGCGTACAGCGTGCGTTGCGTTTCGAGGACCGTCAGCAGGGTTTCCGCGCCGGCCTGGTAGCGGCTGTCGGAGAGATCGAAGGCGCGCTGCGCCTGCTCCAGCTCCTGCTGCTGCCAGTGCAGCTGGCGGTCGAGGCCGTCGATGCTGTTCAGCGAGCGTTCGGTGTCGGCAAAGGCGGTGAGGATCGCCTTGCGGTAGGTTTCCAGCAGTTCTTCCTGGCGCGCCAGGCTGCGGTCGCGCTCGGCGCGCAGGCGGCCGTGGTTGAAGATCGGGGCGAGCAGGTTGGCGCCCAGGTTGTAATAGGGGTTGCGGAAAGTGTCGGCGGCGCGGTTGGCGCCGGACGACAGCGAGGCGCTCAGGGTCAGCTTGGGGAACAGCGCCGCGCGCGCCACCTGCACGTCGGCCTGGGCCGCGGCCAGTTGCGCTTCGGCGTTGGCGATATCGGGACGGCGGCTGAGCAGTTCGCTCGGCAGGCCCGCTCCGGTCTCCGGCCAGCGCAGGCTGTCGAAAGGCCGCTCGGCCACCTGTAGCGCCTGCACCGGCTCGCCGATCAGGGTGGCCAGGGTAATCAGCGCCTCATGGGCCTGCTGCTCGAGCAGCGGCAGCTGCTTGCGCTGGCTGGCGACCAGGCTGCTCTGCTGGGCGACCTCCAAGGCGGTGGCCGAGCCCGCGGCATGGCGGGTCTCCACCAGGCGCAGGACGTGCTCGGCGTTGTCCAGGTTGAGCCTGGCGATGCGCTGCTGTTCGCGCAGCGCCAATACCTGCAGGTAGCTGTTGGCGACGCCGGAGAGCAGGGTCAGCTCTACCGTTGCGCGGTCGTACTCGCTGGACTTGAGGCTTTCCAGGGCACTGCGGTAGGCAGCCCGGCGACCGCCCCAGAAGTCCACTTCGTAGCTGGCGCTGAGGCCGGCGGAGAAGGAGTCGACGGCATCGTTGTCGGAGGTCGCGTCGGTACCGCTGTAGCCCGAGTCGCGCAGGAGTTTCTGCCGGCTGGCGCCGAGCGTCGCATTCAGCTCCGGCAGCAACGGCGCGCCGGCGATCACCGCCGAGGCCTGGGCCTGGCGCACGCGGGCCACCGCCGCGCCGAGGTCCTGGCTGTTCAGCAGGGCGCGTTGCAGCAGGCTGTCCAGTTCCGGCGCGCCGAAGGCTTTCCACCACTGGCGGATGTCGCTGGCATCGCTGCGCCCGGCCGCCAGGTAGCGCCACTGAGGGGGCGCGGCCAGGCCGCTGTCGAGGGGCGCCGGCGTGCTGCCGCAGGCGCCGAGCAGCAGGCAGGCGGAAATCAGGGAGAGATTCTTCATGGACATGTCCGTCATTGGCTGGCCAGGGCGGCCACCGGGTCCAGTTGGGCGGCCTTGCGCGCCGGCATGAAGCCGAACACCAGGCCGGTGACCAGCGCGCAACTGAAGGCGCCGACGATGGCCGACAGGGAAAAGGCCACCGCGACCTGGCCGAGCAGCAGCACGCCGCCGATGCACAGGGCCAGGGCGATCCCGGCCAGGCCGCCGACCACCGAGAGCATCGCCGCTTCGGTGAGGAACTGGCGGAGGATATCGCCCTGGCGGGCGCCAGTGGCCATGCGGATGCCGATCTCGCGGGTGCGTTCGCGCACGGTCATGAGCATGATGTTCATCACGCCGATCCCGCCTACCAGCAGGGAGATCGCGGCGATCGAGCCGAGCATCAGCGACAGGGTGTTCTGGGTCTTCGCCTCGGCCTGGATCATCGCCGCGTTGTTGGTCAGCTCGTAGTCGCGCTGGCCGCGGTGCAGGCGCAGCATCAACTGGTCGATGGCGCGTTCGGCCTGGTGCACGCGCTGGGCGTCGGCGGCGGCGATGATCACGTACTCGGGGTTGCGCGTGCCGAACAGGCGGATGCTGGCAGCGGAGTAGGGGATGGCGATGCGGTTGTCGGCATCCTTGTCGCCGGAGCTGGAGCCTTTCTCGGCGAGCACGCCGATGACCTGGAACGGCACGTTCTCGATGAGGATGTAGCGGCCGATCGGGTTGGCGCTGCCGAACAGCTTCTTGCGCACCTTGTAGCCGATCACCGCGACCGTGGTGGCGGCGTCTTCGTCGCGCTCGGTGAAGTAGCTGCCCTCGGCCACCGGCCAGTTGAGGATTTCCGGGAAGTCGGTGTTGTTGCCGCCGACGTAGGCGTGGTAGTCGATGTTGCCGTAGCGCACCACCAGCTCGCCGCCGTTCACCGGCATGACCTTCTTCACCTGGGGCAGGGTGGCGATGGCGGCGACGTCGTCGCTGCTGACGATGCCCATCGGCGCGCGCGGGTTCGGCGAGTAGCCGCTGAGATAGATGATGTTCGAGCCGAACGCGCCCATCTGCGCCATCACCTGGCGCTTGCTGCCCTCGCCGACGGCGAGCATGACCACCACCGAGGCGACGCCGATGATGATCCCGAGCAGGGTCAGCGCGGTGCGGAACCGATTGATCCACATCACCCGCCAGGCGGCGCGCACCGCCTCCAGCAGTTCGGCGCGCCAGGCCCCCGAGGGTTCGCTGCTGCCCTCGGCGAGGCGCTGGCTGAGATCGTCGGCCTGCAGGTGGCGCTCGACGCCGGCGCTCGGGTGCGCCGGGCGCTCGTCGTTGGCGCTGTCGCTGACGATCTCGCCGTCACGCACCTCGATGATGCGCTTGGCGCGGGCGGCGACGTCGCGGTCGTGGGTGATCAGGATCACCACGTGGCCCTGGCTGGCCAGCTCGTCGAGCAGCGCCATGACTTCCGCGCCGCTGTGGCTGTCGAGGGCGCCGGTGGGTTCGTCGGCGAGGATGATATGGCCGCCGTTCATCAGCGCGCGGGCGATCGATACCCGCTGCTGCTGGCCGCCGGACAACTGGTGCGGACGGTTGGCAGTGCGCTCTGCCAGGCCCAGGCGCTCGAGCAGGGCCCGCGCGCGGGTGTGCCGCTCGCTCGCCGGGGTGCCGGCGTAGATCGCCGGCATCTCGACGTTTTCCTGGGCCGAGGCGGAGGGGATCAGGTGATAGCCCTGGAACACGAAGCCGAATGCCTCGCGGCGCAGCCAGGCCTGCTCGTCGCTGTCCAGTTCGGCGACGTCGTGGCCGGCGAAGTGGTAGCTGCCGGAGCTGGGCCGGTCGAGGCAGCCGAGGATGTTCATCAGGGTCGACTTGCCGGAGCCGGAGGCGCCGACGATGGCGACGAACTCGCCGGCGTGGATCGACAGCGATACGCCCTTGAGTACCTCGACTTCCGGAGTGCCATTGCCGCCGTAGCGCTTGCGGATGTCGCGCAGTTCGATCAGGGGGACGGGTTGCGTGGCGTTTTCCATCAGCTGTCGCTGCCGTCGGGAGCGGCCATCAACAGGCGGTCGCCTTCCTCCAGGCCGGCAAGCACCTGTACCCGCAGGCGGTCGCTGATGCCGGTCCTGATCTGGCGGCTCTGCGGCTTGCCGTTGCTGCCGACCACCCAGGCGACCTGGCCGCCCTTGCCGTCGTCGTGAATGGCGGCGACCGGCGCGGTGAGGATGTTTTCCGCGGTGGCGGCGACGAAGAACACCTGGGCGGTCATTTCCGCCATCAGTTGGTGGTCGCCGTTGTCCACGTCGACCAGCACGGTATACAGCACCACCCGGCCGCTGCCACTCTGCCCGCCGCTGCCGCTGGTGGGGCTGCCGCCGCCCTGGTTGCTCTGGTCCAGCGGCTTGGGTGGCACCGGGAGGATCTGCCGGACCTTGCCGGTCCAGCGCCGGCCTTCGCCGCTGAGGGTCGTGAAGTAGGCCGGCATGCCGGGCTTGACCCGGCCGATGTCGGCTTCCGAAACCTGGGCCCAGACGGTCATCGGCGACAATTTGGCGATCCTCAGGATCAACGGGGTCTGCTGCTGGGCATTGAGGGTCTGGCCTTCGCGCGCATCGACCGCCACCACCGTGCCGGACATCGGCGCGTAGATGCGGGTATAGCCGAGTTCGGCTTCGTCGCTGCGCAACGAGGCCTGGGCCTGGCGGATCTGCGCCTGGTACATCTCGATCCGTGCCTGGGTGGCGAGCATCTGCGCCTGGGCGCTCTGCACGTCCTCGGTACGCGTCGCGCCGCCGGCGGCCAGCCGCTGCTGGCGCTGGTACTGCTGGCGGGCGAGGGTGTACTGGGCACGTTGCTCGGCCAGCTGGGCCTTGAGCATCTCGATCGAATAGCGGCCGGCATCGACCTTGGCCTGCTGGGTGGAGGGGTCGATCTCGACCAGCAACTGGCCTTCCGTCACATCGTCCCCGGCCTCGACGTGCAACTTGCGGATCTGCCCGGAGGCCTGGGCGCCGACGTCGACGTAGCGCCGCGGTTGCAGGGTGCCGAGCGCCGAGACGCTGCTCTCGATGCTGCCGCGGCTGACGCTCACGGTGTCGAAGCTGTTGCTGCGGAACGGATAGGCCTGCCAGGCGGCCAGGGCGATCAGGGGGCTGAGGCAGACTGCGACGAGCAGTGCGCGACGAGTACTACGGGTTCGTCTCATTCGGGAATCCGGCCGGTGCGTGGAGAGACCGCCGCCGCTGGATCGGCAGGCTGGGCACTGCCAGATATACGAGGCCAGGGCGGCTAAATTTAACCTGGGTTCAGAGCTGGGCGTAACGGCTGCTGATGCGGATGCTGCCGTCGTCGCGGTGCTCGAGATCCACCGGCAGGACCTTCGGCAGGGCCTCCACCAGGTTGCGTATCTCGCGGGTGCTGTAGATGCCGCCGATGCGCAGTTCGGCGCTGGTCTTGTCGGTGAGGACCAGCGGATGCTCCAGGTAGCGGTTGATCAGCGGTAGGGCCTGAGCCAGCGGCAGGTCGTCGAGAATCAGGCGGCCTTCGCGCCAGGCCAGTGCCTGACGGGTATCGACCGCCTCGACCAGCGGTTGCAGCAGCCCGGGGTAGTAGCTGGCCTGCATGCCCGGGGTCAGGCTGCTGTCGTTGCCCGAGCCTTCGCTGCGGACCTTCACCGAGCCTTCGGTCACGGTGACGACGACGTTGTCCTGGTACTTCCAGACGTTGAAGCGGGTCCCGGTGACGGTGATCGAACCCTTGCCGGCCCTGACCACGAAGGGGTGGGCCGTATCGTGGGTGACATGGAAATAGGCCTCGCCGTTGTCCAGTACGACGCGGCGGATGTCCCTGAAGTTGGCGAAGCTGAGGTGGGTCTTGAGATCCAGTTCTACCTCGCTGCCGTCGGGGAGGGTGACGTGGCGGATATTGTCCTGCGCCGTGTAGCGTTGATAGCTGGAGGGAATCCAGCCCTGCAACCAGCCCAGGTAGGCCGAGGCGGGGAGCAGGAACAGAGCGAGCGCGGCAGCTCGCGCCTGGTTTCTCCAGTGGCGCCTGCGGGTAGTACGCGGGCGCGGCCAGGCCGGGGCGGCCGCCGGGGTGTCGGAGCGGCGGGGCAGCAATTCGCTGAGTTGCCAGATTTCTTCCATTGCTGCGTATTCGTCGGCGTGCCTCGGATCGCTCGCCAGCCAGCGACGGAACTCGGCACGCTCTTCCTCGCTACAGTCCTCGGCATGCAGGCGCATGCACCAGTGTGCGGCGTCCTGGACCAAGGTGTCGCTGTCGGCGGGGAGGGGTGTCTTCATCGAGGGTTCCGTTTGCGCCCTGTCGTCTCTGTTCGATGGCAAGGCTTTAAAGCTGGATGAGAATTATTATAAATTTAATGATTTCAGGCTGCCAACATCGCCTGTGGGGTTTCCCATTCTGTCAAGGATAGCGCTCACGCGGTAGCGAGCAGGAGTTGTCTTGGAAAACCATTATCGGGAGCTGTTGCGCTTTCTCAGCGCCAGGCTCGGAGACCGACAGGCGGCGGCCGACGTTGCTCACGACGCGTATTTGCGCGTGCTGGAACGCTCCAGTCAAGCGCGAATCGAGCATCCGCGGGCGTTCCTGTACCGGACGGCGCTCAATCTCGCGGTCGACGAGCATCGCCGCAGCCGGGTGCGCAAGGCCGAGCCCTTGCACGTCCTCGACGAGGAGGAGGGTATGTCCGAGCCTTCCCCCCAGGTACTCGAGGACCAGCGCCAGCGCCTCGACCTCTTGACCCTGGCGCTGAACGAACTGCCGCCGCTGTGCCGCGAGTCCTTCCTCCTGCGCAAGCTGGAAGGTCTTTCCCACAACGAGATAGCGGCGCACCTGAATATCTCCCGCAGTCTCGTGGAAAAGCACATCGTCAATGCGATGAGGCACTGCCGCCTGCGCATGCAAGCCTGGGAGTCCAGTTGATCCAGCGCGGTTAAATTTCGTTTCCCGGTCCTCGTTCCTAGTCAACAGACGCCCTTACGGGCCGCTCTTGACCTATCGCTCCCCGGTTTCGGGAGCCTATCCAGAGGACACTGGAAATGACCCAGGCTACAGCAACCGCCGTCGTTCACGACCTTATCGGTATCGGCTTCGGCCCCTCGAACATCGCCCTGGCGATCGCCCTTGAGGAACGCGCGAGGACCCAGGGGGAACTGCAAGTCCTGTTCCTCGACAAACAGGCCGACTATCGCTGGCACGGCAATACCCTGGTCAGCCAGAGCGAGTTGCAGATTTCCTTCCTCAAGGACCTGGTATCCCTGCGCAATCCAACCAGTCCCTATTCCTTCGTCAACTACCTGCACAAACATGGGCGCCTGGTGGACTTCATCAACCTGGGCACCTTCTACCCCTGCCGCATGGAGTTCAACGACTATCTGCGCTGGGTCGCCGGCCACTTCGCCGAGCAGAGCCGTTACGGCGAGGAAGTGCTGTCGGTCGAGCCGATGCTGGTCGAGCGCAAGGTCGAGGCGCTGCGGGTGACTTCGCGCAACGCCGAAGGCGAGGAGTTTGTGCGGACCACTCGCTCGGTGGTGGTCAGCGCCGGCGGTACGCCGCGAATTCCCCTGGCGTTCCGCCACCTGAAGGACGATGGCAGGGTCTTCCACCATTCGCAGTATCTGGAACGCATGCTCAAGCAGCCCTGTGTCAACGGCCAGCCGATGAAAGTCGCGATCATCGGCGGCGGACAGAGTGCCGCCGAAGCCTTCATCGATCTCAACGACAGCTATCCATCGGTACAGGTCGACCTGATCCTGCGCGGTTCGGCGCTGAAGCCGGCGGACGACAGTCCGTTCGTCAACGAAGTATTCGCGCCCGAGTTCACCGACCTGATCTACAACCAGGAAGGCGCGGAGCGTGAGCGCCTGGTGCGCGAGTACCACAACACCAACTATTCAGTGGTGGATATCGACCTGATCGAGCGTATTTACGGCATCTTCTATCGCCAGAAGGTTTCCGGAGTCCCGCGCCACGCCTTCCGTAGCCTGCGCTCGGTTGAGAAGGCCACGGCAGGCGCCGAGGGTATCGAGCTGGCGCTGCGTAATACCGCCAATGGCGAACTGAGCGTGCAGCGCTACGACCTGGTAATCCTCGCCACCGGTTATGAGCGGCAGTTGCATCGTCAACTGCTGGAGCCGATGGCCGACTACCTCGGGGACTTCGAGGTCGACCGCAACTATCGTCTGATCACCGACCAGCGTTGCCAGGCGTCGATCTACATGCAGGGCTTCTGCCAGGCCAGCCACGGCCTCAGCGACACCCTGCTGTCGGTGCTGCCGGTACGTGCCGAGGAAATCTCCGGCTCCCTGTACCAGCACCTGAAGCCCGGCACTGCGGCCCGCGCCCTGCACGAGCACGCCCTGGCCAGCTGATCGGCGCCACGCCGCCACGCCCTGTGTTGCCCGTTTCCCCGCCAGGGGATGCCCGGCACGCAGGGCGTTTTCGTTGCATGTCCCGGCCGTTCCGGCCACCACTTTGCAGAGAAACGACATCGATGGGGATGCGTACCGTACTGACCGGCCTGGCCGGCATGCTGTTGGGTTCGATGATGCCGGTCCAGGCCGATATGCCGCGGCCGACCGGGCTGGCCGCGGACATCCGCTGGACCGCCTATGGCGTGCCGCACATCCGGGCCAAGGATGAGCGCGGCCTGGGCTACGGCATCGGCTACGCCTATGCGCGCGACAACGCCTGCCTGCTGGCCGAGGAGATCGTCACCGCGCGCGGCGAGCGGGCGCGCTATTTCGGCAGCGAGGGCAAGTCGTCGGCCGAGCTGGACAACCTGCCGTCCGACATCTTCTACGCCTGGCTCAACCAACCCGAGGCGCTGCAAGCCTTCTGGCAGGCGCAGACGCCCGCGGTACGCCAGTTGCTCGAAGGCTACGCCGCCGGTTTCAACCGCTTCCTCCGCGAGGCCGACGGCAAGACCACCAGTTGCCTTGGCCAGCCCTGGCTGCGGGCCATCGCGACCGATGACCTGCTGCGCCTGACCCGGCGCCTGCTGGTCGAAGGCGGGGTCGGCCAGTTCGCCGACGCGCTGGTGGCCGCCGTGCCGCCCGGCACGGAGAAGGTCGCCCTGAGCGGCGAGCAGGCGTTCCAGGTCGCCGAGCAGCGGCGCCAGCGCTTCCGCCTGGAGCGCGGCAGCAACGCCATTGCCGTTGGCAGCGAACGTTCGGCGGACGGCAAGGGCATGCTCCTGGCCAACCCGCACTTCCCCTGGAACGGCGCGATGCGTTTCTACCAGATGCACCTGACCATTCCCGGCCGGCTCGACGTGATGGGGGCCTCGCTGCCCGGCCTGCCGGTGGTCAACATCGGCTTCAGCCGCCACCTGGCCTGGACCCACACGGTGGATACCTCCAGCCACTTCACCCTGTATCGCCTGGCGCTGGACCCGAAGGACCCGCGGCGCTACCTGGTCGACGGTCGTTCGCTGCCGCTGGAGGAGAAGTCCGTCGCGATCGAGGTACGCGGCGCCGACGGCAAGCTGTCGCGCGTCGAGCACAAGGTCTACCAGTCGATCTACGGCCCGCTGGTGGTCTGGCCCGGCAAGCTGGACTGGAACCGCAGCGAGGCCTATGCGCTGCGTGACGCCAACCTGGAGAACACCCGGGTACTGCAACAGTGGTACTCGATCAACCAGGCCAGCGACGTCGCCGACCTGCGCCGGCGCGTCGAGGCGCTACAGGGGATCCCCTGGGTCAACACCCTGGCCGCGGACGAGCAGGGCAACGCCCTGTACATGAACCAGTCGGTGGTGCCCTACCTGAAGCCGGAACTGATTCCCGCCTGCGCCATTCCGCAACTGGTCGCCGAAGGCCTGCCGGCCCTCCAGGGGCAGGACAGCCGCTGTGCCTGGAGTCGCGACCCGGCCGCGGCCCAGGCTGGCATCACCCCGGCGGCGCAACTGCCGGTGCTGTTGCGCAGGGACTTCGTGCAGAACTCCAACGACAGCGCCTGGCTGACCAACCCGGCGAGCCCGCTGCAGGGCTTCTCGCCCCTGGTCAGCCAGGAGAAGCCCATCGGTCCGCGGGCGCGCTACGCCCTGAGCCGGCTACAGGGCAAGCAGCCGCTGGAGGCGAAGACGCTCGAGGAGATGGTCACCGCCAACCATGTCTTCAGCGCCGACCAGGTGCTGCCGGACCTGCTCCGCCTGTGCCGCGACAACCAGGGCGAGAATTCCCTTGCCCGTGCCTGCGCGGCCCTGGCGCAGTGGGACCGTGGCGCCAACCTCGACAGCGGCAGCGGCTTCGTCTACTTCCAGCGCTTCATGCAACGCTTCGCCGAACTCGACGGCGCGTGGAAGGAGCCGTTCGATGCGCAGCGTCCCCTGGATACGCCGCAAGGCATCGCCCTCGATCGGCCGCAGGTGGCGACCCAGGTGCGCCAGGCGCTGGCGGACGCGGCGGCGGAGGTGGAGAAGAGCGGGATTCCCGACGGCGCGCGCTGGGGCGACCTGCAAGTGAGCACCCGTGGCCAGGAACGCATCGCGATTCCCGGCGGCGATGGCCATTTCGGGGTCTACAACGCGATCCAGAGCGTCCGCAAGGGCGACCACCTGGAGGTGGTCGGCGGTACCAGCTACATCCAGCTGGTGACCTTCCCCAAGGAAGGGCCCAAGGCTCGCGGGTTGCTGGCTTTCTCCCAGTCCAGCGATCCGCGCTCGCCGCACTACCGCGACCAGACCGAGCTGTTTTCCCGCCAGCAATGGCAGACCTTGCCGTTCAGCGACAGGCAGATCGACGCCGACCCGCAACTACAACGGCTAAGCATTCGCGAATGATAAGCAATGCCTATCAGATCTGATGGGAAAAAAACTGACGGTTTTTCCGCGCTCGTTCGTCTTTAACCATAGAGGCGGCCCACAGCCGCCCGGTTCCAGGGAACACGTGCAGGCAGCGAGCAGGGATGCTCGGCTTCGGCGGGGACCCGCTACCCACTCGTCCACGAAAGGAGCGTCACGATGACCCATTCGCCCGTCAAACAGATGTTGAAGGAGGCCGGCCTGAAGATGAGCCTGGCCCGGCTGAAAGTGATCGATGCGCTCTGGGAAGCCTCGGGGGAGCAGGGCCGGGTGCCGATCCGCACCCTGCACCGGCGTCTCTCCGAAACCGGTACGCCGCTGTCCCTGGTGAGCATCCGCCAGGTCCTCGGGCGCCTGGTGGAAAGCGGCCTGGTGACCCTCGACGAACAGGATGTCTACAGTCCCGGCAAGGCTTCCTGGGGCGGTGCCGCCGGTTCCGCGGCGCCCGAGCGCCGCGCCGCGGCCAACGAGCAGCGGCTCTGACGCGGTATCCCTGATCTCGGGCAGCGGGTAAAGTCTGCCCCATGCTCAATCCCGACGATTTCCGTTTTCCTTCCATCGAAGCGTTGCAGGCGTTCGAAGCGGCTGCCCGGCTGGGTACCTTCGAGCGCGCCGCCGAACTCCTGTCGATCACCGGCAGCGCCGCCAGCAAGCGGGTTTCCGGTCTCGAGGGGATGCTCGGGGTGAGCCTGTTGCAGCGCGACGGCCGCTCGCTGGCGCTGACCTCCCACGGCCGCGAGTACCTCGAACAGATCGCGCCGATCCTCGCCCAGCTCGCGGCGGTTCCGCTGCATCGTCGCCAGGTCCAGCGCCAGCAGCGGCTGACCCTGCGCACGCCGCCGACCTTCGCCCGGCAGATCCTGATTCCGCGCCTGGCGTCCTTCGCCGAGGCCTGTCCGGAAATCGAGCTGGAGATTCTCCTGTCGAGTCCTTCGGACGGCCAGGACCTGCCGCTGGCCGATGTCGAGGTGCGCGGCGACAGCCATGGCGTGGCGGCCGGTGAGCGGCTGCTGGAGGAGCGCGTGCTACCGATGGCCGCGCCGGGGCTGCTGCTCGGCCTGCCGCGGCCCTGGACGCCAGCCATGCTCGCCGGCCTGCCGTTGCTGCGCTCGCCGCTGGAGCCCTGGCAGCCGTGGTTCCGCGTGGCCGGGCTGGACTGGCCGGAGCCCTGCGCCGGGCCGCGCCTGCTCGATTTGGGCATGACCCTGGAAGCCGCCGCCAACGGCCAGGGCGTGGCCCTCGCGCGACCCTCGCTGGCGCGCGCCTGGCTTGCCGAGGGGCGGCTGGTGGTGCTGTTCCCGCTGCGTTCGGCGCCCACCCACCATTACCACCTGCGCAGCCACCAGGCCTCGCCGGCCAGCCAGCGTTTCGCCGCCTGGCTGGCGGCGATCTGCCGCGAGGCGGTGGCCCAGGGCAGGGAATTCCTTCCGGCGGCGGACGACTGAAACGGCGGAATTTCCTTCCGCCGATGCCGACAATTATTCCGCCTGCGGCGGTACGTCGCGCTCTACCATCCAGCCACCCCCGAAGGAGTGGACTGCATGAGCGTCATCACCGATATCGAAGACCTGCGCCGCCTGGCGCGCAAGCGCGTGCCGCGGATGTTCTACGACTACGCCGACTCCGGTTCCTGGAGCGAAGGCACCTACCGCGCCAACCAGGACGACTTCGCCGCGATCAAGCTGCGCCAGCGGGTCGCGCGGAATATCGAGAACCGCTCGCTGCGCACTCGCATGCTCGGCCAGGAGATGGCCATGCCGGTGGCCATCGCGCCCACCGGGCTGGCCGGCATGCAGCATGCCGACGGCGAGATCCTCGCCGCCCGCGCCGCCGCCGAGTTCGGCGTGCGCTACACCCTGTCGACCATGAGCATCTGTTCCCTGGAGGACATCGCCACGGAAGTCGGCCAGCCGTTCTGGTTCCAGCTCTACGTGATGCGCGACCGCGATTTCATCGAACGCCTGATCGACCGTGCCAAGGCCGCCGGCTGTGACGCGCTGGTGCTGACCCTCGACCTGCAGATCATCGGCCAGCGCCACAAGGACCTGAAGAACGGTCTCTCGGCGCCGCCGCGGCCGACCCTGGCCAACCTGCTGAACATCGCCACCAAGCCGCGCTGGGCGCTGGGCATGCTCGGCACCCGGCGTCGCGGTTTCGGCAACATCGTCGGGCACGTCAAGGGCGTCGACGACATGGGCTCACTGTCCGAGTGGACCGCCCGCCAGTTCGACCCGCGGCTGAACTGGGGCGACGTCGAATGGATCAAGCGGCGCTGGGGCGGCAAGCTGGTACTCAAGGGCATTCTCGATGCCGAGGATGCGCGGTTGGCCGCCGACTCCGGCGCCGATGCGCTGGTCGTCAGCAACCATGGCGGACGCCAACTGGACGGCGCGCCCTCGACCATCAGCGCGCTGCCGGCGATCGTCGAGGCGGTGGGCGAGCGCATCGAGGTCTGGCTCGACAGCGGCATCCGTTCCGGGCAGGACGTGCTCAAGGCCATCGCCCTCGGTGCGCGCGGGACCATGATCGGCCGTCCCTATCTCTACGGGCTGGGCGCGCTGGGGCAGGCCGGAGTGACGCGGGCGCTGGAGATCATAGCCCGCGAGCTGGACCTGACCATGGCCTTCTGCGGCCATACCGACATCCGCGAGGTCGGCCGGGACATCCTGTTGCCGGGAAGCTATCCGCGATAGCCGCGAACAGCGAATGGAAGGGAAGGGAAGGGAAGAGCGCAAGCCGCGCGGCTCGACGGCCGCGCGGCAAACAGGATCAGGCGGCGGAACTCCAGCGCAGGACGATGCTGCCGTCGCGCTGCGGGTCGAGCAGCCACTGGTTGGAACGGTCGAAGCTTTCCAGCAGGTGGGCCCAGTCGCCCTCGTCTTCGCCGGGCAATCGGGAAATGCAGGCCTGGCAGGCCTGTTGCGCGGCCGGGGCGTGGATGATGCGCTGGATGCGGGTGTTCAGCAGGTCATAGGCCGTGGGCAGGGCGGGGATCGATGCAGTGTGGTTCATGGGTGCCTCCGCTTGCTTTCTCGGTTATGGGTGGGTGGACAAAGGAACCCTCGGTTCCGGCGAGATACCTTTGTAGCGGAACTCGTGTGAAGAAAGTATTGCAACGTTGTCGCAGGGGCACGCCGCAGGGATGTACGGCTCTTGGCAACGGCTCTGGCGGTAGGCGACACTGCGTCGCGAGGAAAATCGTTGCGCATTGTTTCAATGCGCGGAAAGGCGTTTTTCCAGGGATGGGCTTTGACCGGCACCCAGTGCAAGGCAAGGTGACCGGTACTTCTCGACGGATACGACTGCATGGCGTTAGAACCTTCCGATGTTTTGCTCGAATCGGTGTTTTGTCAGCTGGATGCCGACACCCCGCGTTCCCTCCATGATCTCAAGGGCGACCCCAGGGCCAACCTGCTGGCGATCCGCCTGCTGTTCCGCCAGGGCCGCATCACCGGCGTGCTGCTGGACGACCCCAGCGGTGCCGAGGACCAGCATGGGCCGTTGATCTACCACGCCGAGCGCCTGCGCGTGCGGCGCGGCTAACGCCGTTTCCCCTGGCCGAGCCGCTCGCTTTCCGGCGAGCGGCGAGGAGCGGGCCACCGGGAAGGCTGCCTCGCTCGGGCGATTCCCGCCCGGCTTGGGTATCGTTGAATTCCATTCAACGATACGTTCAGTTCTGCCAGGTTATGCGCCGCAGTCCTCTCGCCAATAATCTCCCTTCAGTCCGATGAGAGACTCGCCGCGCCCATGGGGGCGGCGCAGTCGCCGTGCGACTCCATAACCAGAAACCAGAAAAGGCGTGCACCGATGATTACCCTGAACCTCAATGGCAAGGATCATCAGCTCGATGTCACCGAGGATATGCCCTTGCTCTGGGCTATCCGCGACGTCGTCGGCTATACCGGGACCAAGTTCGGCTGCGGCATGGGCCTGTGCGGCTCCTGCACCATCCATATCGACGGCCAGGCCACCCGTTCCTGCATCACGCCGGTGAGCCTGGCGCAGGGCAGGAAGGTCACCACCATCGACCACCTGCACACCGACAAGGTCGGCGAAGTCGTCCAGCAGGCCTGGCTGGACATCGGCGTGGCGCAGTGCGGCTACTGCCAGGGCGGGCAGATCATGTCGGCCACGGCGTTGCTGAAGAGCAACCCCGCGCCCAGCGACGAGCAGATCGAGGCGGCCATGGCCGGCAACATCTGCCGCTGCGGCACCTACAACCGGATCAAGACGGCGATCCACAACGCCTCCGCCAAGTTGCAGGAGGCCAAGGCATGAAGCGCTCGTACCCCGACGATCTGGTCATCGGCAATCTCAGCCGCCGCGGTTTCCTCAAGGGCGTCGGCGCCACCGGCGTGCTGTTGGTGGCTGCCAACTGGGGCTGGCGCGACGCCCTGGCCGCCGAGAAGAAGGCCTTCGGCGCCGACGCCATGCCCCACGGCTGGGTGGACAACCCGAAGATCTACGTGAGCATCGACCGGGACGGCACGGTCGGCATCGTCTGCAACCGCTCGGAAATGGGCCAGGGCGTGCGCACCAGCCTGGCGATGGTGGTGGCCGACGAGCTGGAGGCCGACTGGAGCCGGGTCAAGGTGATCCAGGCGCCCGGCGACGAAGCGCGCTACGGCAACCAGGACACCGATGGCTCGCGCAGCATGCGCCATTGGTTCGAACCCATGCGCCGCTGCGGTGCGGCGGCGCGACAGATGCTCGAACAGGCCGCGGCCAACCAGTGGAAGGTCCCGCTGGGCGAGTGCCGCGCCGAACAGAACAAGGTGCTGCATGCGCCCAGCGGCCGTTCGCTGTCCTTCGGCGAACTGGCCGAGGCCGCCGCGGGTCTCGAAGTGCCGGCGCGCGACAAGCTGCTGCTGAAGAAGCCCGAGCAGTTCCGCTACATCGGCAAGGACGTGGCGCGCGCCATCGACGGCGCCGATATCGTCAATGGCCGCGCCGGCTTCGGCTTCGACGCGCGCTTCGACGACATGCTCTACGCCGTGGTCGCCCGGCCGCCGGTCTACGGCGGCAAGCTCAAGCGCTACGACGCCGCCGCGGCGCTGAAGGTGCCGGGGGTGGTCAAGGTGATCGAGATCGAGGGCCGGCCGATCCCGTCCGAGTTCCAGCCGCTGGGCGGGGTCGCCGTGGTGGCGCAGAACACCTGGGCGGCGATCAAGGGGCGCGAGGCGCTGGTGGTCGAGTGGGACGCCGGGGTCAACGGCGGCTACGACTCGGTGGCCTACCGCAAGCAACTGGAAGAGGCCGCGCGCAAGCCGGGCAAGGTGGTGCGCGACAGCGGCGATGCCGCGGCGCTGTTCGCCAAGGGCGGGGATATCGTCGAGGCCGAGTACTACCTGCCGCACCTGGCCCAGGCGCCGATGGAACCGCCGGTCTCCACCGCCTGGTACAAGGACGGCGCCTGCGAGGTCTGGGCCCCGACCCAGGCGCCGCAAGTGACCCGCGAGCGCATCGCCGAGCGCCTGAAGCTGCCGTTCGACAAGGTCACGGTCAACGTGACCCTGCTCGGCGGCGGTTTCGGCCGCAAGTCCAAGCCCGACTTCGTGCTGGAAGCGGCGATCCTGGCCAAGGCGTTCCCCGGTCGCCACCTGCGCGTGCAGTGGACCCGCGAGGACGATCTGCATTTCTCCTATTTCCACACGGTCTCGGTGGAGCGCCTGCAGGCCGTGCTCGGCGCCGACGGGCTGCCGCAGGCTTGGCTGCATCGCTCGGTGGCGCCGAGCATCACCGCACTGTTCGGCCCGGACAGCAAGCACCAGGGCGCCTTCGAACTGGGCATGGGCCTGACCAACCTGCCGTTCGCCATCCCCAACGTGCGCCTGGAGAACCCCGAGGCCCCGGCGCACACCCGGGTCGGCTGGTTCCGCTCGGTCTCCAACATCCCCCACGCCTTCGCCATCCAGAGCTTCGTCGGCGAACTGGCGGCGAAGGCCGGCCAGGACCCGAAGGACTACCTGCTCAAGCTGCTCGGCCCGGCGCGGCGGATCGACACCGCCGAACTCGGCGACAGCTGGAACTACGGCGAGTCGCCGGAGCGCTACCCGCTCGATGTCGGTCGCCTGCGCGGGGTGATCGAGGAGGCGGCGCGCCAGTCCGGCTGGGGCGGCGAGCTGCCCAGGGGCAGGGCGCGGGGAATCGCCGCGCACTACAGCTTCGTCACCTACGTGGCGGTGGTGATCGAGGTGGAGGTGAAGGACGACGGCGCGCTGCTGGTGCACAAGGCCACCATCGCCGCCGACTGCGGTCCGCAGATCAACCCCGAGCGCATCCGCTCGCAGCTCGAAGGCGCCTGCGTGATGGGCCTGGGCCTGGCGGCGCTGGGCGAGATCAGCTTCAAGGATGGCAAGGTCCAGCAGGACAATTTCCACCAGTACGAGCTGGCGCGCATGCCGCTGGCGCCCAAGGCGGTGTCGGTGCATCTGCTCAAGCCGGATGGCGACCTGCCGTTGGGCGGGGTCGGCGAGCCCGGCGTGCCGCCGATAGCGCCGGCGCTGTGCAACGCGATCTTCGCCGCCACCGGCAAGCGCATCCGCGAGTTGCCGATCCGCAATCAGTTGCAGGGGTGGCGGAAGGCCTAGGTCCTTCGTCCTGGTCGTCGCCTGCGTGAGTTCGCGCGAGCGCAGGCGATGGATCAGGTTCTACGCGGAAGTCGTTGTCGAAGAAGAGTTTTCCGTGCCGTCGTCCTTCCCTGGCAGAGGCCTGTCGGCGGATAACGCGGGTGGCCTCGTTCACCCTGCGCAGCGAAGGCGGCAAGCGGACGCCAGGGCGGACAACGGGTAGCGTTATGCGCCGCCTTGTCGTCTCAACTTAAAGTGAATTCTAGTATTTTATTTATCTTATTGATCAATAGGATAAATCGTTTATTAAAAGTATTTTATAAGAAGTGGGAGTCTTCCCAGCCGCTCCAGGCCGCCTGCTTGCCGTCGAAACCTGATAGGCAATTCTCCAGGATCGACGACCCCGCGTCGTCCGTGCGCGAGGCCGTCATGGCGGTTCAGTAGATCGGCAGGTCCGGTTCGGGCAGGGCGACGATGTCGTTCGCCGTCAGCCCCAGCAGGCTCATCAGCGCCGGGTCGCGCAACGGCGACTCGCCGCGTACCGGGCCGAAGATTTGCGCCATGTGCCTGCGCAGGCTGGCCACCCGTTGGCGATCGGCCATCCAGCGGGTGAAATCGTGCACGTCGACGTTCTTCAGCGACTCCAGTGGCGGCAGCCCAGGCGCTTCGCCGACGTCGGCGCGGGCGCGCCAGCCGCCGTAGCTGGACTGGAACTCGGCCGAGCCCAGGTAGGACAGCAGCAGCTTGGCCGTGGCCGGATGACGGGCGGCCTTGAAGATCGCCGCGCGCTGGTTCCAGACGATGAACGGCTCGTCGGTCGGGATGAAGTAGCCGGCCGGCGTATCGCTGTCGGTCGCATAGCCGGTCAGGTTGCCCAGCGAACCGATGGAGTCGGTGCCCACCGAGGCCGCCGGCGCCGCCGTGCCGCGCAGGAAGTTCGGCTTCTGCGCCGCCAGGGCGCGCAGGAAACCGCTGCCGTAGCGCCGTTCCAGCTTGTCGTAGACGTACAGCACCGCATCGTCGTCATGGGGATAGGTCAGCACCAGCTTGCCCTTGAAGGCCGGCTTCAGGTAATCGGCGAAGCGCGTCGGATAGCGCTCCGCTGGCAGCCGGACGGAAGCGTAGGTCGGCACGAAGGCGTTGTTGTAGGCCGTGACATAGGCGCCGTCGGGATCGGCGTAGCCTTTCTTCTGCCGGGCGAAGCCGATCGGCTTGTAGCGCAGCAGCACGTCGCGGGCCTTCCATCTGTCGAAATCGAAGGTGGTTTGCAGCATCGCCACGTCCGGCGTCAGGGTGCCGGCGGCGAGTTCCTGGTCGATGCGCAGGTCGTGGAACTTGGAGAGGTCCACCGTGACGTCCAGGGTCACGCCGGGAAAGCGGCTCTCGAAGGCCGTCTTCAACCAGTCCATCTGGTTCGGCGCGTCGCCGCCGGCCCAGAGCACCACCTTGCCGCCTTCGCCCCGTGCGCGGGCGTAGAGCGAGGCGAGCCTGTCGGTCTCGCCGGGAATGACCAGGGTCGCCCCCGCGGTTTCCGGCCCTAGAGCTGGCTTTCGTGGCAATTTTCCCGCCGTTTCGCCGGCGAACGAAGAAGATGCGAAGACCAGAACCCATGCCGCCATCAGCGGCTTCACCCTGTCGATCATGTGCCGTTCCTCTGCTGAAAACGAGCGTCGCCGCTCCCGGTGAGGCCGGCGCGCAGGCGCGCCCCTCATGGATGGGACTGGTCCGCTGCGCCGGGCTTCAGCGCCGCGAGGAGACTTCGCGGAAAATCGCGGCAGACTTCTCGTTTCGGCATTCCCGGATGCTTGCGCGGGAACTCCGGGTACGGCCGCGTGGAACCTGCCTAGAAGCCGGCCTTCACCGCCAGCGCCGCGGCGGCCGTCCGCGTGTTCACTTCCAGGGCGCGCAGCAGCGAGGAAACGTGCACGCGCACGGTGAACGGCGAGATCGACAGCGCGCGGCCGATTTCCTTGTTCGACAGGCCATCGGCGATCAGCCGCAGTACCGCTTGCTGCCGTGGGGTCAGGGCGTCCAGGAGGGCGCGTTGCCGACTGCCGGCGCTCGACCCGCCGCGCAGGCGCACCACCGGTTCGCCGCTGCCGAGCGTCTGCAACGCCGTGCCGATCTCCCCGGCCTCCAGGGATTTGCCGAGGTAGCCGTCGGCGCCGGCGGCCAGCACCTCGTCCACCAGACGCGGGTCGTCGAGCATCGAGACGATGACGATTGCGCTGTGCCGATAGGCGCGACGCAAGCGCTCGATGGACTGGGAGGCGGCGAAGCCGGGAAGCAGCAGGTCGAGGACGAAGAGGGCGGGAGGTTCCGGCGAGACGCTCGAGGCCAGGCGCAGCACCTCGTCGAAGCTGCCCGCTTCGCTTACGGCGGCTTGCGGGAGGTAGCGGCGGACGACCCGTCTCAGGCCATCGCGGAACAGGGGATAGTCATCGGCGACGATGACCCGTGCGGGGAGGCTTCTTGTGCTAGGCATTGTCGTCCCGTCCTTGGGGGCGGCCAGGGTACGGCAACCCCTGCATCGACCGGCCGCGGGCCGGCCGGCGAGGGCGCTGCGGGCACCGTTCGATCCGCCGAAAATCCTTTTTCGTCGATCCCTGTCGCGGGGCTCCGCCCCGCATCACAGCGGAATTCTAGCGCCGCTGGCGACACGCATGTCGGGCATTCGTCAGAAAAACAGCAAGCCAGCCCCACGGCGAGCGCGATGGGCTGGTCTATCCTGCTACAACGCCATCGCGCTCGGGAGGACGGCATGGGCTGCCCGCAGGTCTGCGCCGGCGCCACCCTGCAATGCAGCTTCGGGGCGGCGCCGACGGTGCTCAACGTGTTGCCGCAGAACCGCACCCTGACCAGCGGGATGCCGGCGGCGAACATCATGGACCACATCCCGCTGCTGAACATTCCCACCTTCGGTCTCTGCCAGAGTCCGGCCAACCCCGTGGTGGCCGCCGCCACCGCCGCCGCCCTCGGCGTACTGACGCCGATGCCGTGCATTCCCGCCACCGCCAGCCCGTGGATCCCCGGCGGCCCGCCGACCCTGCTGCTGGGCGGGATGCCCGCGCTGGACGCCAATGGCACGCTGATCTGCACCTGGGGCGGGGTGATCAAGATCAGCGTGCCGGGACAGGTGCAGATGCTGATTCCCTGAGCGCCGCCTGGCCGATGCGCGCCTAGGGCTCCGCCAGCCTGGTCCACCACCAGCGCCAGCGCGCCATGGGCCTGCCCTCGCTGTCCAGTGGCCGGCCGTCATCGGCGAACGGCTGGGCGCCGTCCAGTAGCTGGCCGTTCAGGTAGCGTCCGTCGAAGGCCAGTTGGCCATTGCCATGGAAGCGTTGGTAGACCCCGTCGCGTACGCCGTCGCGGTAATGCTCGCGCTCGGCCACCTGGCCGTTGGCGAAATAGTTGAACGCTTCGCCGTGGAGCAGCCCGTTGCGGTAGTGCGCCTTGCGCTGCAACCAGCCTTCCGCGGCATGGAAACTCGCCGGCCCGTGCAGCTTGCCGTCGACGAAGGCGAGTTGCGCGGAGACCTTGCCGTTGGGATGGAACAGGGTGCTGGCGCCGTGCAACTGGCCCTGCCGGTAGCCGAGGCTGGCCTGCGGCCTGTCGTGCTCGTCGATGCGCAACGGGCCTTCCAGGCTGCCGTCGAGCAGGTTGCCGGCGAGATGGCTGTCGCCACGAACCAGGTCGAGCTTGCCGGATGCCGCCATGCGCTTCTCCTCAGTTGACCTTTACCAGGCCGCCCTTGATGGTCAGCATGCCGCCGCCGTCCACCGTCTGTTCGGCGCCGGCCTTGTTGGTCAGGCTGACGCCGGCATCGTTGGTCAGGCTGGTGCCGGCCTTGTTGGTGAGGGAGGTGCCGGCCTGGTTGGTCAGCGACGTCCCGGCCTTGCTGGTCAGCGAGGTGCCAGCCTGGGCGGCGAGGTCGGCGTCGCTCTTCAGGGTCAGGCTGCCGCCGCTCTGCAGGGCGAGGGTGCCGCTGACCTTGATGGTCAGGTTGCCGTCCACCGTCAGCTCGAAGTTGCCGCTGACCTTGTGGCTGTAGTTGCCGCCGGTGCTGTGGGTCTGGTCGGCGCCCACCGTCACCGTGCGCGTGTCCTTCACATCCAGGCTGTCGCTGCCGGTCTGGATGGTCACCGTGCGCTTGCCTTTCTCCAGGGTGACGGTCTCGTCGCCTTCCTTCACCGTGCGGGTGCGGGCGTTCTGCACCGTCAGGGTCTCGTCGTGGCCGATGCTGGCGGTGCTGTCGTTGAGCACGTTGACGTTGAGGTCCTTCTGCGCCTGGAGGAAGACTTCCTCGGCGTCCTTCTTGTCCTCGAAGCGCAGCTCGTTGAAACCGCCGCCGCCCTTCGACGAGTTGGTCTTGATCCCGGACTGCGTCTGGTTGTCCGGCAGCGCGTAGGGCAGGGCGTTGTCGCCGTTGTAGACGCAGCCGGTGACCAGCGGGCGGTCCGGGTCGCCGTCGATGAAGGTGACGATCACTTCCTGGCCGATGCGCGGCACGAACTGCATGCCGAAGCCCTTGCCGCTCCAGGGCAGCACCACGCGCACCCAGCAGGAGGAGGTCTCGTCGTTCTTGCCGTCGCGGTCCCAGGGGAACTGGATCTTGATCCGGCCGTACTGGTCGGTCCAGATCTCCTCGCCGGCCTTGCCCACCACCAGGGCGGTCTGGGTGTGCATGCGCGGCTTGGGCGTGACCCGCGCGGGGCGGTAGGCGGTGGCCTTGGGGATCGCCTCGAAGCGGTTGCGGTAGTGCGCGTGACTGGCGTCATGGGTGACCGAGGTCAGCACCCAGTCGATATTCAGCGAATCGTCGTCATGCCCGCTGAGGGTGAACCAGTGGCCGGGCACCAGCCAGCGGCAGTCGCTCTCGCCGATCAGGCGCGTCTCCTGGCTGCGCAGGCCGTCGATGCGTTGCTTGGTCAGGCTGTCGCCCTGGGCCTTGGCGGTGTAGCCGCCGGGGTGCTGGTAGACGCCGGCGGCGCCGGAAACCGCCTCGGCCTGGGAGTACAGCGAGGTGCCCGGGGTGGTGAACTCGTAGTCGGTGGCGCTGTAGGTCCCGGATACCGCCTGGAGGCTGTACTGCGCCGAACGCACGCCCTGCAACTCGCGCACGCCGATTCCTTGGCCCAGGTAGGCCACTTGCGGGCCGTTGGGAATCGGCGGGAAGGCGTCGTTGCTGTCGGCCAGCACCAGGGTGTGCTTGCCGGCGGCATGGGTGAAGAACCAGAAGATGCCGTCTTCCTCCAGCAGCCGCGAAACGAAGGCGAGATCGCTCTCGCCGTACTGCACGCAGTATTCGCGGGGCTGGTAGCTGCCGCTGAGCTGCAACTGGTAGTCGCTGAAGCCGTGCTGGTCGAAGACCTGGGTGACGATGTCGCTGGTGGCCAGGTTCTGGAACACCCGGTTGTTGCTGGCCAGCGTCAGCCACCAGAGCCAGGGGCGCAACAGCACCTGGTAGCGCTCGGCGCTGGCATCGCCGGGGAGTTGGCGGATCTCCGCGACCAGACCGTCGAGCGGACGCTGGTCGGCGTCGTTGTGCAGGGTGGCGGTGAGATGGGTGGCCACCGCATTGCTCAACGTCAGCGCGGTGGCGCTGTAGCCGCCGAGCGTCAGGCTGCCCAGCTCGTTCAACGCCTCGCCCCCGGAAAGCGTCTGGGGGTAAAGATCACCCAGGGTGGAGGCGCTGAGGGAGAGGGTGGTATTGGTGTCGGTGGGACGGGGCATTAGTGTGCCTTGTCATGCCAGCCCGAAGGAATGATGAATAACCTCAAGACGACCTTCATCCCGATTTTTCCATCCACGTATAGATCACCGGAAAATGATCGCTCCTCATCGGTTGGCCAAGTATTGTCGAGGAACTCCAGCTTTTCCCAAAAGGCCATCGAATGAGTGGATGTGGATTGGTTGTCCATGTGCTGTACGTTCCAGACCAGAATTTCAGCGCCATAATGATGACTTGGTCAGAGTTCATAAAGGGGGATGGAGGAGGCTTATTTTGTGGTTATGAAGTGTCAAAAAATAGATATCCCATTACTCGTTTCCTTTTTATTTGAGATGGCGCTAAATTATTCTTAAGGTACTCTCTGTCTTGCTTCCGAAGCTCGAAATCTTGGCGTTAGCACTACATTGCCTTGCGCATCAAAGAGTACCCCGTCTTTATGGTAATTGCCGTCGGCAAATTCTTTCGGTACCGACACCGATGAATTATAGTAATATACATCTATATTGGGGTAGCCCATGCTGTCTCGCATTTTGCTTTTGAATGAAGTAGCAAATTCCGAAAACTCACCCCCTGAGTTACATACGTAGAGCTTGACTCTTCTATGGTTTGCATTTAATCCTGCTACTTTCAGTCTTACTGACAGTTCCCCTGCCGTTAACGCCGGTATGAGCCCGTTCGCAGGAGGGGTGCTCAGGCTGAATATGTAGTCTGAGATGCCTTCGTAACCATGAGCAATCACGTACAGCGTATCGTCATTGTTTATGATATTTAATGGCTTCATGTGCTTAGTGTTGTAAAATAATAGCTTCGGTGGTTCTCTGCCGCGAGGATCCTTTGCCACTTGGGATGCCCAAAGCGTACCCATGGATAGTAGTTCGTTATTGCTTTCTTCGCTTGTGAATGGCACGAATAAATAGTTCATATAGACTCCTCAAATAGGGTCCTACTCCAACACCCACTCCGCCAACTTCCCCGTCACCTGCGCCATCAGCACGTTCTCGATATCCCGCGCGCCCGCCGCGCTGCACTTGGCGAGCACGGCCTTGACGATGGCCGGGTCGAAGTCGAACTGTTTGCCGGTAGCGGCCTTGTAGCGTTCCCGCAGTTTTTCCAGCTTGGCCACGACGATGCCTTCCAGGGTGGCTTCCTCCAGCGGCCGGTAAGGCACCACGGTCATGCGCGCGAGGAACGCCGGGCGGAAGGTTTGCAGCAGGACTTTGCGCAGGCGCTCGTCGAAGGCCGGGGTGGCGACCTGTTCGGCCGGGCTGTCCAGCAGCAGTTCGGCGCCGACGTTGCTGGTGGCGAGGATCACGGTGTTCCTGAAGTCCACCACCAGGCCGGTGCCGTCTTCCATCACGCCCTTGTCGAACACGTTGTAGAAGGCTTCCAGCACGTCCGGATGGGCTTTCTCGATCTCGTCCAGCAGCACCACCGAATAGGGCTTGCGGCGCACCGCTTCGGTGAGCACGCCGCCGCTGCCGTAGCCGACGTAGCCGGGCGGGGCGCCCTTGAGCTGGCTGACGGTGTGGGCCTCCTGGTACTCGGAGAGGTTGATGCTGATCAGGTTGCGTTCGCCGCCGTAGAGGGCGTCGGCCAGGGCGTAGGCGGTCTCGGTCTTGCCCACGCCGGTGGGGCCGGGCAGGAGGAATACGCCGACCGGCTTGGCCGGGTCGCTGAGTCCGGCGCGATAGGCCTGGATGCGCTGGGCGATGGCGCCCAGGGCGGCCTCCTGGCCCATCACCCGCTGGCCCATTCGTTGCGCCAGGGAACGGATGGCGTGGGCTTCGTCGGCGAGCATCTTGCCCACCGGGATGCCGGTCCAGCCGGCGATCACCGCGGCCACGGTACGCGAGTCCACCTGCTCGGGAACCAGCGGGTCGTCCTGGCGGATGGCTTCGAGGCCGGCCGCCAGGCGCGCCAGTTCGGCGGCCAGGTGGTCGATGCGACCGTCCAGTTCCTCGTCGGGCTTGGCCGCGTCGGCGCTTTCGCTGAGGGCCAGCAGTTCGCGGCGGATGTCGAGCAGTTCGCGCACCGCTTCGCGTTCCTCGTCCCAGCGGGTCTCCAGCTCGCGGATGGTCCGGCGGTTATCGCCCGACTCGCTTTCCAGGGCGGTGATACGCGCGCTGTGGTCGAGGCCGGTGGCCTGTTCCCGGCGCAGCCGCTGCAATTCCTCTTCCAGCGCCTGCTCGCGATGGCGCAGGCTTTCCAGCGGCGGCGGCACGTCGTGCTGGCCGAGGGCGACCCGCGCGCAGGCGGTGTCGAGCACGCTGATCGCCTTGTCCGGCAACTGGCGGCCGGAGATGTAGCGGTGCGACAGCTTCACCGCATCGACGATGGCCGCGTCCATGATCTGCACGCCGTGATGCAGTTCCAGCTTGCCGGCGACGCCGCGCAGCATCTCCACGGCGGTGGCCTCGTCCGGCTCCTCGACCTGGACCAGCTGGAAGCGCCGGGTCAGCGCCGGGTCCTTCTCGAAGTATTTCTTGTATTCCAGCCAGGTGGTGGCCGCCAGGGTGCGCAACTCGCCGCGCGCCAGGGCCGGCTTGAGCAGGTTGGCGGCGTCGCTGCCGCCTTCCGCGCCGCCGGCGCCGATCAGCGTGTGCGCCTCGTCGATGAACAGGATGATCGGCTGCGTGCTGTTGCGCACGGCGTCGATCACCCCCTTGAGGCGCTGCTCGAACTCGCCCTTCATGCTGGCGCCGGCCTGCAACAGGCCGAGATCGAGCACCCGCAGGATCACCTCCTGCAACGACGGCGGCACCTCGCCGGCGGCGATGCGCAGGGCCAGGCCCTCGACCACCGCGGTCTTGCCGACGCCCGGCGCGCCGACCAGGATCGGGTTGTTCTGCCGCCGGCGCAGGAGGATGTCGACGCACTGGCGGATCTCCCCGTCGCGCCCGACTATGGGGTCGATGCGCCCGGCGCGGGCCTCGGCGGTGAGGTCCTGGGTGTACTGGTCGAGCAGCGGGTCCGGGGCGCTTTCCGGCTTGTCGCCGCCTGCCGCCGGGCGGTTCGGCGCGGCCGGCTGTTCGCGGGAGGTCTGGATCCACTCCAGCAGGTTGGCCTGCAAGGCCTCGTGGGGAATCCGCAGTAGCGACGACGCGCTGTTCAGCAGCAGGGCGCGGCGCTCCTCGCGGTCGAGCAGGGCGAGCAGCAGCAGGCCGGAACGGATCTGCGCCTGGCCGAGCACGCTGGCGTGGACCACGGCGTCCTCGAGCAGGCCGATGGTGTGCGCGGACAACGCCGGAGTGCGGGTATTGCCGGCCTTGAACAGCTCCAGCGACAGGTTGATCTCGGCGACCAGGGCGTCGCGCTCCAGGCCGAAGCGCGGCAGCAGGCAGGCGAAGTCGCCGCCGTCGATGTCCAGCAGCTCCAGCAGCAGGTGCTCGATCTCTACGTAATGATGGGTGCGTTGCAGGCAGCGTTGCGCGGCGCGCTCCAGGGCGCGGCGACAGTCCGGGTTGAGGCGGCCGATCAGGGCGGCGAGTTCCATTTCAGGCTACCTCCGGCTGCCGCAGGTCGAGATCGATGCGCTGCCGCTGGCCGTCTGCGACGCGCCACAGGCCGGTGTTCCAGCTCAGCCTGGGCGGCGCACCGCGCTCCAGGCGCAGCGGCGCGCCGCCGCTCACCAGCAGGCTCAGGCGACAATCCAGGTCGGGGCCGAAGTACAGCGCGGCGAGGCTGGCCAACTGGCCATGGGCGTCGCCGTCGGGGAAGAAGCGGGCGGCTTCGCGGGCATCCAGCGGACCGAGACTGAGGGCGATGCCGGCGTGCTCGTCCCAGGTGCGCGTGCCGGCTATGGCGTCGCGACCCAGGCGCAGGTTGCGTCCGCCGCGTTGCAGCCGGCTGCGGCTGGCCGCGGGGATTTCCTTCCAGGCGCCCTGGTAGGCGTCCAGCCGTGCCTCCACGCCGAAATGCTGGCGCACCAGGCCGGCGAAGCCGGCCAGGGAGCGACGCCCGCCGGCGAACAGCGCGGTGCGTGCCAGTACCGCGCTGTCCGGCAGCGCCAGGCGCTCTTGCAGGGCTTTCGGCAACAGGCCGCTGAGGGCGCGTAGCTGCGCCTGCACCGGGGTCGCCGCCGGCACCGCGAAACCGAGCGCCACGCGATGCTTGCGCAGCACCCGGTAGAGCAGGCTGAGCAGGCGGTGCTGGAACAGGTCGAGGAACTCGGCGGGGGCATGGTCCTTCTGCCGGGCGCGTTGTTGCAGCCATTCCTGGTAGGCATAGGGCAACGGGCCGTCGGGTCCGCCGAGGCCGAACACCGGGGTGGACAGCACCGGTTGCTGCGGGTCGTCGAGCAGGCTTTCCACCTCGCTCGAGGCGAACAGCGGCAACAGCGGCCCGCGCAGGCGCAGGGCCTCCGCCCGCGGCGCGTTGCCGGTGCCCAGCGGCAACGCCTGGGGACGCTCGCGTTCGAGCAGCAGCAGCGCCTGCAACAGTTCGAAGCGCTGCGGCGTGCGGCGCAGCCGCTGACTCAGAGGGAGAGCGGCGAGCCGGCCTGGGGTTGCCATGTCTTCACCTCCTTGTCGGCTTCCACCAGGACCGTGCGCACGAAGCGGTTGGCGGTGGCATACAGCGAGAAGAACTGCGCCAGCACGGCGGAGAACAGCACGCCGCTGGCGCCGACGAAGTGTTGCGGATCGAGTCGCAGGCGGATTTCCAGGCCATTGCGCCAGCCGCGCCAGGCATCCTCGCCGACGTGCGCCACCACCCGCTGGCAGTCGAGTTGCCTCAGCCCTTCTATCTGCCGGCGGGCGCTGGCATCGTCGCGCAGGTTGTGCAGGGCGAGGATTTCCCGCAGGGCTTCGAGGGCGCGCGGGCCTTCCACCAGCGACAGGTGGTTGAGGGTCAGCTGCGAGACCAGTCTCCAGCGCGACTGGCCGTCCAGGCGCGGCTGGCTCTGCGCGCTGGGCGCGTTGCGCAGGCGTGCGGCGGCGACCGGCCCGGGCCGTTCGAAGCCCAGCGCGGTGCCGGCACCCAGGCGCTCGGCCAGATAGCGATTGGTGCATAGCAGCTCGGCGGTCAGGCTGAAGGCCGGGGCTTCGCGTAACGGGTCGAAGCCGGTATCCACCAGGCTCAGCAGCAGGTCGCTGCCCAGCCGGTTCGGGGTCAGCCCGGCGATGCGCCGGGCGTGCCAGTAGAGCGTGCCGAGGTGGCTGTCGTGGCGGCAGCCATAGTAGGCCGGGACTGGCTGCACGGTGCTCCCGGCCACCGAGCGCACGGCGCGGATGCTATGGATTTCCACGCTGTTCTCGCGGTGACTGTCGGCGACCAGGCGGTACTCGCTGCGGGTGCCGTCCGGGCGCAGCGGCTCCGAGGTCCGCGGAAAGAGGTTGATCGCCGGCGCGCAGCCGAGCTGGAAGTCTTCCGCCTGCAAATGCAGGCGTGCCGTCGGTGCGCGATCGAAGACCAGGTACAGGTAGAGCGTCTGTCCGTCGGCGAGCGCGCCGGACAGTGGCAGGTCGAAGAAGTGGAACTTGTCGGGGAAGGCGAAGTACTCGGCGAGCAGGCGCAGGCCCGGATGTCCGCCGTCTTCCTCCGGCAGCAGCGCCTCGTCGGCGGCGAAGCCGACGATCTCCGGCAGTCCGCGGAGCGCCGCCGGCGGCGTGCCGGGCGCCCCCGCCATGACCTGCACGGTATGCGCGGCGAGCAGGTCGTAGAGGATCGCGCAGCCCATCGGCGAAGCCGCCAGGTGGATGCGCAGGCGCTCGATCGACAGTTCGTCCCAGCGGTACTCGCCCAGGCAGCGCAGGCTCAGGCGCAACGCCGAGCGGGCGGCGCCGACTCCGGTCAGGGCTTGCGCCTCCTCGCCGCCGAGCAGGTTCGCCTCGTCGATCGCCAGCGGCCACAGGGTCGCCTCGGCG
The DNA here is from genome assembly GCF_052044465.1 of Pseudomonas sp. 22490. Taxonomy (NCBI): domain Bacteria; kingdom Pseudomonadati; phylum Pseudomonadota; class Gammaproteobacteria; order Pseudomonadales; family Pseudomonadaceae; genus Pseudomonas; species Pseudomonas sp. 22490. Next base: position 95,342 of record NZ_JBQENS010000017.1, on the reverse strand, counting down.
CTGCTGCGGAAATGCACGCTGTCGCCGCCACGGGTGGTGACGAACAGCGCGGTGTCGCGCGGCAGCCGGTAGCCCTCGGCGAGGTTGCCCTGGGTCGGGTCCGGCTCGAACTGGACGATCGCGCAGGACGGCAGCGGGCGCAGCGCCAGGGGGTAGAGCTGTTCGAGGAGGGCGTCGCTGAACTCTGCGTAGTCGTCGTCGAGGCGCCGTTGCAGGCGCGCGGTGAGCAGCGAGAAACCTTCCAGCAGACGCTCGACGTGCGGGTCGGGGCATTCGCCGGGAGCCAGTTGCAGGCGCCGGGCGACCTTCGGATAGCGCTCGGCGAAGGCGCCGCCGGCGTGCCGTAGCCAGGTCAGCTCGCGCTGGTAGTAGTCGAGCAGGTCGGCATCAATCGAATCGCTCATGGCGCACCTCAAGGCCATCGCTGCCCTGTTCGATGACGAATAGCGCAGGCGTCAGGCGCGACCCGCTGCGCAGGCGGCCGCCGAGCTGGATACGCAGGCGCTGCGGATTGCCCGGGTCAGGTTCGACCTCGACCTCGGCCAGTTGCAGGCGCGGCTCGAAATGCTCGACCGCCGCCCGCACCTCGCGCGCCAGCTGGCGCCGGTCCTCGGCGCGCAGGCGTTGCACGGCGGTCCAGTCGGCGAGCCCGTAGGCGAGGATGCCGCTGCGCGCATTCGCCGGGCGCCGTGTGTTGAGCAGGCGCAGCAGCTCGCCGCGGACCGACTCGGCCAGCGCCCGGTCGTCGAACGCGGGACGTTCGTCGGCCTCGGCGCTGAGGCGCTCGAACAGCGGCGGCAGGGCTCCGGACATGTCGGCGCCCGGTCACTTGACCAGCTGGTTGGCGGCCAGGTCCCAGGTCGAGGCGGCCGTGCCTTCCTTGGTGCCGTCGTCCTTCTGCGCGGTCAGCTCCCACTTGATCTTGGTGAAGTTCAGCGACAGGGTCTCCACCGGCTTGCCGCCGGCGCCGCCGCTGACGCTGACGTTGGAGAGCACCACGTTGTTCAGGGTGTAGACGATGAAGGGCATGATCTGCCCGTTGCCCTCGGCGGCGTTGCGGCCGATGGTGATGGTCGCCTCGGCGATCGGCTTGCCGGCGCAGCAATACTCGTTGAGGGTCGGGGTCGAGGTGTCGATGAACTTGGTGAGGGTGAATTCGCCGACGTGGGGTTTGCCGGAGGTGCGCTCCGAGTTGCTGACGTCGTTGGTGACCTGCATCGCCACGTTGTGGCTGTAGGACATGATTTCGATCTTGTTTTCGTAGCCGACGAGCAGGCTGTCGCCTTTGATGTCGCTGCCGAAATCGAGAATGATCGCATCCATCGCATCTGACTCCTGGAGAGGGGCTGTCTGGAACGGGAAGGGCGCCCCGCCGGCGCTGNCCGGCGGGGGCGGACTCACGCCGCTACCGGCGGCGGCAGGTTGGCGACCAGGCGGATCGACGCGCTGAGTTCCTCGAGCTGGAAGTGCGGCCGGAGGAACACCGTGGCGCGGTAGGCCCCCGGTTTGCCGGCCACCTCGCTGACATCCACCCGCGCCTCGCGCAGCGGGTACTGCGCCTTGATTTCCTGCGGTGCGTTGTCGTTGATCAGCACGTAGTCGGCGATCCAGTTGTTCAGGTAGGTCTGCACGTTGTCGCGGGTCATGAAGCTGCCGACCTTGTCGCGCATGATCACCTTCAGGTAGTGGGCGAAGCGCGATGCCGCCAGCACGTACGGCAGCATCGCCGACAGGCGCGCGTTGGCGTTGGCCTCGTTGGTGTTGTAGAGCCTGGCCTTGTTGGTGGTCTGGCCGCCGAAGAACACCGCCACGTCGCTGTTCTTCTTGTGGCACAGGGAAATGAAGCCGAGATCGTTGAGTTCCTTCTCGCGGCGGTCGGTGATCGCCACCTCGGTCGGGCACTTCAGCGACAGGTCGCCGGAGCTGGTGCGGAACGTGTGCGCCGGCAGGCCCTCGACCGCGCCGCCGCCTTCCGCGCCGCGGATCGCCGCGCACCAGCCGTACTTGGCGAAGGCCTCGGTGATGCGCTGCGCCAGGACCCAGGCGGCGTTGCCCCAGAGGTACTTGGAGTGGTCGGTGCCGTTGACGTCCTCGACATAGTTCATGCCTTCCACCGGTCGCGTCTCCGGGCCGTAGGGCAGGCGCAAGAGGAAGTTCGGCAGCACCAGCGACACGTAGCGCGAGTCCTCGCTCTCGCGGAAGGCGCGCCACTTGATCAGCTCCAGGCTCTCGAAGATCTTGGTCAGGTCGCGTGGCACGGCCAGTTCGGTGAAGCTGTTCATGTCGAACAGGCGTGGGCTGGCGGCGGCGATGAACGGCGCGTGGGCAGCCGCGGCGACGTTCGACAGCTTCTCCAGCAGGCCGATGTCCTGCGGATGGCGACCGAAGGTGAAGTCGCCGATCAGCAGGCTGAAGGGGTGTCCGCCGAAGGTGCCGTATTCCTCTTCGTAGATCTTCTTGAACAGTGCGCTCTGGTCGAATTCGACCGCCTTCTCCAGGTCGTTCTGCAGTTCGTTCTTGCCGACGTTCAGCAGGCGCAGCTTGAGCCGCGCGCTGGTCTCGGTGTTGCTCACCAGTTGGTGCAGGCCACGCCAGGAGGCTTCCAGCTTCTGCAACTCGGGGTGGTGGATGATCTGGTTGAGCTGGTCGCTGATCAGCGCATCGATCTGGCTGATGCGGTCGTTGATCATCGCCACGGTGTCCTTGTCGACGGCCATGCCCTCGTCGAGGACCTGGGTGGCGAATTCCGCGAGCATGTCGCGGGCATAGTCCTGCTGGCTGTCGTCGTGGGCCATGCGGCCCTTGGCGATGATCTCGTCGAGCAGGGACAGGGTCTGGGTCGAACTCTCGCCGGATTGTTCGGCGGCGGATGACTTGGGCATGGCGGCTTCTCCGGGAAGAGGGTCAGGCCGGCTGGTCGGCCGGGGGTTCGCTGTCGCCGGCCGGGGCCGCTTCGGCTTCCGGGCGGGCCGCTTTGATTTCCTGCAGGCCTTCGGTGTTGGCCACCACGTCCTGCAGCAACTGGTCGAGGTCGTCGTTGCCGTCGAGCTTGGTCAGCAGGTCGCGCAGGCGCTGGCGCGCTTCGAACAGGCGACGCAACGGGACCACCTGCTTCACCAGGTTGACCGGGTCGAAGTCCTCGATGTGGTTGAAGCGCAGCTCGACGTTCAGCTTGCTGTCGTCGCCGCTGATGGTGTTGTCGACCTGCAGGGTGGCGCGGGGAGAGATGGAGGAGAGGATCTCGTTGAAGTTGTCGCGGTTGATGTCGACGAAACGCCGTTCGACCAGCTTCGCCGGCGGGGTATCCGGCTTGCCGGAGAGGTCGGCGAGGATGCCGACCACCAGGGGCAGCTCCTTCTTCTCGATGGCGTTGCCGATCTCGACGTCGTAGGTGATCTGCACGCGCGGCGGGCGCACCCGGTCCAGCTTGTGCTGCGTACTCTCGGCCATGGCGGCTGACTCCGATGCAATGGTGGGGGAGCAATGCATCGGGGGGATGCCCTGATCATCGCAGTCCCTTGCTGGATCACAGGCATGACAGGGAAAACGGCGCAGAACCTGTCCTTGGCGATCCCTCTGGTCCGTCACTGGCGACGAACTACAAAAGACGCTAGAACAGGTCTATGGATTTGCAAAATAAAATTTTCGTTGGACTCCCATGAAGCACGGATGTTTCACCATATGTCGGAAACTCTTCCTGGCGCTGGCGATCCTGGCGCTGGCCGGCTGCTCGTATTTCTTCGCGCCGCGGGTCGAGTTGCAGCGGCTGACCCTGGATGTCGCCGCGCGCGCCAACGACGACTCGCCGATCGCCGTGGATTTCGTCGCGGTGAAGGATGCGGAGCTGTTCAAGGAACTGGCCGGACTGCCGGCCAGCCAGTGGTTCGCCAATCGCGAGCAGTACCGCCGCGACTACCGGCAGCAGTTCGCGGTATGGAGCCTGGAGCTGGTCCCGGGGCAGTTCATCGAGTCGGAGTCCTTCCCCTTGCGCGGCGACCGCGCAACTGGACTTTTGGTCTTCGCCGGCTATAACACACCCGGCGCGCACCGCTTGCGCCTCGACCAGCAGCAGCGCGTCTGGCTGCGTCTGGATACCCGGGAAATGCGACTGGTCAACGATCCCGCCACGCGTTAGCGGAGGGGCAGGCGAGCGACCGTCGTGCACGACAACGTAGGACGTCGAAGGGGAGTCGTATGAGTGTTCTGCCTGACGCGGTGTGCTGGCACGAAGGGATGCAACTGCTTCCCCAGCATTTCCAGTTGCAGGGATTGCGTGCCGAGGCGCTGGCGGCGCGCATCGGACAGGCCTGCAACCCTTGGTTCTGGGGAGTGACCGCCCTGGAACTGGACCCCTCTGCGTTGTGCGCCGGCCAAGTGCGGGTCCTGCACCTCGAAGCGATCCTGCCCGACGGCCTGCCGGTGAGCGTGCAGGCTGGTGTCGACGCGCCGCTGGAGTTCGATCTGGAGACAGCGCTGGCGGCCGCCGAAGGGCCGCTGCTGAACGTCCACCTGGCGGTCAGTCCGCTGTGGCGGGCGGGTCAGTTGCTGCCGCTGAAGGGCCGTCTGCAATCGCGGGTCGGCGCGCCGCTGCCGGACCTGGCCAGCGGCGAGCACCCCGAGCCGATCACCGTCTGGCGAGCGTCGCTGCGGCTGGTCGGCGACGACGGCAAGGCCGACTCCGTGTGCCTGCCGTTGCTGCGCGTGGCGAAGGAGGGCGGCGCCTACGTCAGCCTGCCCTACGTTCCGCCGACGCCACTGATCCTGCCGGAGTCGCCCCTGGGCAGACGCGTGCAGTCGCTCTGCGCGCGGGCCCGGGAGAAGGCGCTGTTCCTCGGCGGGCGCCTGCGCCTGGCGCAGCAGGCGGGCAACCAGGACGACGCGGTGGAAATCCGTCGCCAGCTTGCCGCGCTCTGGACCCGCCTGCCGGAGGTCGAAGGCCTGCTGGCAAGCCGTGCGGCCTCGCCGCTGGCCCTGCACGGCAGCCTGCTGGGCCTGGCCGGTGCCTGGGCGGCGCTCGATCCGCTGGCCGGCGTGCCGGCCTTCGAAGCGCTCGACTTCCTCGACCTGCGGCGTGGCTACGAGCCGCTGCTGGACTGGTTGGAGCGCGCCATCGAGTCGATCCGCGCGGGCTACCGCTGCCTGCCGTTCGAGCAGGAGGAACAGGTATTTTCCGTGCGCCTGCCCGATCCGGCGCCGCGTCAGCGCCTGGTGGTCGGCCTGCGGATGCCCGCCGGCGCCGGCGAACAGGCGGCGGCTGACTGGCTGGAGCGCGCCATCGTCGCCTCCGACCCGCACCTGCCGTTGCTCGCCCGGCAACGCATGAGCGGACTGGCGCGGCAGCCGATGAATCGCCAGGAACAGGTGGCCTACAGCGTTGGCGACGACACCCGTTTGTTCGTCGTGCAGGGTGCCGGCGACTGGTTCGATGCCGGCCAGCCGCTGCGCATCGTCGCGCCGGTCAGCGGGGGCGCCAGCAGTCCCTGGCAGATCGTGCTGTTCGTCGCCGACGGCAGCGACAACACCTAGACAGGAAGGAGCCGCCAATGCCCGAAGGGAGTGCAGGGCCTTTTTCCCAGGCGTACCAGGAGCAGCCGCTCAGCACGGCATTCCGCCAGGCCTGGCAGGAATGGCTGGAGGCCTGGGGCGCCCTCGACCGGGACGCCCAGGATGTGCCACGGATGGTCGAGCGCGCCCTCGAACTGTCCACCCGCATCACCCGGCGTCTGTGGCGCAGCGCCTTCGCCAGCGTCGGCGACGCGGCGGGCGTGCAGGTCAAGGCGATGGTCTATGCCTTCGTCGCCCTGGTCGACGAGACCCTGGTCTTCAGCGCCTGGCCGGGGCAGGGCGCCTGGCAGGACAAACCGCTGGAGTCGCATCTCTACGGCAGTCGCCAGGCGGGCGAATACCTGCCGCTGGCGATCAAGCGCCTGCTCGACGAACGCGCCCCGGCCAGTCGCGACCTGGCCAACGTCTACCTGCAATGCCTGATCCTCGGCTTCCGCGGTCGCCTGCGCGGGCCGCGCGGCGAGGCGCTGCACGAGAAGTGGCGGCAGGCGTTGTTCGCCTTCGCCTGGCAGCGCGAGGCGGACGCCGCCGACCTCGGCCGTCGCCTTGAGCAGCCCGCCGCTGCGCCGCCACGGCGTCTGCCGGTGCGCGCAGCGCTGCCGGACGGCTTCCGCCTGGGCCTGGCGGTGCTCGGGCTGGTGCTGTTGATGAGCGGTATCGGACACCTGTTCTGGCGCGACATCCAGCACGAAATGGCGGCGGTGACCCACCTGGCCGATGCGGAGCAGGCGCCATGAGCGGCGCGACGCTGTTCATGCTGGTTCTCCTCCTGGTGCTGCTGGCGCTGCTGCTGGGGGCGCTGGGCTGGTGGTGGCGGACCCGGGGCGGTACGGAGATCCGCAGCTTCTACGCGGCGGTCCGGCAGATGGAGCGCGAGCAGGGCTGGCAGGGCCGCTACGAAGCGCCCTGGCTGCTGATGCTCGGCAACGAGACCGAGGGCGAGCAGTTGTGCGCCACCTGGCGCCTGCTGCCGGTGGCGCGTCCGGCCTGGTTCGGCCGCTGGTGGTCGGACGGCGAGGGGGCGATCCTGCTGGTGCCCGAGTCGGTGTTCCTGCCCGACGAGGGCCTGCGCCGGCAAAGCGGCGCCTGGCTGCGCCTGTTGCGTCTGTTCCTGCGCCTGCGCGGCAGGCGCGCGCTGGACGGGGTGGTCTGGAACATTCCGCTGGCGCGGTTGCAGGATGGCGAGCAGGCGGCCAACCTCGGCCTCGCCGCGCGCCGTCGCTACGTGGAACTGACCCAGCGCCTTGGCCTGAGCCTGCCGGTTTACGTGGTGATCACTGGCCTGGAAGACCTGCCGGGTTTCCAGGAACTTCTCGCGGCGCTGCCCGAGGAGGCGCGCGAGCGCGCCCTCGGCTGGTCCTCGCCGTTCGCCGCCGAAGCGGCCTGGCAGTCGCGCTGGTGCGAGCAGGCGCTGGAGGAAATCACCGCCACCCTGACCGAGTCGATCGTCGAACTCGGTACCTTGCGCGGCCAGGTGGACAATGAGCTGTATTGCCTGCCGCCACGCCTGGAAAGTCTCCGCGGTTCGTTGCAGGCGCTGCTCGAACCGGTCTTCCAGGGCAACGCCAGGGGCGAGGCGCCGCGCTTTCGCGGTCTCTACCTGAGCGGCAGCGAGGCGGCGGGCGCGGCAGCCGACGAAGTCCTGCCGGCGGTCGACGCGCCGCGTCGGCGCAGCAGCTTCGCCAGCCAACTGTGGGCACGGCGGATCCTTGCCGAGGAAGGCCTGGCCCAGGCGGTGCCGCGCATCCTCCAGCTGCGTCAGCGCTGGCAGCGCGGGATCGGCCTCGCCGCGTTGTGCCTGTGCCTGCTCTGGGGCGGCCTGATGACCTGGGTCTGGCGCGACGCGCTGCGCGACGCCGGTGAACTGTCGCAACTGCTGCATGGCGCCAGTGAGCGCTACCAGCCGCTCGACGACGACACTCGGCGCGCCGCCCAGGTCCGGCAGAACGTCCAGGCCTGGTGGCAACTGGTGTCACAGGCGCCGCGCTGGCGCTTCACTTCGCTGGCGTTTCCCAGTTCCTGGTTTTCCTCCCTGGATGCACGTATCGACAACGCGTATCGCCGCGTTTCCGAGCGCCTGCTGGTGCGACCGCTGCGCAGCCTGCTGGAAGGCGAGGCGAGCGACCTGCGGGCGATCCGCAGCGATGGCCAACCCGGCCTGAAGGAGGGCGACGACCCCAGCCAGTGGAAGGACTACCTGGCGGCGAAGGACCTGGTCGCCCGCGCCACTACGCTGGAGCGCCACAATCGCTTGTTCGCCCAGGCCATCGACAACCGCAGGACGCCGCTCGACGACCTTCTGCAACTGAGTAACGATGCCTTGGGCAGCAGCTACAACGCCGGCAGCCTGGCGCGCCTGGCCTATTACAACCGCACGCTGTTCGCCGAGCGTCCGGCCGATCTCGCCGCCCTCGACCTGGGCCGGGTCGCCGCCACGGCGGCGGATAACTTCCATGACCTGATGGCACGCTGGCTGAACGCCTACTTCCTCACCGACAGCCTGGAACGCACCGGCAATGCCCTGACCCAGGAACTCGCGCAGCTCGGCCAGGAACGAGACGCCACGGCGGCCCAGTTGCTGGGGATCGGCGAATTGATCAACCACCTGCAGCAACAGGTCAACCGCATCAACCTGATCTGGGGCAATGGCGTCGGCCAGGATCTCGTCCCTGGCTACCAGAACCTGCTCAAGAGCGCCCAGCAAAGCAGCTTGCTGGGAAACCGCGTGGAGGAACTGCAGAACCTCACCGTGCAGTTGCAGCAGCAGTTTCGCAGCGAATGGATCGCGCCTCCGGAGGCTGCCGGCGACGGCCTGCTGGTGAAACAGGGGGCGACGCTCAAGCTGGCCGATGACCTGCTCGGTCTGAAACGCGCCATCGATGACCTGAAGACCAAGGACTTCGTCTCCGTGGCCCTGGCGGACAAGACACTGGCGGACCACTCCTTGCTGAGCATCGACGATATCGGCGTGACTCAGGCGTTGAGCTTCTTCAACGACTTCACCGGCTACTACGAGAGCACCCTGCCATCGCTCAACCCGCGCTATCGCTATTCGGTCCTGCACGCCGCCGCCAGCGCGGCGACCGAGGCCATGTGGCAAAGCCTCGGGCCGCGCAGTCGTAGCCTGGCCAGTCGCAATGCCTCGCGTTTCGACGTGCAGGTCAAGCAGGTCCAGGTGTTGCAGGCGGCGCTGCTGGAGTTGCAGGACCTGCAGGCCGGCGCGCGCCTGCTGCTCAGCCTCAACGCGCTGGCCGTGGCCGATATCGGCCAGGCCCTGCGCGACATCGACGAGCAGGCGGTGCTGCGCGAGCCGGTCGATTTCAGCCGCTGGTCGGGCGCGCCGAATTTCGGCCTGCAGATGTTCCGCGCCCAGGACAGTGCCGAGCTGAAGCAAAGCCTGAACAGCCAGTTCAATGCCATGGCGGCCGTCGCCGAACGCCACGCCCCGGCGCTGGAGTGGTTGCAGGCGCAGCAATCCAGCCTGGCCACCGCCGACTACAACGCGTTCGTGCGCTTCAGCGCGCTCAACGCCGAACTGCAGAAATTCAAGGCCGACAACCCGGCGAGCACCGCGGCGCAGTTGGCGAAGCTGGTGGGTAACGATTTCAACCAGATGGACATCGGCAGTTGCGCCGACATTCTCAACGGCGTGCTCCTGCCGTCCAGCCGCAGCGACCTGGCGACGCGCCTGGTGGACCTGCGCCAGGGCGCGCTCGGGCGCTGCCAGTCGTTGCAACAGCAGCAGGCGGCGCAGGCCTGGAAGGACCTCGCCGACTACTTCAACCAGTACCTCGCCGGACGCTTCCCGTTCGCCTACAGCCTGGAAGCGGCCGATGCCGAGCCGGGGCGGGTGCGGCACCTGCTGAAACTGATGGAGACGCGCTTGCCGCAGGTGCGCGAAGGGCTGGCCCAGGTTCGCTCGCCGGACCTGCCGGCCGCCGAGGACTTCGTCCGCCGCCTGGAGCAGGCGCAGCGCTGGCTCGGCCCGCTGTTCGAGCGCGACAAGTCGGGCCTGCTCGGCGTCGCCCTGGACATCGACTGGCGCAGCGACCGCAGCCTGGAACGCGGCGCCGACCAGGTGATCGCCTGGAGCCTGTACTCGGGCGACCAGGAAAGCCGTTTCCCCGGCGCGCAGGACAAGGGCCTGACCTGGAATGTCGGCGATCCGCTGAAAATCATGCTGCGCTGGGCGAAGAACGGCTCGCAGCGTCCGGCAGACGACCCGCGCCAGGCCAGCCTGGCGGTGGCCGACCTCGAGGCCGGCTGGAGCTACCAGGGCTCCTGGGCGCTGTTGCGCATGATGCGCGCGCACTTCTCCCGGCAGCGCCCGCCGAACGTCGACTACACGGAGTTTCCGCTGGTCCTGCAACTGCCGGTGTATGCGCCTTACAGCCCGGAAAACGAGGCGCGGATGTTCCTCCGCCTGTCGTTGATGAGCCTGGGCGGCAAGACCCCGCTGTCCATCCAGCCGCTGCCGGTGCGCGCGCCGCAATCGCCGTTCGCGACGCTGTTGCCGGCCACCGTCGCCAGCACCGGAGGTACCCCATGACCCTGCCTCTTTCCGGCAACGCCCTGTCCCTGGAAGTGCTGCTCGAACCGATCGACCCCGGACAGCCGTGCGGCCCCAGCCTGCGCTACGACCCGGACTACGACCGCCTGCGCGAGTTGCGCCGGGAGGACGACAGCAGCCTGCCGACCGGCGTCTGGCAAGCGGAGGCCAAGCGCGCCGACTGGGCCGCGGTGGAGCAGTTGGCCAGCGAACTGTTGCAGCGGCGCAGCAAGGACCTGATGCTCGCCGCCTGGCTCGGCGAGGCCTGGCTGCAACGCGGCGGGCTGGGCGGATTGCAGCGCGCGCTGGTGCTGCTGGCGGAACTCTGCGAGCGCTACCCCGAGGAGGTGCATCCGCAAGCCCAGGACGGCGACCAGTCGTGGCGGGTGCCGCCCATCGACTGGCTGTTGCGCCGCTATGCCGAGCTGCTGCACACGCGCCTGCCGCTGATGGGGCAGGGCGCGTTCGCCGAGATCACCCTCTATGCCTGGCAGAGGTTGCAGCGCCAGCAGGTCGCCAGCGGCGACAGCAAGAGCGCCAAGGCGGCGCTGGAAGCGGCGCAACTTCAGCAGAAGAAGCTAGACGAAGCGTTGCGCGCGGAGCCCCTGGTGCAATGGCAGCGCAAGCAGGCCAGCCTGCTCGCCTGCCAGCAGCAACTACAGCGCCTGGAACAGTGGTGCGACCGCTGCCTGGGCGAACTCGCCCCCAGTTGCCAGCCATTGCGCGAGGTCATCGCGCAATGGCTGGCCTTGCTCAAGGAGTTCATCGCCATGCACCCGCAAGCGCCGCTGTCCGAAGAACAGCCCCCGGTCGCGGAGGCGGATGCCAGCGAAGGCGACGCGGACGGCGAGGAAAGCGTCCCGGCGAGCGCGCCGAGCGGGCCGGCTGGCGCGCCGACCAGTCGCGAGGACGCCTACCGGCAATTGCTGCTGATCGCTGACTACCTGGCGCGCACCGAGCCGCACAGCCCGGTTCCCTACCTGATCAAGCGCGCGGTGGAGTGGGGCAACAAGCCGCTGAGCGAGTTGCTGGCGGAGCTGATCAATGCGGACTCGGAGGCGCGCCGAGTCTGGTCGCTGCTTGGCGTACTGCCCTAATGAGCGGGGTTATATTTTTTATTCGAATATATAAATACGAATTCAGAATTTTTTAATCTATGGGTTCCTGGGGCAAGATGGGCGCACATTCCCCGGCTCGGAACCCAGCATGTCCGTCATCACCCATCCCCACGCCCGCGAGCTGACCAAATCGGTGCGCGCCACCGTGCTGGTGTTCAACGACCCCCGTTCCCGCGAGCTGCTGGAGCGCATCGAGCGCCTGGCGCCCAGCGAGGCCAACGCGCTGGTCATCGGCGAGACCGGCACCGGCAAGGAGCTGGTGGCGCGCCATATCCACGCCCTCAGCGGACGCAACGGCGGCCCGTTCGTCGCGGTCAACTGCGGTGCTTTCGCCGAGAGCCTGGTGGAGAGCGAGCTGTTCGGTCACGAGAAGGGCGCCTTTACCGGTGCGTTGCAGAGCAAGGCCGGCTGGTTCGAGGCAGCCAACGGCGGCACCCTGTTCCTCGACGAGATCGGCGACCTGCCGCCGAGCATCCAGGTCAAGCTGCTGCGCGTGCTGCAGGAACGCGAGGTGGTGCGGCTCGGTTCGCGCCGGCCGATCCCCATCGACGTGCGGCTGGTGGCGGCGACCAACGTCGACCTGGCCGACGCGGTGGTCGCCGGACACTTCCGCGAGGACCTGTTCTACCGCCTGCACGTGGCGACCATCCAACTGCCGCCGTTGCGCGAGCGCCGCGGCGATATCCTGCCGCTGGCCGAGTACTTCATCGTCGAGCACTGCCGGCGCCTCGGCTACACCAGCGCGAGCCTGAGCCCGGAAGCCGAGCGCAAGCTGCTCGGGCATTCCTGGGCGGGCAATATCCGCGAGCTGGAGAACGCCATCCACCACGCGCTGCTGGTCTGCCGCAACCGTCTGATCCAGCCGGCCGACCTGCACCTCATCGACATGCGTGCGCGCCAGGAGCCGAACGGCTTGCGCCGCGCTCCCGAAAGCGCCGCCGGCTCGGCGTTGGAGGCGGCGCTGCAGGCGCTGTTCGAGGAAAACCGCGAGGATCTCTACGAGCACATCGAGGAAACCGTGTTCCGTGCCGCCTATCGCTTCTGCCACGGCAACCAGTTGCAGACCGGACGCCTGCTGGGGATCAGCCGCAACATCGTGCGCGCCCGCCTGGAGAAGATCGGCGAGCTGGAAACCTCGCCACGACACAACGTGGTCTCGCTGGTGGGCAAGTGAGCGTGGCGCTTTACAGTCTTTCACAATTCCCCCACAAAACCGGCAAGAACCCGGACGGCGGCTGTTCTACAACGGAGCGGTGAATCTCGTTGGCCGGACCAGGGACGTCGCCATGCCTCGCTCCGCTCGCCTGTGTCGCTCGCTCCCGGTAGCCGCTTTCCCGGCGGCGCCGAGTCCGCCTGGTCCTCCAGTCACAGCAACCTTGGTTTCCCGACCCGGCGAAGAGGATCGCTGCATGCCGTACTGTTCGCCGGAACAACTCGCCGACCTAGGCCCGCTGCTGGATTGCCTGCGCCGCTGGCCGCGCATCCGCGAGCCGCGGCCGGGGGTGTTCTACCTGGGCGACCAGCCGTTCTGCCAGTTCCATTCGCGCAATGGCCAGCGCTGGGCCGACGTCAAGCGCCGCAAGGGGCGCCTGCCGCCGTTCGTTCTGCCGCCGGGCGACCAGCATTCGGCGCGGGCATTCCAGATATTCCTGCTCCAGGCCTACAAGCTGAACTGAACTGTTGCCCGGGCAACAGTCGGACAGCAGCGCTGTTGCGTGGCTGACAGGCCGAGGCCGGAAACCCGCCGCAACTGCCCGGAAAATGCACATTTCCCCGTTGGTACGGCCCTTGCTCCAGGGCACTGCACCTAGCGCAACAGTCCACAGGGAAATCCCATGACCAGCCCCTTCAAAGTCGTCGCCGTCTCCGGCGGCACCTATCGCCCGTCCCGCACCCTGGTACTCACCCAGGCCCTGATCGCCGAGCTTGGCCAGTCGTTGCCGATCGACAGCCGGGTCATCGAGCTGACCGACATCGCCGCGCCGCTGGGCGCTACCCTGGCGCGCAACCAGGCGCCGGCGGAACTGCAGGCGGTGCTCGACGAGATCGAAAGCGCCGACCTGCTGCTGGTCGCCTCGCCGGTCTACCGTGGCTCCTATCCGGGCCTGCTCAAGCACCTGTTCGACCTGATCGACCTCAACGCCTTGATCGACACCCCGGTGCTGCTCGCCGCCACTGGCGGCACCGAGCGCCACGCGCTGGTCCTCGACCACCAGTTGCGCCCGCTGTTCAGCTTCTTCCAGGCGATCACCCTGCCCATCGGGGTCTACGCCAGCGAGGCCGACTTCGACAACTACCGGATCGTCAGCGAGCCGCTGAAGGCGCGCATCCGCCTCGCCGCCGAGCGCGCCGCGCCGCTGTTCGGCGGACGCTCCGAACTGTTGAAGATCGCCTGAGGTGCGCCGATGAACGTGTTCTGGTTCCTCCCGACCCACGGCGATGGCCACTTCCTCGGCACCAGCCAGGGCGCGCGGCCGGTCTCGCTGCCTTACCTGAAACAGGTGGCACAGGCGGCCGACAGCCTTGGCTATCACGGCGTGCTGATCCCCACCGGACGCTCCTGCGAGGACTCCTGGGTGGTGGCCTCGGCGCTGGCGCCGCTGACCGAGCGCCTGCGCTTCCTGGTGGCGATCCGTCCGGGAATCGTTTCGCCGACCGTCTCGGCGCGGATGGCGGCGACCCTCGACCGCCTGTCCGGCGGGCGCCTGCTGATCAACGTGGTCACCGGCGGCGATCCCGACGAGAACCGCGGCGACGGCATCCATCTCGGCCACGCCGAGCGCTACGAGCTCACCGACGAGTTCCTTCGGGTCTGGCGGCGCGTCCTGCAGGGCGAGGCGGTGGACTTCCACGGCAAGCACATCCACGTGGAGAACGCCAAGGCGCTCTATCCGCCGCTGCAACGGCCGTATCCGCCGCTGTACTTCGGCGGTTCCTCGGAGGCCGCCCACGAACTGGCCGGCGAACAGGTGGACGTCTACCTGACCTGGGGCGAGCCGTTGCCGGCGGTGGCGGCGAAAATCGCCGACGTGCGCCAGCGAGCGGCTCGCCATGGGCGTACGGTGAAGTTCGGCATCCGCCTGCATGTGATCGTCCGCGAAACCGCCGAAGAAGCCTGGCGCGCCGCGGACAGGCTGATCGAACACATCTCCGACGAGACCATCGCCGCCGCGCAGCAGTCCTTCGCCCGTTTCGACTCCGAAGGCCAGCGACGCATGGCCGCGCTGCACGGCGGCCGCCGCGATCGCCTGGAGATCCAGCCGAACCTCTGGGCCGGGGTCGGCCTGGTGCGCGGCGGCGCCGGCACCGCGCTGGTCGGCGATCCGCGGCAGGTGGCGGAGCGCATCGGGGAATACGCCGAGCTCGGCATCGACAGCTTCATCTTCTCCGGCTATCCGCACCTGGAAGAGGCCTACCGCTTCGCCGAACTGGTCTTCCCGCTGCTGCCCGAACCCTACGCCAGCCTGGCCGGCCGTGGGCTGACCAACCTGACCGGGCCGTTCGGCGAAATGATCGCCAACGACGTGCTGCCGGCTCGCGCCGGCGCTTGAGCAGCCGGGCCCCCGAGGAGAAACCCCCTGTGAATGCGAAGACCCGCCCCGAGGCGCAAACGCCGTTGCAGATCGCCCGGCGCCTGGCCGCCGATTTCGCCGAGAACGCCGCCGAGCGCGACGTCGCCGGCGGTACCCCGAAGGCCGAGCGCGACGCGTTGCGCCGCAGCGGCCTGTTGTCGCTGATCATCCCGCGCGAATACGGCGGCCTGGGGGCGAGCTGGAGCGAAACCCTGCAAACCGTGCGCGAACTGGCCCGGGTCGACAGCTCGATCGCCCACGTCTATGGCTTCCAGCACCTGATGCTGGCCACCGTGCGCCTGTTCTCGCGGCCCGAGCAATGGCAGCCGTGGTTCGAGCTGACCGCGCGCAACCGCTGGTTCTGGGGCAACGCGCTGAACCCGCTGGACAACCGTACCGTGGCCCGGCGCTTCGACGGCTGGCGCGAGTTCTCCGGGAAGAAGAGCTTCTGCTCCGGCGCCCGCGATTCGGAGATGCTCATCGCCTCGGCACTGGACGGCGAGGGCGGGGCGCTGCTGATTGCCGCCATCCCCACCGCGCGCAGCGGTATCAGCCTGGGCCAGGATTGGGACAACATGGGCCAGCGGCAGACCGACAGCGGCAGCGCGATCTTCGAGCGGGTGCGGGTGGAGGAGAGCGAGTTGCTGCTCGATCCCGGGCCGCTGAGCACGCCGTTCGCCTGCCTGCGGCCGCTGATCGCCCAGTTGATCTTCACCGAGGTGTTCCTCGGCATCGCCGAAGGCGCCTTCGAGGAGGCTCGCCAGTACACCCTGCGCGAAGCGCGACCGTGGTTCCGCTCCGAGGTCGCCGAGGCCAATGCCGACCCCTATGTGCTGGCGCGCTACGGCGAATTCTGGGTCGGCCTGGAAAGCACCCGGGCGCTGGTCGAGCGCGCCGCGCAGCGCCTCGACGCCGCCTGGTCCAAGGGCCCGGCGCTGGACGCCAGCGAGCGCGGCCAGTTGGCCCTGGCCATCGCCGCCGCCAAGGTCGCCGCGACGCGCAACGGCCTCGACCTGTGCAACCGCATGTTCGAAGTCACCGGCGCCCGCTCCACTCACGCCGCCCTGCGCCTGGACCGCTACTGGCGCAACCTGCGCACCCAGACCCTGCACGACCCGCTGGACTACAAGATCCGCGAGCTGGGCGACTGGGCGCTGAACCAGTCACCGCCGCAACCGACCTTCTACTCATGAACGCTTCTACCCGTACTCCCGACCGGCTGCTGACGCTGCCACGTTCGCCGAACCTGGCGACCTCGATCCGCGCCACCGCCCAGGTCTTCGAGGATCCGAAGTCCCAGGCCCTGCTCGAACACCTGCGCCAGGTGGCGCCGAGCGAGGCCAGCGTGCTGGTGATCGGCGAGACCGGCACCGGCAAGGAACTGGTGGCGCGGCATATCCACAACCTCAGCGCGCGGCGCAACGGCCCGTTCGTGGCGGTCAACTGCGGGGCCTTCTCCGAGTCACTGGTGGAAGCCGAGCTGTTCGGCCACGAGAAGGGCGCCTTCACCGGCGCCCTGGCGGCCAAGGCCGGCTGGTTCGAGGAAGCCAACGGCGGCACCCTGTTCCTCGACGAGATCGGCGACCTGCCGATGCCGATCCAGGTCAAGCTGCTGCGTGTGTTGCAGGAGCGCGAGGTGGTGCGCCTGGGTTCGCGCAAGAGCATCCCCATCGACGTGCGCGTGCTGGCGGCGACCAACGTGCAACTGGAGCGGGCGATCAATGCCGGGCACTTCCGCGAGGACCTGTACTACCGGCTCAATGTCGTCAGCCTGGAGCTGTCGCCGTTGCGCGAGCGACCCGGCGACATCCTGCCGCTGACCCGCCACTTCATCGCCGAGTACAGCCGTCGCCTGGGCTACGGCCAGAGCCAGTTGAGCCCGGAGGCGGCGCAGAAGTTGCGTGCCTATTCCTGGCCGGGGAACATCCGCGAGCTGGAGAACGTCATCCACCATACCTTGCTGATCTGCCGCGACGGGCTGATCCGCGCGGATGACCTGCACCTGTCCAACCTGCGCCTGGAGCGTGGCGAGGAGCTAGCGCGCGGGGGCCCGGCGAGCGGCGCCGCCGAGCACTTGTTGCAGCAGGCTTTCCAGCGTCTGTTCGAAGAGCAGGGCGAGAACCTCCATGGGCGGGTCGAAGATGCCCTGCTGCGCGCGGCGTACCGTTTCTGCCACGGCAACCAGGTGCATACCGCCAACCTGCTGGGACTCAGCCGCAACGTCACGCGCACGCGGCTGATCGCCATCGGCGAGCTGGTGGTGAACAAGCGCGGTGGCCAGCGGATCGATGGCGAGCGGGCGGTGCGGTTGTCGATCTGACTTCAGGCGCTCGGATAAGCGCAAGCGGTTATTCGGCCAACCTCCCGCGACTATCCGCCGTGCCGGCGCTGCGGCATTCGCCCAAACCCAGTCGGGCGCAGTAGACTCGGCGCTTTGCGGAGCGTCTGGCTCCGCGCTCTGCGCCAGGTGGAACCGCCCGATGCCCGATACCTCTCCCGATCTGCCGGCCATGTCGCCGCTCGCCGCCTATCGTCAGGCCGTGGAACAGCGCGGTTTCGCTCCCGACGAGGCGCAGCGGCGCGCAGCCGAGGCGCTGGAGCGTTGTTTCCAGGCCCTGCACGAGCCGCACCGCCACGGCGCGATCCAGGGCGTCTACCTGTGGGGACCGGTAGGACGCGGCAAGACCTGGCTGATGGACCACTTCTACCAGTGCCTGCGCGTGCCCGCGCGGCGCCAGCACTTCCACCACTTCATGCAATGGGTGCACCAGCGCCAGTTCGAACTGACCGGTACAGCCGACCCGTTGCGCGCCCTGGCCCGCGAGTTGGCGCGGGACGTGCGGGTGCTGTGCTTCGACGAGCTGTTCGTCAGCGATATCGGCGACGCCATCCTGCTCGGCAGCCTGCTGCGCATCATGTTCGAGGAGGGCGTGGTGCTGGTGGCCACTTCCAACCAGCCACCGGAGCAGTTGTACGCCGACGGTTTCAACCGCGAACGCTTCCTCCCGGCGATCGAGGCGATCCAGCGGCACATGGCGGTGGTCGCGGTGGATGGCGGCCAGGACCACCGCCTGCATCCCGGCCGGGCCGAGCAACGCTACTGGGTGGTGGAGGCGGGGCAGGCGAGCGGTTTCGCCGAACTCTTCGCGCGCCTGAGTGCCGGCGAAGCGGCATCCACGCAGCCCATCGAACTGGGGCACCGCCCGCTGGCGGTGCACCGGCACAGCGAATCGGTGCTCTGGTGCAGCTATGCGCAGCTCTGCGAGGCGCCGCTGTCGGCACTGGACTTCATCGGCCTTTGCGACCGCTACCGGGCGATCCTGATGGACGACCTGCCGTGCCTGAGCGCCAGCCAGCGCGAAGGCCGCATAGCCCGTGGCACCGAGGACGGCGCGCAACTGGTGGAGGCGGGTGATCGCGAATTGCCGCAGTTGTCGGTGCACGACGACGGCGTGCGGC
This sequence comes from Pseudomonas sp. 22490, assembly GCF_052044465.1. Taxonomy (NCBI): domain Bacteria; kingdom Pseudomonadati; phylum Pseudomonadota; class Gammaproteobacteria; order Pseudomonadales; family Pseudomonadaceae; genus Pseudomonas; species Pseudomonas sp. 22490. Next base: position 77,079 of record NZ_JBQENS010000017.1, on the reverse strand, counting down.
GCTTCATCGCCCTGGTGGACGAATGCTACGACCGCAAGGTGCCGCTCTACCTGGAGGCCAGGGTGCCGTTGGAGGCACTTTATACCGAGGGCTACCTGGCCTTCGCCTTCCGTCGCACCCTCAGCCGGCTGCGCGAGATGCAGCTGGCACGCTTCGGCAGCGACAGCGCCGGCTAGCGCCGCGCCGCCGAAGCGGGAACTGCGGATGGCCGCCCGCGCTCATCCGCCGGCCAGGCCGAGGCTCAGTAGCCGTGCCGGCGCAGCAGCGCGTCCATGTCTTGCGCCGCCGGGCGGCCCTGGAACTTCAGCAGTTCCGAGGTGCGGTTGGTGAAGAAACCGTCGACGCCGGCCGCGCCTAGGGCCTTGAAGTCTTCCGCCGAGTCCACCGAGTAGGCATGGATGAACAACCCGCGCGCGTGGGTCATGCGGTTCATCCAGGGTTTCACCAGGTCGGCGTAGCTCTGTTCGCCGCGTTCGCTGAGGGTCGCCGAGGGCCCGGTGCCCAGCGCGCCGTGGGCCTTGGCCCAGTCCAGCCAGGCGCCGAACTCGGCTTCGGACTTCACTTCCTGCCTGGCGTAGAAGGCCGCCTTGTCGGTTTCCCCGGATTCCTTGAAGGTCACTGGCGAACGGGCTTCCAGGTAACCGTCGCCGAGCCACAGCAGGAGAATCTTCGGCACTTGCGGCATGCTTTCTTGCAGCAGCTCCAGGCTGCTCTTCTCGAAGGTCTGCAGGATCACCCGGCCATTGCCGTGGGCCACGTCGACATGCCCGGCGGCGGCGCGCTCGCGGGGTTGCAGCCAGCCGCGGCGTTCCAGCAGCTTGCGCAGGTCGTCTTCGATGCCGGGGAATTGCGCCGGTACCTTGGTCTCCAGGTACAGGCCCGGCTTGTTGGCGCCGCCCTCGGCGATGTCGAGCATCTCGTCGAGGGTGAGGATGCGCAGGCCGACGAAGCCGGGCCGGGCGCGCTCGGGGAAGGCGCGATTGAACCAGGAGCCGGCGTCCAGGCGCTTGAGTTCGGCGAGAGTGAAGCTGCTCACCGGGTCCTTGGCGCGCTCCGGGAAGACCTCGGCGACGTCGGTGGTGCGCTCCAGGGTGTCGTCGTGGAGGGCGACCAGCACGCCGTCGCGGCTGCGCTGCACGTCGGCTTCCAGGTAGTCGGCGCCGAGGTCGCGGGCCAGCAGGTAGGCCGCGGCGGTTTCCTCGGGGGCGTCGTACGAGGCGCCGCGGTGGGCGATGACCGCCGGCCAGGGCACGCCGGCGGCGGCGCTGAGGGCCTTGCCGGACGGCTCCGCGGCCTGGGCGGCGAGCCCCGCTGTCAGGCCGAGGAGGCCCAGGGTCTTGAATGTTCCTTGCCAGAATCTTTGCCGCATGAGGCGCCTTTCCTTCTTTCTTTTTCACGGGATTGCCGACCAGTCTGGCGTCGCCGGATGACCGGAGGACGACAGATACAGGTCTGTCCGGCGCGGGGAAAGATGCGCTGTCGCGGCGACGCTGGTTCCTGTCGCCCTCGGTAAAGCGCCAGCCCTCCCAGGCCGGGAGGGCGGATTCTACAGGCGTTTGTTCAGCAGGCGGGCCAGGCGGTCGCCGCCGAACTGGATCAACGTGACCAGCAGCACAAGGACGATGATCACGGTGAGCATCACCTGGGTGTCGAAGCGCTGGTAGCCGTAGCGGTAGGCCAGGTCGCCCAGGCCGCCGGCACCGATCGCGCCGGCCATGGCCGAGGAATTGATCATGGTCACCAGGGTGATGGTGAAGCCGCCGACGATGCCCGGTCGCGCCTCCGGCAACAGTACGTTGCAGATGATGTGGCGGCGTTCGCAGCCCATCGCCTGGGCCGCCTCCACCAGGCCGTGGTCGACTTCGCGCAGGCTGACCTCGGCGATCCGCGCGAAGAACGGCGTGGCGGCGATGGTCAGCGGCACCACCGCGGCCCAGACTCCATAGCTGGTGCCGACGATCATCCGGGTAAAGGGAATCAGCGCCACCATCAGGATCAGGAAGGGTACCGAGCGCAGCACGTTGACCAGACCGCCCAGGATGCGATTGAGCAGGCGCGCCTCGAAGATCCCGCCCGGCCCGGTGGTGACCAGCACCAGGGCCAGCGGGATACCCACCAGCAGGACGATGGCGGAGGACGCGCCGATCATCAGCAGGGTATCGAGGAAACCTTGCCAGAGCCGTTCAAGCATGGGCGACATGGCCGAGCACCTCCACCTTGTCCGCCACCAGCGCGGCCTTGGCCAGCACGCCGGGAAGCTCGCCGGGCGGCGCGCCGACCTGTAGCAGCAGGCGCCCCAGGGCGCGGCCCTGGATACGCTCTATGCCGCCGTGGAGCAGGTCGACGCGCTGGCCGATGGCCCTGGCGATGGCCAGCAGGTCCGGCACCCGTCGGCTGGCGCCGGTGTACTGGAGATCGAGCAGCACCGGGTCGCCGGCGCCGGGAGCCTGGCGCAGGCGCGCCTGGAGGTCGGCCGGGAGGGCGGCGCGCAGGCTGCCGAGCAGGCTTCGGGTGACGGCATGGCGCGGATCGCCGAAGACTTCCCAGACTTCGCCCTGTTCGACGATGCGGCCGCATTCGAGGACCACCACGCGGTCGCAGATCTCGCGGATGACCGCCATCTCGTGGGTGATCAGGACGATGGTCAGGCCCAGCCGGCGGTTGATGTCGCGCAGCAGCGCGAGGATCGCCTGGGTGCTCTCCGGGTCCAGCGCCGAGGTGGCTTCGTCGCAGAGCAGTATCTGCGGCTGGTGCACCAGCGCGCGGGCGATGCCGACGCGCTGTTTCTGCCCGCCGGAGAGCTGCGCCGGATAGGCGTCGCGTTTTTCCTCCAGGCCGACCAGTTGCAGCAGCCCGGCGACCCGCTCCTCGATCCGTGCCCGGGGCACCCCGGCCACCCGCAGCGGCAGGGCGATGTTCTGCCACACGGTCTTGGCCGACATCAGGTTGAAGTGCTGGAAGATCATGCCGATGCGTCGGCGCAGGGCGACCAGGCGCTGGCCGTCGTAGCCGCCGATGTCTTCGTCGTCGATCAGCACCTGCCCCTCGCTGGGACGCTCCAGGCGATTGAGGGTGCGGATCAGCGAGGACTTTCCGGCGCCGCTGCGGCCGATGATGCCGAACACTTCGCCGCGGCGGATTTCCAGGTCGATCTCCCGCAGGGCCTGGACTCCACCGGGGTAGCGCTTGCCCAGGCCGTGGAGACGGATGTGCGGCGTGGAGGCGCGCGTGTCGGGCGCCGTCGGGAACGGTTCGAGGGGCAGCAGGCTCGGGGGAACGGTCATGGCCGTCACTCCCAGCCCGGCTGGTACAGCGTGCCATGGGCCTTGTCCAGCGCGGCGCGGACCACCGGTGAATGCTGGTAGATGTCGACGAAGCGCGCCAGGCGGCCGTCGCGGTCCTGGTAGTCGCCGCGGGTGACGAACTGGATCACGTATTCCCGGTTGTCGATCCCGTCGAACAGCAGTGCCCGGGTCGGGTCGATGGTCCCGGCCAGGCGCAGGTAGTGCGGGTAACCCTGGGCCAGGTCGAAATCGTCGAGGGCGCGCGCCAGTTGCACCGCCTCCAGCTCGGTGATGCGGATGTCCTTCGGGTTGTCGACGATATCGTCGAGGGTCGCCTTGTAGCCGACGCCGTCCCTGAGCTTCAGCAGGCCGGCCTTCTGTAGCAGTTGCAGGCCGCGGCCGCCATTGATCGGGTCGTTGGCGATGGCCACGCTGGCGCCTTCCGGCAACTCTGCGAGGCTGGCGTAGCGCTTCGAATAGAGCCCGACGTTGTTGATGATCCCCGGCGCGAACGGCTTCAACTGGAAGCCGCCTTCGCGGTTGGCGTTTTCCAGGAAGGGCACGTGCTGGAAGTAGTTGGCGTCGATGTCGCCCTGGGCGAGGGTGATGTTGGGGGCGTTCCAGTCGCTGAACTCGACCAGTTCGACCTTCAGTCCCTGCTTGCCGGCTTCGCTCACGGCGACTTCCAGCGGCGGGGCGAAGGCGGCGGTGGTGCCGATCTTCAGCGGGGCGTCGGCGGCCTGGGCCGGGCCGCTGCCGAGGAGGACGGCCAGGCTCAGGGTTTTCAGGGTGTTCAGCATGGTGGGCTCCTGAACGAAAGGGAAAGTGGGGTCAGGCCTGGCGCTGGCGCGCGGCCGGGGGCTGGCGGAAGGCGGCGCCGGCGTGTTCCGCCTGCAGGCGCGCGCGGCCGCCGCCGAAGAGCTTCTCCCGCAGGGTGCCGGGTGCGTAGGCGGTCTTGTAGCTGCCGCGTGTCTGCAACTCGGGCACCACCAGGTCGATGAAGTCGGCGTAGCTCTCCGGCTCCACGGTGCGGGTCAGATTGAAGCCGTCCAGGCCGGTATCGGCGATCCAGCCTTCGAGGTCGTCGGCGACCTGGCGCGGGTCGCCTACCAGGGTCACGTAGCGGCCGCCCAGGGCCAACTGGTCGAGGAGCTTGCGCACGGTGGAGTCGGTGCGCGCCACGGTGAGGTTCTTCACCACCGACTCGATGGCGTTGTTCTTCTCGTAGCGGATCGGCTCGTCGAGCCCGTAGCGCGACAGGTCGATGCCGCTGGAGCTGGCGAAGTGCGCCAGGCCGGCCTCGGGGCTGGCGTAGCGGCGGTACTCGGCATGCTTGTCGCGGGCCTCGGCCGCGGTGGCGGCGACGATCACGTTGATGCCCATGAAGATCCTGATGTCCTCGGCGCGACGGCCGGCGCCGACCACCGCCGCGCGGATGCGCTGCACCAGTTGGCGGGTGGCCTCGCGGGTTTGTCCGGAGACGAACACGCATTCGGCGTGGCGCGCGGCGAAGGCCAGGCCACGCTCCGAGGAGCCGGCCTGGAACAGCACCGGGGTGCGCTGTGGAGAGGGCTCGGCGAGGTGGTAGCCCTCGACCTGGTAGAACTCGCCATGGTGGCGGATCTTGTGGATCTTCTCCGGCCGCGCGTAGACCCGTCGCTGGCGGTCGGCGAGCACCGCGTCGTCTTCCCAGCTGCCCTCCCAGAGCTTGTAGAGGACCTCCAGGTACTCGTCGGCGCGGTCGTAGCGGCGGTCGTGCTCGATCTGCGCGGACTGGCCCATGGCCTTGGCCGCGCTTTCCAGGTAGCCGGTGACGATGTTCCAGCCGATCCGCCCGTCGCTCAGGTGGTCGAGGGTCGAGAGCCGCCGGGCGAACGGGTAGGGCGCCTCGTAGGTGAGGTTGGCGGTGACGCCGAAACCCAGGTGCTCGGTGACCCCGGCCATGGCCGAGACCAGCATCAGCGGGTCGTTCACCGGCAACTGGACGGCTTCGCGGGCGGTCACCTCGATGCCGCCCTGGTAGACGTCGTAGACGCCGAGGATATCGGCGATGAACAGGCCGTCGAACAGGCCGCGCTCCAGCAGCCGGGCCAGCTCGGTCCAGTGGCGCAGTTTGCGGTAGTCGCTGGAGCGGTCGCGTGGGTGGGTCCAGAGGCCGTGGTTGATATGGCCGACGCAATTCATGCTGAAGGCGTTTAGGAGAATCTGCTTCTTGCTCATGGCGGTTCCTTCGGCGTTCAGAGCGTGCCGCGGCGTGGCGGCAGGCGGCCGTTGAGGTAGTAGTCGCCGACCGCGTGGTACTTCCAGCGCACCGGGTCGTGCAGGGTGTGTACGCGGGCGTTGCGCCAGTGGCGGTCGAGACCGAGTTCGGCGAGACAGGCGCGGCTGCCGCCAAGCTCGATCAGCTTGCTGCCGGCCAGCAGGGCGACCTCGGTGGTCAGCGCGCGGGCTTCGGCGACGGCGATCGAGGCGGCCGCCACGCTTTCCGCGTCCGGCTCGGCGGTGGCCCGGTCGAGCACCCGCCCGGCACGCTCCAGCAGCGCTTCGGCGGCGTGCAGGCGGATCGCCAGGCGGCCGATCTCGTGGATGGTCAGTGGGTCGGCGCTGGCCTTGTCGACGCCGGAGTCGACCCAGGGCCGGGCGCGCTCGCGGACGAAACGCAGGGTGTCCTCGAAGGCGCCGCGGGCGATCCCGGCGTCGATCGCCGCGTGGAGGATCTGTGCCAGCGGGCCGACGGTGGTCGGGCGCTCGAAGGCGTCCTGGAACGAGACCACGTCCTCGGCGGCCACCGCTACCCGGTCGAACAGCGCCGAACCGCTGCCGGTGGTGCGTTGACCGAAGCCGGACCAGTCGTCGACGATTTCCAGCCCGGCGCTGTCGCGCGGGACGAAGGCCAGTTGCTGGCGGCCCTCGTCGTCCACCGCCAGGGTCGGCACCCGCTGCGCGTAGAGTGCGCCGGTGCAGTAGAACTTGCGCCCGTCCAGGCGGTAGCCGTCGCCGTCGCCGTCGGCGCGCAGGCGGGTACGGCGCTCGCTGGCGGTACGCGTGCCGATCTCGGCCAGGGCGTTGCCGAAACGCTCGCCGGCCAGGGCGGCGCCGAACAGGCGACCTTTCTGCGCCGGCGAGCCGTTCACCCGCAGCACTTCGAGGGCGTAGAAATGGTTCTGCGGAATCTGCCCCAGGGAACTGTCGGCGGCGCTGACGATCGCCACCACCTTCGCCAGGGTCACCCGCGAGACGCCGGCCCCGCCGTATTCGCGGGGCACCGCGATGCCCCACAGGCCGGAGCGGGAGAACAGTTCCAGTTCTTCCAGCGGCAGGCGCCGCTCGCGGTCGCGCTGGATGCTTTCGCGGGCGAACAGGGCGGCCAGCTCGCGGGCCGTTTCCAGGGCTTCGTCGTCGCTGCCGATGCGATGGGCAGCGGCCGTGGGATTGTCGCGCGTAGCGTGTGCGAGGCTCATCGGGCGCTCCTCAGATCCATGAGTGACGCGCCGGACGGGCGCCGTTCAGGTAGTAGTCGCCGACCGCGTGGACTTTCCAGCGCACCGGGTCGTGCAGGGTATGGGTGCGGGCGTTGCGCCAGTGCCGGTCGAGGTTGAACTCGGCGAGCGTGGCACGGCTGCCGGCCAGCTCGAAGAGCTTCTCGCTGGCGGCCAGGCTGATCTCGGTGCTCAGCACCTTGGCCTCGGCCACGGCGATCGAGGCGCGTGCCGCCGACTCGGCGTCCACCGGCCGCGCGGCCACTTCGTCGAGGACCTGGCCGGCCTTCTCCAGCAGGGCGTTGGCGGCGTGCAGCTCGATTTGCAGGCGGCCGACCTCGGCGATGCTGTAGAGCTCATCGCTGGCGCGTTCGACCTGGGCGTCGATCCAGGGCCGGCTGCGTTCGCGGACGAAAGCCTGGGCGTCGTCCAGCGCCGCCTGGGCGATGCCGGCGTCGATGGCGGCCTGGATCAGTTGCGAGACGGCGCCCTGGAGGCTCGGGATCTCGGCCAGCAGGCCGTTGTGGATCAGCATGTCGCCGGCTACCGGAACCTCGTCCAGCAGTACCGTGCCGCTGGCGGTGGTGCGCTGGCCGAAGCCGGACCAGTCGTCGACGATGCGCAGGCCGGGAGCGCCGCGCTCGACGAAGAGCATCACCGCGCGTTCTTCCTCGTCGATGGCCTTGACCGCCACCCAGTGGGCGAACAAGGCTCCGGTGGAGTAGAACTTCTCGCCGCTGACCCGGTAGCCGTCGCCGTCGCGACGGACCCGCGCCTTCAGCTCCAGGGTGTGGCGGGTATTGCGCTCCGGGCCGGCGTTGGCCAGCCGGCGGCCGTCGAGGATGCCACGGAACAGCTTGCGTTTCTGCGCCGGGCTGGCGACGTTGTCGATCACGCTGAGCAGGCCGAACTGGTTCTGCGGAATCTGTCCGAGGGCCGGGTCGGCGGCACAGATGACACGGAACACCTCGGCCAGGGTCACATGGGAAACCTGCGCGCCGCCATGGGCGCGGGGAATGCCGATGCCGCCCAGGCCGAGGCGGGTGAAGAGTTCCAGTTCCTGCCAGGGCAGGCGTCGTTCGCGGTCGCGTAGCGCCGCTTCGCGACGGGCCAGTCCGGCTACCTCGTGGGCGGCCTGCAACGCCTGGGCGTCGTTCTCGATGAGGCGTGCCGGGAGTAGCCGGGGCGCCTGGTCACGAAGATCCTTGGGTGCGGTTTCGTCGGTCATGGTTCAGCCTTGCAGCGTGGTGGTTCCGCCAGCGGCATCGGTGTGGCGCGGCTCGCGGGTTCGGTGGTGCGGGTGGAACGCCTGGAGGAGGGAGGGGAAACAGGCGGTAACGACATGCTCGCTGGGCACCTCTGGCAGTTCGGATAGGTGGCTGGCGCGATCGCCAAGCCTCTGCCGGGTCTGTTTGCACAAGCCGTGCCGTTTGCTAATCCATAGAAAAATCAAAGAGTTGGAGGTTTTCTCCAACAGTTTCTGCTGGTCCGCGGGCGCTGCCTGTTGCTCCGCTGTTGCCAGGGCAACAGTTACCGGCGGATTACAGCCGGATGCCGCGCGCCGGCGCCGTGCTGCTAGGGTGATAGGGTTTCGCGCGCGGCGGCCTGGCGCGCGTCCACCCACTCGGATCGTCGAAGGAACTCCCATGCAGAGCGCTAACGCTTCAGAACTCACCACCGACATCGCCGTGATCGGCGGCGGCGCGGCCGGCATCGGCGTGATCGCCAGCCTGCTGAAACGTTCGCCGGGGTTGCGTATCAGCCTGATCGAGCCGGCGGACACCCACTACTACCAACCGGGCTGGACCCTGGTCGGTGGCGGCGCCTACGCACAGGGCGACACCGCGCGGCCGATGGCCGGGCTGGTCCCGCCCGGCGTGGAGTGGTTGCGCACCCGCGTCGAGCGGGTCGACCCCGAGGCGCGCCGACTGTTGCTGGAGGGCGGCGACAGCCTGGAATACCGCAACCTGATCGTCTGCCCCGGCCTGCGCCTGGCCTGGGAGCGCATCGAGGGCCTGGAGGAGACCCTGGGGCGCAACGGCGTCACCTCCAACTACCGCTACGACCTGGCGCCCTACACCTGGGAGCTGGTGCGCGGCCTGCGCGGCGGCAAGGCGCTGTTCACCCAGCCGGCGATGCCGATCAAGTGCGCCGGGGCGCCGCAGAAAGCCATGTACCTGTCCTGCGACCACTGGCTGCGGGAGGGCGTGCTGCAGGACATCGAGGTCGAGTTCGACCTGGCCGGCGCGGCGTTGTTCGGTGTCGCCGATTTCGTTCCGCCGCTGATGGAGTACGTGCGCAAGTATTCGGCCGAGCTGGCGTTCAATTCCAACCTGGTGAAGGTCGACGGCGCGGCGCGCAAGGCCTGGTTCGAGGTGAAGGACGCCGACGGCAACACCAATCTGGCGGAAAAGGACTTCGACCTGCTGCACGTGGTGCCGCCGCAACTGCCGCCGACCTTCGTCGCCGCCAGCGGCCTGGGCGACGCGGCCGGCTGGTGCGAAGTCGACCCGGCGACCCTGCAACATGTCCGTCATGGCGAGATCTTCGCCCTCGGCGATGTCTGCGGCACCGCCAACGCGAAGACCGCGGCGGCGGCGCGCAAGCAGATCGTGGTGGTGGCCGAGAACCTTCTCGGCCTGCGCAGCGGCCGTGGCCTGCCGCTGCGCTACGACGGCTACGGCGGTTGTCCGCTGACCGTCGAGCGCGGCCGGGTAGTGCTGGCGGAGTTCGGCTATGCCGGCAAGCTGCTGCCGACCTTCCCGCTGGAGCCCACCGCGGCCAGCCGCTTCGCCTGGCTGCTCAAGCGCCACGTACTGCCCTGGGTGTACTGGAACGCCATGCTCAAGGGCCGGGAGTGGCTGGCGCGGCCGGGGCGCTAGACCGGGCGGCAGCCCTCGGCCTGACCCTCCGCACGGCCGGCCTCAAAGCTCGTGGGCGAACGGCAGGTCCGGCCCCACCCGCGAGCAGGTGACCGCCGCCGCGCGGATGGCGAAGGCGAGCATCGCGTCGATCGCTTCCCGCGACAGCGCGGCTAGCCCGGCCGGGCTGTCGGCGTCGAGGCGGCGGAGGTAGGCGAGGGTCGCCGCCTGGAAGGTATCGCCGGCGCCGACCGTATCGCGCAGTGGCAGGGCGGTATCCGCCGGGCGACTCCAGCTGCCGTGGGCGCAGTGCACGCTGGCGCCGGCCCCGCCGTGGGTGACGAAGACCAGCCGGCAGCGCGAGTTCAGCCAGTCGCGGGCCACCTCGCCGGGGGCGCGGCCGGGGTAGAGCAGGGCCAGGTCTTCCTCGCTGGCCTTGATCAGGTGCGCATGACTGGCGAAGGCCTCGACCCGGCGCCGCCAGAGGTCGATGTCCGGCTGCGGGTCGAGGCGCACGTTGGGATCCAGGCTGACCAGGCGCCGGCCGCTCTCGCGCCGGACCAGCGCCAGCAGGGTGTCGGCCACCGGTGTCACCACCAGGGTATAGGAGCCGACGTGCAGCCCGCGTATCCGCCCATCCAGCGTCGGCAGGTGTTCCAGGCGCACCTGGCGGTCGGCGCAGCCGTCGCCGCGGAACTGGTATTGCGCCGAGCCGTTGGCGTCGAGGCCGACCATCGCCAGGGTGGTCGGGGCGTCGCTGGGCACCAGGAAGCCGCAGTCCACGCCTTCTTCTTCGAGCACCCGGCGCAGCCGCGTGCCCAGGTAGTCGCTGGACAGCCCGCCGAACAGCGCCGCCTCCACGCCCAGCCGGCGCAGGCCGACGGCGACGTTGAACGGCGAGCCGCCGGCGATCGCGGTGAAGCCCAGCTCGTTGCTGCGCGCAGCGCTTTCCAGGCTGAAGACATCGAAAAGGGCCTCGCCACACACCAGGTACATGCAGATCTCCAAAACGCCAGAAGAGGAAGGAAAGCGACCATTATCGCGGAGGCAGGAGCTCCAGGTAACGCCGGTAGGCCTGTTCGTAGGCCGCCTGTTGTCGCGCCTGGGGCTGGGTGCGGGTCGACTCGTCGAGCGCCACGCAGCGCCGGCACAGGGCTTCCAGGCTTTCACCGGCGCCGCTTTCGCGGCCCAGGCTCCAGGCCGCCTGGAGCGCCGCGCCAAGGGCGGCGGCCTCGGTCTGCCGCGGACAGACCAGCGGCAGGCCGAGCAGGTCGGCGAGCGTCCGCCGCCACAGCGGGTTCTTCGCCGCGCCGCCGACCAGGCGGACTTCCTCGCCCGGCAGGCCGCTGGCGCGCAGCAGGTCGAGGCCGTAGCGCAGGCCGAAGGCGGTGCCTTCGAGCACCGCCCGGCAAAGATTGGCGCGGCTCAGGTTGGCCGCGGTCATGCCATGCAGGCTGGCGCTGGCGTGCGGTAGCGCCGGAACCCGCTCGCCGTCGAAGAACGGCAGCATCAGCAGACCCTCGGCGCCGACCGGCGCCTGGGCGGCCAGCCGGGAGAATTCGTCGAGGTCGAGGTGCAGCAGGTCCTGTACCAGGCCGCAGGCACCGGTGAGGTTCATCGTGCAGGCCAGCGGCAGCCAGCCGCCGGACGAGGCGCAGAAGGTCGCCAGCTCGCCGTGCGGACTGACCAGCGGCCGCTCGGCATAGGCGCTCAGGGTGCCGGAGGTGCCCAGGCTGGCGGTGAGCAGGCCGGGGCGGATGTTGCCGGTGCCGATGGCGGCGAGCATGTTGTCGCCGCCGCCGCAGGCGACCCGCGTGTGGGGAGCCAGGCCGAGGGCGGCGGCCGCTTCGGGGCGCAGGTTGCCGATGCAGGCGCCGGGCTCGATCAGCTCCGGCAGCGCTGCCGCCAGGCGTCCGCCCGGCTCGACCAGCTCCAGCACGTCGCTGGCCCAGGTGCGCCGGCGCACGTCGAAGTAGCCGCTACCGGAGGCGTCGCCCGCTTCGCTACAGACGCGGCTGGTGAGCCAGTGGTTGAGGTAGTCGTGGGGCAGGAGGATATGCGCGACGCGGGCGAACAGCTCGGGAAAGCGTCGCCTGCTCCAGAGCAGCTTGGACAGCGTGTAGCCCGGCGCGAGCACCAGCCCCAGGCGTTCCAGCGAGCCGGCCGGGCCGCCGAGGGCTTCCAGCAGTTCGCGGTTCTCCGCCGCGCTCTCGGTGTCGCACCAGAGCTTGGCCGGGCGCAGCGCCCGGCCCTCGGCGTCGAGCAGGAGCAGCCCATGCTGCTGGGCGGAAACCGCCAGGGCGCGGACCTCGCGGCCGTCCACCGCGGCTTCTTCCAGGGCCATGCGTACCGCGCTGGCCATGGCTTCCAGCCAGTCCGCCGGGTCCTGCTCGCGGCGTCCGTCGCGGCCTTCCGGCGGGCGCTGCGCGGCGCTGCCCAGGCCCAGCGTGCGGCCGCTGCCGGCGTCGAGCAGCAGCGCCTTGCTACCCTGGGTGCCGCAATCGATGCCGAGGAACAATCCGTGCATGCGGCCCTCCGGAGTCATTCGCCGAGTACCTGGCGCAGGGTTTCGCTGACGCCGTGTCGGCGCAGGCTGTCGTAGAGCCGCTCGAAGGCCTCGACGAAGGCCGCCGATGCCGGGATCGCCGGGCCGAACACGGTCTCCACGCCGAGCAGGCGCCGGCCCAGGCCGTGGCGTTCGGCAACCAGCGCCTGGCATTCGGCGGCGCGCGGATCGGGAATCGGGTAGCGTTCGCCATGCTCGTCGACCCCGCCCAGGTACAGCGCCCAGGCCGCCACCACCAGGGCCACCCGTTCCAGCGGCCGGCCGGCGGCGATCAGCCGATTGGCGGTGGGGACGATGAACTTGGGAAACTTCGACGAGCCGTCCGAGCAGACCCGTTCCAGTTGGTCGGCGATGGCGCGGTTGGCGAAGCGCTCGACCAGGCTGTCCTTGTAGCGTTCCAGGTCGATCCCCGGTACCGGTGCCAGCAGCGGGGCCACGTCGCGGTCCATGAAGGCCCGCACGTAGCGGCGCAGCAGCGGGTCGCCGAGGGTCTCGTGGACGAAGCGGTAGCCGCGCAGGAAGCCCAGGTAGGTGAGCGCCAGGTGGCTGCCGTTGAGCAGGCCGATCTTCATCTCCTCGTAGGGCGTGACGTCGTCGGTGAACTGCACGCCGACCTTTTCCCAGGCCGGGCGCCCAGCGCTGAAACGATCTTCCAGCACCCATTGCACGAAGGGTTCGCAGACCACCGGCCAGGCGTCTTCCACGTCGTGCCGTTGGGCCAGTTGGCGGCGGTGGGCGGGGCTGGTCATCGGGGTGATGCGGTCGACCATGGCGTTGGGAAAGCTGACGTGCGTCGCGATCCAGCGCGCCAGCCCCGGGTCGAGCCGTTCGGCGAAGGCCAGCAGCGCCTTGCGCGCCACCTCGCCGTTATGCGGGAGGTTGTCGCAGGACATCACGGTGAACGCCGGCACGCCTGTGTCGCGGCGCCGCCGCAGAGCCTCGCAGAGAAAGCCGAAGACCCCGCGCGGGGTCCGCGGGTTGGCCAGGTCGTGGCGCACCAGCGGCAACTCGGCGAGGAACTCGCCGCTGCCATCGTCGATGCAGTAGCCGCCTTCGGTGATGGTCAGCGAGACGATGCGGATGGCCGGCTCGGCAAGTTTTTCCAGCAGCGCCTCGGCGCCGTCCTCGGCGAGCAGCATGCCGCTGATGGCGCCGATCACGCGGACCTCGGTGTCCGGTTGGTCGCCCAGCTCGTAGAGGGTGTAGAGGTAGTCCTGGGCGGCCAGGGCGTCGTGCATGGCGCGGTCGTCGCTGCGCAGGCCGGCGCCGCAGATCGCCCAGTCGAGGGCTTCGCCGCGGTTCATCAGGGCGTCGGTGTAGGCCGCCTGGTGCGCGCGGTGGAAGCCGCCGACGCCGATGTGGACGATGCCCTGGCGCAGTTGCGCGGGGTCGTAGGACGGGCGGGCGACAGCGGTCGCCAGCAGGGGGAGGTGCTGCCGGTTGAGTTTCATCGGTGGGTTCCCGCTGGCGGCTTCAGGCCGCCTGTTGCAGTCGTTTGTCGAGGGCCTGGCCGTTGCTGTCGAACAGGTGGCAGTGCTCCGGATCGAAGCCCAGCTCCAGGGGGGCGCCGTAGTCCGGTGCGAAATCGCCGCGCACGCGCAGGGTGAGCATTTCCCCCGAGTCGGCGCGGACATGGCAGAAGCTGTCGCTGCCCAGGCGCTCGCTGACGTCGGCGGCGACCCGCAGCAGGCCCTGGAAGGCATGGCCCGGGCGGGCGATGTTCAGGTGTTCCGGGCGGATGCCGAGGGTCACCGGGCTGCCGGTTGCCAGCTCGCCGGCGCATAGCGGCAGGCCGACGCGCGCGCCGCATTCGAGGGCGACCTCGCAGCGCTCGCCCTGGTTGCGGCTGAGATGGCCGCGCAGGAAGCCCATCTTCGGCGTGCCGAGGAAGCCGGCGACGAACAGGTTGGCCGGATGGTGGTAAAGCTCCAGCGGCGAGCCGACCTGCTCGACGCGCCCGCCGTTGAGCACCACGACCTTGTCCGCCAGGGTCATCGCCTCGACCTGGTCGTGGGTCACGTAGATCATGGTCGCCGCCAGTTCCTGGTGCAGCCGCGCCAGTTCCAGGCGCATCTGCACGCGCAGGGCTGCGTCGAGGTTGGACAGCGGTTCGTCGAAGAGGAATATCTTCGGGTTGCGCACGATCGCCCGGCCGATCGCCACCCGCTGCCGCTGGCCGCCGGAGAGCTGGCGCGGCTTGCGCTCCAGCAGCGCTTGCAGTTCGAGGATGCGTGCGGTGGCGTCGACCTTGGCGGCGACCTCGCGCTTGTCGACGCCGGCCAGGTCGAGGGCGAAGGAGAGGTTCCTGCGCACCGTCATGTGCGGGTACAGCGCGTAGGTCTGGAAGACCATCGCCAGGTCGCGTTTCGCCGGCGGGGTGTCGGTGATGTCCGTGCCGTCGAGGGCGATGCTGCCGCCGCTGGCCTCTTCGAGGCCGGCGATCAGGCGCAGCAGGGTCGACTTGCCGCAGCCGGAGGGGCCGACGAAGACTACAAACTCGCGGTCGCGGACGTCGAGGTCGATGCCCTTGATGATGGCCTGGCCGTCGAAGCCTTTCTGCAGGTTGCGGATCTTGAGATCAGCCATGGCGGAATACCTCCGTGGACGAAAGGATGGGGATGCGCTTCATTTCACGGCGCCGAAGGAAAGGCCGCGTACCAGCTGCTTCTGGCTGATCCAGCCGAAGACCAGGATCGGCGCGCAGGCGAGGGTGGAGACGGCCGAGAGCTTGGCCCAGAACAGTCCTTCGGGGCTGGAATAGGAGGCGACCAGGGCGGTCAGCGGGGCGGCGGCCGAGGAGGTCAGGTTGAGCGACCAGAAGGCCTCGTTCCAACACAGGATCAGCGACAGCAGCAGGGTCGAGGCGAGCCCGCCGCGGGCGATCGGCAGCAGTACGCGGACGATCTCCTGCCAGGTGCCGGCGCCGTCCAGGCGCGCTGCTTCGAGGATGTCCACGGGGATGTCCTTGAAGTAGGTGTACACCATCCAGACCACGATCGGCAGGTTGATCAGGGTGTAGACGATGATCAGCGCCAGCCGCGAATCGAGCAGGCCGAACTGCTTGGCCAGCAGGTAGATCGGCATCAGTACGCCGACCGGCGGAAGCATCTTGGTCGACAGCATCCAGAGCAGCGTGCGCTTGGTGTGGCGGGTCTCGAAGAAGGCCATGGAGTAGGCCGCCGGCACCGCGACGAGCATGCACAGGAGAGTCGCCGAGGAGGAGATCAGCAACGAGTTCCAGGCGTAGGCGAAGTAGTCGCTGCGCTCGTTGATGTGCAGGTAGTTCTCCAGGGTCGGCTGGAAGATGAACTGCGGCGGCGTGGCGAAGGCGTCGATCTCGCTCTTGAAGCTGGTCAGCAGCATCCAGAAGATCGGGAAGAACAGCAGCAGGGCGATGCCCCAGCAGAGCAGGCCGAGCAGGGCATTGCGCAGGCGGCGGGATTGCTTGAGTGTCAGCATGGCGGGTTCCTCAGCTGCGCTCGGTAAGGTTCTTGCCGATCATCCGCACCAGCACGATGGCGGCGATATTGGCGATCAGCACCGCGATCAGGCCCCCGGCCGAGGCCATGCCGACATCGAACTGCAGCAGCGCCTGGTTGTAGATCAGGTAGGCGAGGTTGGTCGATTCGTAGCCGGGGCCGCCGCTGGTGGTGGTGAAGATCTCGGCGAACACCGAGAGCAGGAAGATCGTCTCGATCATCAGCACCACCGCGATGGGCCGCGCCAGGTGCGGCAGGGTCAGGTGCCAGAAGATCGCCAGCGGACCGGCGCCGTCGAGGCGGGCAGCCTCCTTCTGCTCCTGGTCGAGGGACTGCATGGCGGTCATCAGGATCAGGATGGCGAAGGGCAGCCATTGCCAGGAGACGATGAGGATGATCGACAGCAGCGGATAGTGCGCCAGCCAATCCACCGGCTCGGCGCCGAACAGGCGCCAGACGGCGGCGAGGATGCCCGAGACCGGGTGGAAGATCAGGTTCTTCCAGAGCAGCGCGCTCACCGTCGGCATGATGAAGAACGGCGAGATCAGCAACACCCGCACCGCGCCGCGGCCGAAGAACTCGCCGGCCTCCAGCAGCGCGGCGATGAGCACGCCGAACGCCACGCTGATCGCCAGCACGCTGCCCACCAGCAGCAGGGTGTTCAGCGCGCCGGGCAGGAAGCCGGCGTCGGTGACGAAGAAGGTGAAGTTCTCCAGGCCGACGAAGGCATTCTCGCCGGGATACAGCAGGTTGTAGCGGATCAGCGAGAAATACAGGGTCATGCCCAGGGGCACGATCATCCACAACAGCAGCAGCGCCACCGAGGGGCTGACCAGGAGCCAGCCAGGGCCGCGCCGGCGGCGCTGGAGACGGCGGCGGGCGGGACGGGCCGGGAGCGGGGTATCGAGGGCCGAGGTGTTCATGGCGACTCCGTCTGGATCTTCAAGGACAAGCGCTCGAGCAGCGCCGCGCCGGGCGCGGCTGCGCCCGGCGGCGGACTACTTCGGATAGCCGGCGCGCTTCATCTCGCGGGCGGTGCTCTGCTGCGCGGCGGCGAGCGCCTGGTCGCTGCTCATCTGCCCGGTGAGGGCGGCGGAGAACAGCTTGCCGACCTGGGTGCCGATGGCCTGGAACTCGGGGATGGTGACCAACTGGATGCCGACATAGGGCACCGGCTTCAGCGTCGGATGGTTGGGATCGACGCGCTTCAGCGATTCCAGGGTGACCCGCGCGAACGGCGCGGCGGCCAGGTAGGCCTCGCTGTAGGTCGAGGCGCGGGTGCCGGGCGGCACGTTGGCTACGCCTTCCCTGTCCGCCACCAGCTTGCCGTACGCCTGCGAGGTGGCCCAGGTGGCGAAGGCCTTCGCCGCGTCCTTGGCGCGCGAGCTGGCGGGAATCGCCAGGGCCCAGGAATACAGCCAGGAGGCGCCCTTGTCGGTGACTTCCCGGGGGGCGAAGGCGAAGCCGGTGGCGTCGGCGACCTTGCTCTGGCTCTTGTCGGTGACGAACGAACCGGCGACGCTGGCGTCCACCCAGATCGCGCACTTGCCGCTGTTGAACAGCGCCAGGTTCTCGTTGAATCCGTTGCTGGAGGCGCCGGGCGGGCCGTACCGCTTGAGGGTGGAGACATAGAAGTCGAGAGCCTTCTTCCATTCGCCGCCGCTGAATTCGGGCTGCCATCGCTCGTCGAACCAGCGTGCGCCGAAGGCGTTGGCCAGGGTGCCGATCAACGCCATGTTCTCGCCCCAGCCGGCCTTGCCGCGCAGGCAGATGCCGTATTGGCCCTGGTCCGGGCGGTTGAGCCTGGCGGCGAATTCGCCGAGCTGGGTCCAGGTCGGTTGCTCGGGCATCCGCAGCCCGGCCTGCTGGAACAGGTCCTTGCGGTAGTAGGTGATCGAGGCTTCGGCGTAGAACGGCAGGGCGTACAGCGTGCCCTTGACGGAGAGACCGTCGCGCACCGAGGGCAACAGGTCGTCCAGGGCGTAGTCGGCGGGCAGCCCGCTCATCGGCTCCAGCCAGCCCTTGGCGCCCCAAAGCGCGGCTTCGTACATGCCGATGGTGAGCAGGTCGAACTGTCCGCCCTGGGTGGCGATGTCGGTGGTCAGGCGCTGGCGCAGGACGTTCTCTTCGAGCACCACCCATTTCAGCGCGATGTCCGGGTGGCTTTCCTCGAACACCTTGGACAGGCGTTGCATGCGGATCATGTCGTTGTTGTTGACCGTGGCGATGGTCAGGGTCTCGGCGCCCTGGGCCAGCAGGGGCAGGGCGAGGCAGGCGGCCAGGCAGGCCTTGATCGAGTCGTTCATCGGTGAACTCCTCTTCCGGGCCGGCGGGCGGCGCGGAAGACATTATTGTTTTTGTGTCGCTCGCTGCCGATTACACAGGCGCGTCACGCAACCGACAAAGCCTCGACTGCACTTCGACCGATACTTTTTTGCACCGCCGGGGTGGGGCGCTGGAGGCTCAGAGCAGGTTCTGCTCGGTCAGCCGCTGGGTCACCAGGCGCCGGTAGCCGGTGGGCGTCATGCCCTTGAGCTGCTGGAAGCGCCGGTTGAAATTGGACAGGTTGCTGAAGCCCGACTCGAAGCACACCTCGGTCACCGGCAGCTCGCTGCGGGCCAGCAGCTCGCAGGACTTGCTGATGCGCAGGCGGTTGACGAACTCGACGAAGCCGCGCCCGGCGGCCTGCTTGAAGAAGCGCGAGAAGTAGGTGGGGGTCATGCCCAGGTGGGCGGCGACCTGCTCCTGGGTGAGGTCCTGGGCGTAGTGCTGGAAGATGTAGTCCACCGCCCGGTTGATCCGTTCGACGTTGTGCTCGTCGGCCAGTTGCGAGGAAGTGACGGTAGAGAGCAACTGGTAGTCCTCGCATTCGGCGAGCTGTTCCATGAGGATAAAAAAGTATCCCAGGCGGGTCATGCCGCCGCTGTCGGCGATGCGTTGCAACAGTCGCCGGCTTTCGCCGATCAGCGCCGGGTCGCGGAACTCGATGCCGTAGCGCGCCCGCGCCAGCAGCGGGGCCAGGCGGTTCAGCTCGGAGAATACGCCGCTGCCGTCCTCCAGCACCTCGTCGGTGAAGTTCACCAGCATGTCGCGCCGGGCCACCACCTCGTCGGGCTCAACCTGGCTGATCCAGTTGTGCGGCAGGTTGGGACCGGTGAGGAACAGGGTGTCGGGGGCGAAGTTGCCGATGTAGTCGCCGATGAATACCTTGCCGGAGCTGGCGACGATCAGGTGCAGCTCGTATTCCTTGTGGAAGTGCCAGCGCACCAGCGGGCTGGGGAAGCCGTGCTGGCGGTAGATCAGCGAATGGCCTTCGTGATCGTCCATCAGCTCGTAGGACGGATCGGTGACTTTGCTGGCTCTGGGCATGGGCGCGGGCCGACCGGGGGAACGAAGGCACATCCTAGCCCGAAGCGGCGGGGCTGTGCAGGGGACCACCCGCGAGCCTCGCTCCCCTGCGTGGCGCCGGGTGGCCGCAGGGGCGGGTAGCGGGCCGTGGCTCTATCCGCCGCCATCCGCTTCAACGCCGCGCCGTGACCTGCGGCGTGGCGCCGGGAACCGCCAGGTTCACCGCCTTCTCCTCGCGCGGCGTACCTTCGGGCACCCAGTCGTAGGCCACCGGCAGCGCGCGGTAGACCCAGTTGCTCCGGGCGTCGCCGCGCGGCGCCTTGCCGAAGTAGGGGCTGACGTACTCCCAGACGATCTCGCCGCCGGGCGTTACCTGGAAGAAGCGTCCGTTCTGCCCTTCGTCGATCAGCGTATTGCCGTTGGGCAGGCGCCGCGCGCTGCTGATGAAGGCGCTGTAGAAGGCCCAGCCGGGCTGCTGCGAGTCCTCGGCAGTGTATTGCCAGACGATCTGCTTCTTCAGCGGATCGATTTCCAGTACCCGCGAGCCGGAGACCAGCCCGCGCTGTACCGAGGGGTAACCGGCGTCACCCTGGTTGTCGAACACCAGCAGGTTGCCGGCGCCCGGCAGGCCCTCGGGAATGAGGTGGGCGTCGTGCTGGCCACTGATCTGGTCCACCGGGCGCGGCAGCTTACGGGCGCTCTTCGGGTCGATCGGCGGAAGGTTCGGGCCGAGGCGCCAGACCACCTTGCCGCTGGCCTTGTCGACGATCGCTATGAAGTTGGCGTTGCGTGAGTCGAGCAGCAGGTTGTCCGGGGCGAAGCGCCGGTCGCCGGCAGCGTGCCAGCGGTTCTCGCCGAGCGGGGCGAGGTTGTTGATGTGCAGGTAGTCGGGGTTCTCGCTGGCCCGTACCCGCTTCAACTGGTCGGCGGTGAATCCGAATTCGTCGAGATGCTCCGAAGCGGTCCAGCTCCAGGCCAGCTTGCCCTGCGGCGTGACCTCGTAGATCACGTCATCGATTACCCGGGGCACGGCGAAGCCCTTCACCGCGTGGACCTTGTTCGCCAGCAGCAGGGTGTTGCCGTTGGCCAGCCGGCGCTGGTCGTGGTGCTGATGGGCGGCGCCGCCCGGCGCCTGGTCACCCCAGCGCCAGACCTCCTTGCCATCCCAGTCCAGCTCGCCGAGGGCCTGGTTGGCCAGGCCGTTGCCGGGCGAGGCCAGCTTGTCCGGAGCGGCCAGGTCGGCCAGTTGCAGCAGCACATGGCCGCGCTTGCCGCCGTTCAGAGCCGGGTCGATCACGGCGGCGGGGAAGCCGGGGTAGTCCCAGCGCTTCACCTCGTTGCCGTTCATGTCGATCAGGTGGGTCTTGCGGTCTGCGCCGCTGAAGATCACGTACTGGTTGAAGGCCTTCTGCGGGTCGTAGCGGGTCACTCCGGTGGGGTAGACGCTGGGCGCGGCATGGGCGCCGGCGGCGAGCAGCGCGGCGCTGAGCAGGAGCATCGGGAATCTGGGCATGGCGGGTTCCTCGGCGATCGGTTCAGAAGTCGTAGCGGGCGGTCACGCCCAGGGTGCGCGGCGTGCCGAGCACGCCGGCGTAGCCGCCGTTGGCGGAATTCCAGAGGCTGGTAAAGTAGGTCTTGTCGAAAGCGTTCTTCAGCCACAGGGACAGGTCCCACTGGCCGTCCCCGTAGTCGCCGCGCAGGCCGGCGGAGGCGTTGACCAGGGCGTAGCTGGGGATCTGTCCGTATGCGGAATCGTCGATGGTGCCCACCGCCCTGGAGCGGAACGCGTAGCTGGCGGTGAGGTAGGGCTCCAGGCCATCGTCGAGCTTCCAGCGATACTCGCCATTGAGGTTGGCGATGTACTTCGAGGCACCGACCACCTGGTGCCCGCTGAGGTCGCAGGACGCCGGGGCGCCGGTCTGGAAGGCCACCTCGGGGGCGCACGGGGCGTTCTTGTAGGACAGGTAGCGAACGTCGTTGTAGGACGCATTGAAATTCAGGGTCAGGCCGCGGATCGGCAGGGCCGTCGCTTCGAACTCCAGGCCGCGCGAGCGCACATCGCCGGCATTGGTCAGGTACTGGGTGCGGTTGGCCTCGTCGTAGGCATTGGCCTGGTAGCCGTGGACCACGGTCCAGAACAGGTTGCCGTTGAGGATCAGGCGGTTGTCGAGGAGGGTGGTCTTCAACCCCAGCTCGGCATCGTTGGCGCGCTCGGTGCCAATCAGCAGCGAGTCGGCACCGGCGCTGGGAGCGCTGGCCACGGTCAGGTTGACGCCGCCGGATTTCTCGCCGTGGGACAGCGAGGCGTAGCCCAGAACCTGGTCGCTGAAGCGGTAGCTGAGGCTGAGCAGAGCGGACGGACTGACGCTGTGCAGGCCGATGTCGCCGCTGTCGTAGGCGCCGACCCTGCCGTTGCGCGCGGCCGCCGCCGCGCCGCTCACCGCGGCGCCGCCGAGCGGGGCGTAGCGTTCGACCCAGGCGGACTTTTCCTCGTAGGTGCCGCGCACGCCGGCGGTTAGGTCCAGGCACTCGGTTAGGTGCCAGGTGCCCTGGGCGAACAGCGCGTAGCTGTCGGTGTCGATGTGCCCGCGACCGCGGGTGCTGACGTCGCTCAGGGCGCCGGCGGGGGTTCCGTTCCAGATGTCTGCCCTGGGCCCGTAGTCGGTGAAGGACTTGTTGTCGAGGTCCTGGCCGAAGTAGTAGGCGCCGAGCACGTAGTCGAAGAAGCCGCTGCTGGGCGAAGCCAGGCGGATTTCCTGCGACCACTGCTTGTCGCGCACCGAGACTCCGGCGTTATAGGCCGCCGGTACGTCCAGGCCGTCGTCGTTGCGCGGCGTGAAATCCCACCAGCGGTAGGCGCTGATGGAAGTGAGGGTGAAGTCGTTGGCCAGCTTCCAGTTGGCTTCCACCGAGGTTCCGCCCTGGAACACCGTGACCTGCTGGTCCGAGTCGAAGTTGACCTTGCGCCGATGGCCGTCCACCAGCGTCGCGCCGGCCGCAGCGGCGCGCTGTTCGTAGCGGTTCACGCCGTTCACCGTGGGGCCGCTGCTGAACAGGGTAAGGACACCATTGTCGGAGTCTTCCTCGTTGTAGTCGCCGATCCAGCGCAGGCTGAAGTCGTCGTTCGGCTTGAACAGCAACTGCCCGCGGAAACCCTGGCGTGCGCCGCCGTTGAGGGTATTGCCGTCGTGGAGGTTCTTCACGTAGCCGTCGTCGCGGGTGCGGTAGGCCGACAGGCGCCCGGCGAGGGTCTCGCCGAGCGGTCCGGAAATCGTGCCCCTGGCCTGGAAGTAGCCGTCCTCGCCGCCGGATATCTCAACGCTGCGCTCCGGAGTGAAGCTCGGCGCACGGGTGCCGATGTTGATCACCCCGGCCGTGGTGTTCTTGCCGAACAGGGTGCCCTGCGGGCCGCGCAAGACCTCCAGCTGCTCGATGTCGAGAAGGTCGAACGAGGCCATGCCGGGGCGGCCGAGGTAGACGTTGTCGAGGTACAGCCCGACGCTGCCTTCCAGGCCGTCGCTGGCCGGGTTGTTGCCGAGGCCGCGGATCGACACGCTGGACTGGCGCGCGTGGACGTAGGCGACGTTGGTGCTCGGCACCAGTTGCTGCAGGTCCTGCACCCGGTAGATGCGCTGGCTCTCCAGGGTTTCGCCGCCGAGCACGCTCATCGCGGTGGGCACATCCTGGGAGTTTTCCACCCGTCGCCGCGAGGTCACCGTGACGGTCTGCAGGGTGGTGGCCGGCTGCGCCTGGCGCGCCTCTTCGGTGCCCGCGGGGGTGTCGTCGGCGCCGGCCAGTTGCGCCCCTCCGGCGCAGGCCAGGCAGATCGACAGGGGCAGCAGGCGACGGCGGAACGGTGCGCTGCGGGACGACGGGATGGAGCGGTACGCGGGTCGGCGATTCATGTGTGGGTCCTGGATGAAGGGGTGACTGCTAATTCCGCATGGTTATTTATTTATGTTTTATATTGCTTTTACGGAATAAGAGATTGCCTTTATAAAAAGCCCACGCCGTCCCCGGCAATTGCATTCGCCCGATATTTTCCATGTAGAAAATGCATATCGATCTCCGCCAGCTCCGCCACTTCATCGCCCTTCACGAGCACCGCAGCTTCGTCGCCGCGGCGCTGGCGGTTAACCTTTCGCAATCGGCCTTCAGCCGCAGCATCCAGGCGCTCGAACACAGCGCTGGCTGCCGCCTGGTGGACCGCGCGGCCAAGGACCTGCGTCCGACCAAGCAGGGCCTGATCGTCCTCGAACATGCGCGCCGGCTGGTCAGCGGCGCGCACAACCTGGCCAACGAGATCGCCCTGTTCAACGGCCTGGAGGCCGGCGAACTGCGCTTCGGCGCCGGACCGGCTCCCGCCACCTGGCTGGTGCCGCGTGCGGTGGGGCGCTTCAACGTGCGTTATCCGAAGGCGCGGGTGAGTTTCCAGGTCGAACACTGGCAGGCGCTGAACCGCCGCCTGCAGGCCGAGGAGTTCGAGTTCTTCGTCGCCGACACCCGGCATTTCGAGGCCGACCCGCAATACCGGACCTCGCGCCTGCGTCCCCGGCGCTGGCATTTCTGCTGCCGCGAGGGGCATCCGCTGGCCGCTCGCGAGAGCGTTTCCGCCGAGGAGCTGTTGAGCTTCCCGCTGGCGACCAACATCAGCCCGCCGAACATCCGCAAGGTGCTGGTGGACCTCAGCGGGCGTCCCGACTTCCGCCCGGCCATCGAGTGCGAGAACGGCCATAGCCTGCTCGGCGTGGTTCTCGCCTCGGATGCCATCGGCATCAGCAGCGGCCTCGGCGACCTGGCGCCGCCGGGACAGGGAGGCCTGCGTCCGCTGCGGGTGCGCGAGCTGCCCGACGACCTCGACGAACTGCATACCCGCTACGGCATCGTCAGCCGCGCCGGCTACAGCCTGTCGCCGCTGGCGGAGGCGATGATCGACGAACTGAAGCGGGTCGACGACGCCACCTGAATTGCGTCGCACGCATGCCAACTATGTTCCGAATGCGCTTGCCGCCGGACGCGGCGGACCGCGAAATGAAGCGTCGTTTCCTTTTCGCGAGCCGTCATGAGCCAGCCCAAGCCGATCCGCAACGTCCTCTACATCATGTGCGACCAACTGCGTCGCGATTACCTGTCCTGCTACGGCCATCCCTATCTGCACACGCCGAACATCGACCGCCTGGCCGCGGAGGGCGTGCGCTTCGCCCGTGCCTATACCCAGGGCACCATCTGCGGGCCGTCGCGGATGTCCTCGTACACCGGGCGCTACGTCAGCAGCCACCAGGTGGCCTGGAACGCGGTGCCGCTGCCGCTGGAGGAGCTGACCCTGGGCGACTACCTGCGCGCCGCGGGAGTCCGCACCGCGCTGGTCGGCAAGACACACGCCACGGCCAACCTGGAAGGCATGCGGCGGTTCGGCATCAATCCGGCCAGCGCGCGCGGCGCGGCCCTCGCCGAAGCCGGCTTCGAGCCCTACGACCGCAATGACGGGGTCTACCCGGATGACCCGGCCTTCGCCGACAAGCGCGAAAGCGCGCCCTACACCCACTACCTGCGGCGCCTCGGCTTCACCGGCGACAACCCCTGGCACGACTGGGCCAACTCCGCCGCCAGCGCCGACGGGGAAATCCTCAGCGGCTGGCGGATGCGCCATGCCGGATTGCCGACACGCTTGCCGGAGGCGCACAGCGAGACCGCCTATACCACCCGTCGCGCCATGGATTTCATCGACGAGCAGGGCGAGCGTCCCTGGTGCCTGCACCTGTCCTACATCAAGCCGCACTGGCCCTACATCGCGCCGGCGCCGTACCACGCGCTGTACCGCGCCGACCAGGTGCTCCCGGCGCTACGCGCGGCGCCCGGCGAAGAAAGCGACCACCCGGTGTACCGCGCCTTCCGCGAACATCGCGAGAGCCTCAATTTCTCCCGCGAAGACGTGCGCCGGCAGGTGATACCTACCTACATGGGGCTGATCCGCCAGGTCGACGACCAGCTCGGCCGGCTCTTCCAGCACATGCGCGCCAGCGGGCGCTGGGACGATACCCTGATCGTCTTCACCAGTGACCATGGCGATTTCCTCGGCGACCACGGCCTGGGCGAGAAGGAGTTCCTCCTCGAGTCGGCGGTGGGCGTGCCGTTGCTGATCCGCGATCCGCGCCCCGAGGCGGACGCCACCCGCGGCCGGGTGGAGGAGGCGCTGGTGCAGTCCATCGACGTACTGCCGAGCATCCTCGAAGCCTTCGCCGTCGAGCCCGCCAGCCATCGCATCGAGGGCCGTTCGCTGCTGCCCTTCGTCCATGGCGCGCCGCCGGCGGACTGGCGCCGCTACGCCATCGCCGAGTACGACTACGCCTTCCAGGCGCCGGCGCGGGAGCGCCTGGGCCGACCCATCGATGCCTGCCGCATGTACATGGTGCGCAGCGAGCGCTGGAAGTACATCGCCTACGACGGCTTCCGCGCCCAACTGTTCGACCTTGCCAGCGACCCCGGCGAATTGCGCGACCTCGGCGCCGACCCGGCGCATGCGGCGGTGCGCGAGGCCCATGCCGGGATGCTGTTCGACTGGCTGCGCGGGCTGAAGCGGCGGACTACCATCAGCAACGCGGAGATCGACCTGCGCGGCCAGGCGTTCCGCTACGGCGAGCCGGAAGGCGGGCGCCTGGTACCGATCGGTCTCTGGTGATCAGCGGCTGGCCTTGCGATAGGCCCCCGGCTGCTGTCCGGTGGCCTTGTGGAAGGCACGGGTGAAGGCGGCGGTGGACTGGTAGCCGACCGCCGCCGCGACCTCGGCGACGCTGGCGTCGGCGCGCAGCAGGGCGCAGGCGCGGTGCATGCGCAGGGCCAGCAGGACCTGCCCCGGCGACTGACCGCTGAGTTCGTTGAAGCGCTTGAAGAAGGCCGAGCGCGAGAGTCCGGTGCGTTCGGCCATCTGTTCCAGGCTCCAGGGCTGTTCGGGTGCCTCGATCAGCGCTTCCAGCAGGCCGGCGAACTGCGGCTGGCGTGCCAGTGCCACCAGGCCGCCGAGGGTCGGGTTGTCGAGCACCTGCTGGCGCAACACGTAGAGGAACAGCAGGTGGCTGAGGCGCTCCAGCAGAACCGGCGACGGCGCCGGCTGGCGGCGGCACTCGTCGACGATCAGGGCGAACAGGCGTCGCGCCGCGTCCAGCGCCGGATCGCCGGCGCGCAGGATCAGCCAGTCGGGCAGGGCGTCGACGATCAGCCCGGACAATCCCGAATGGAAGTGGAAGAACCCGCAGACCAGGCCGGCACCGTCCGCCGCGTTCCACTCCAGCGCCTGCATTTCGCCACGCGGCTGGCAGCGCGCTGCCTCGGCGGTGGCCTCGCTGGACAGGCGGAACTCGACGTCGCGCAGGAAGAACAGCGCGTCGCCGCTGTCCAGTCGCCAGCCCCGGGCGCTTCCGGCGACGTGCGCCCAGCAGTGTCCCTGCACCACCAGGTGGAAGCTGGCACGCGCCAGACCGTGGGTGGAGGCATGCCAGCCGCCGCAGTAGCGACCGACATGGAACAGGCTGGTGTCGACTTCGAGGCTGTCTAATAACCAATCGACAAGGGGGTTGGACGAATTCATCTAAGGGAAAGACTCAAGAGCAAGTGATAGCGACTTTAGAATATTGAATGGATTTCTTATTACCAAGAGACTTCTTCGACACCTCAACCACCGGAGTCGAAAGCATGTCACGCGTTCCCGTGCTCACCCTGGAAAACGCCCCCGAGGCGGCGCTTCCGTTCCTCCAGACCGCGCTGAACAACTCGGGTTATATCCCGAATCTGCTCGGCGTGCTGGCCAATGCGCCGGCCGCCCTGGAAACCTACCTCACCGTGTCCGGGCTGAACGCCAAGGCCAGCCTCGGCCTGCCCGAGCGGGAAGTGGTGCAACTGGTGGCGGCCACCACCCATGGCTGCGACTTCTGCGTTGCCGGGCACACCGCGGTGGCGCGCAACAAGGCGCGCCTGCCGGAGCCGGTGATCGAGGCCCTGCGCGCCCGCGGCGAACTGCCCGATGCCCGCTACGAAGCCCTGGCCGACTTCACCCGCGCGGTGATCGCCAGCCGCGGTGCGGTCACCGACGAGCAGTTCGAAGCCTTCCGCGCCGCCGGTTTCGACCAGGCCCAGGCCCTGGAAGTGATCCTCGGGGTGAGCCTGGCGACGCTCTGCAACTTCGCCAACGTGTTCGCCCGCACGCCGCTCAATGCCGAGCTGGAGCAATATCGCTGGACCAACCCGCAGGCCTGAGCCTGCGCTTGCCGGGCGGCATGCCGCGCCGGCGCAAGGAGTGACGACCATGCTTGACCCGACCCTGAGCGACTGGCTCGACCGCCAGGCCGACGCCCTCGACCGCGGCGACGCCGATCCCGCCGCGCTGCTGCCGCGCCTGGCCGCCGCCGGCGTGCTCGGCGTGGCGGTGGAGGAACGCCTCGGCGGCGCCGGCGGCACGCTCGCCGACGCGGTGGAGCGGGTGGCCGCAGTGGCGGCGCGCTCGCTGACCGCGGCGTTCGTCTTCTGGGGCCAGCGCGCCTTCATCGAGTACCTGTTGCAGAGTCCCAACCAGGAACTGCGCCAACGCCTGCTCGGCGACCTGCTGGCCGGCCGCCTGGCCGGCGCCACCGGGCTGTCCAACGCGATGAAGTTCCTTTCCGGGATCGAGGCGCTGCAGGTGGTGGCGCACGCGGAGGAGGCCGGCTGGCGCCTGGACGGTCGCCTGCCGTGGGTGACCAACCTGCGCAGCGGCGATTTCGTGGTGGCGGCGGCGATCGAACACGGGGAGGGCGGCAAGCCCTTCGTCCTGGCGATTCCCGAAGGCCTCGCCGGCTTGCAGCGCTCGGCGGACCTGCGCCTGCTCGGCCTGCAATGCAGCAACACCGCCGCCCTCGATCTGCGCGCGGTGGCGGTCGGGCGCGACTGGCTGTTGCACGACGACGCCCGGCAGTTCCTGCCACGGGTGCGCCCGGCCTTCCTCGGCCTGCAATGCGGCATGGCCATCGGCCTGGCGCGCCGCGCACTGGACGAAGTGCAGCGGCACCTGGGCGGCAGCCGTTCGCTGCTGGATGGCGAGCTGGCGGCACAGCGCGAAACCCTCGACGGACACGTGGCGGCGCTGCACGCCGGACTGGCCAGCGGCGAGTTCGCCAGCCAGCCGGCACGCCTGTTCCGCATCCGCATCGGGCTCGCCGAAGCCGCCGCCAATGCCGTGCAACTGGAGTTGCAGGCCAGCGGCGGCAAGGCCTACCTGAGCGAGCACGGCGCCGGTTTCGCCCGCCGCTGGCGCGAGTCGGCGTTCGTCCCGATCGTTACGCCGAGCCTGGTGCAACTGCGCGCCGAACTGCAACGCCAGGCCGAGGCCAAGGCATGAGCGAGGCGCTCCTCGACGCTCGCGGGATCGCCCTCGGCTATCCGCGCGGTGCCGGCTGGCAGGCGGTGCTCGGCGATTTCGAATTGCGCCTGGGCGCCGGCGAGGTGGTCTCGATCCTCGGTCCCAGCGGCGTCGGCAAGTCCAGCCTGCTGCGCGTGCTGGCCGGCCTGCAGGAGCCGGCCGCCGGCAGCGTGCGGGTACTCGGCGAGCCCCTGCGCGGACCGCATCCGGGCGTCGCGGTGGCGTTCCAGGACCCCAGCCTGCTGCCCTGGCTGAACCTGGAGAAGAACGTCGCCTTCGGCCTCGATTTCGCCCGCCAGCCGCACCTCGACGCGGCCACCCGCCAGGCCCGCGTCGACCAGGCGATCGCCGCGGTCGGCCTGGAGCACGCCCGTGCCCGCTACCCGGCGCAACTCTCCGGCGGCATGGCCCAGCGCACCGCGCTGGCCCGCTGCCTGGCGCGGCAGCCGAAGGTGCTGCTGCTCGACGAACCTTTCGGCGCGCTGGACGAAGTGACCCGCGCCGACATGCAGCAGCTGCTGCTGCGGGCGATCCACGAGCGCGGCACCGCCGTGGTCCTGATCACCCACGATATCGACGAGGCCCTGCTGCTCTCCGAACGCATCCTGCTACTGGGTGACAGCCCGGCGCGGACCCTCGGCGAGTGGCGCATCGACCTGCCGCAGCCACGCGCGGAGCTGGTCGAGGAACTGGGCGCGTTGCGCATCGAGATCCTGAAAACCCTACGGCGGGCGAGCCGCACCCATGCCCATCCCATCGCTCAGCCGGAGGCCTCCCATGTGCCTGGACGACCCGACCCATTCCCGACGTGACATCCTCAAGCTCGCCGCGCTGCTCAGCGCTGCCGGCGCGTTGCCGCTGCTGAGCAGCCTGCAGGCGCGTGCCGCCGCCGAACCCGACGCGCCGGTGCGCATCGGCTACCTGCCGATCACCGACGCCACGCCCTTGCTGGTGGCCCATGCCAACGGCCTGTTCGAGGCCGAGGGCATCCAGGCCGAACGGCCCGTGCTGTTGCGTAGCTGGGCGCAGGTGATCGAGGCGTTCATCTCCGGCCAGGTCAACGTCATCCACCTGCTGTCGCCGATGACCGTCTGGGCCCGCTACGGCAGCAAGGTGCCGGCCAAGGTGGTGGCCTGGAACCACGTCGGCGGCTCGGGGCTCACGGTGGCTCCGGAGATCGCCGACGTGCGCCAGCTCGGCGGCAAGAGCGTGGCGATCCCGTTCTGGTACTCGATCCACAACGTGGTGTTGCAGCAACTGCTGCGCGACAACGGCCTGCGCGCGGTGAGCCGTGCGGTGGGCGCGGCGCTGGCCGCCGACGAGGTCAACCTGGTGGTGCTGCCGCCTTCGGACATGCCACCGGCGCTGGCCAGCAAGCGCATCCACGGCTACATCGTCGCCGAGCCGTTCAACGCCCTTGCGGAGAACCTCAAGGTCGGCCGGGTACAGCGCTTCACCGGCGATGTCTGGCGCAACCACGCCTGCTGCGTGGTGTTCATGCACGAACACGACCTGGAGCGGCGGCCGCAGTGGTCGCAAAAGGTGGTCAACGCCATCGTCAAGGCCCAGCTATGGACTCGCGGGCACCGCGCCGAGGCCGCACAGTTGCTGTCCAAGGCCGGAGCCAACCGCTACACGCCGCACGCACCGGAGGTCCTCGGCCGGGTGCTGGCGCCGGGCGCCGAGGAGCAGCAGGCCTATCTCGCCAGCGGCGCGATCCGCCACGCCGACTGGCAGGAGCGGCGCATCGACTTCCAGCCCTATCCCTATCCGAGCTATACCGAGGAACTGGTGCGGCGGCTGAAGGACACCCTGATCGAAGGCAATAATGCCTTCCTCGCCAGCCTCGATCCGCGCCAGGTGGCCAGTGACCTGGTGGACGACCGCTTCGTCCGCCAGGCCCTGGCAGAGGTCGGCGGGTTGCAGGCGTTCGGCCTCGCCGAGGGCTTCGAGCGCAGCGAGGAGATCAGCCCGTGAGGCAGACGCTGCGCCAGGGCGCGCTAGGCGTCGCCGGGCTGTTGACGCTGTTCGCCCTGTGGTGGCTCGGCGTGGCCCTGTTCGGCGCCGCCGACGGCCTTTCGGCACGCTTCTCGCCGCAGGCGACGTTGCTCAGCCTGGGTGAACTGCTGGAACGCCGCGAACTCTACGAGCACGTGCTGGTGAGCCTGAAACGGGTCCTGCTGGGCTTGTTCCTGGCGCTGCTGGTGGGAGTGCCGCTGGGGCTGCTGGTGGGCGCCTCGCGCAACCTGGAAGCAGCGACCACTCCGGCGTTCCAGTTCCTGCGGATGATCTCGCCGCTGTCGTGGATGCCCATCGCGGTGATGCTGATGGGCGTGGGCGACCAGCCGATCTATTTCCTGCTGGCCTTCGCCGCGCTCTGGCCGATCCTGCTGAATACCGCCGCCGGCGTGCGCCAGCTCGACCCGCGCTGGCTGCAACTGAGCCGCAGCCTCGCCGCCACGCCCTGGGAAACCCTGCGCCGGGTGATCCTGCCGGGCATCCTCGGCCATGTGCTGACCGGCGTGCGCCTGGCCATCGGCATCCTCTGGATCGTCCTGGTGCCCTGCGAGATGCTTGGCGTCAGCGCCGGGCTCGGCTACTACATCCTCGACACCCGCGACCGCCTGGCGTACTCCGAGCTGATGGCGATGGTGCTGCTGATCGGCCTGCTCGGCTACCTGCTCGACGCGGCGGCGCGCGGACTCTACCGGCGCTGGGCGCACGGGGCGCTCGGGTAGGACGAGGTACCGGTGCGCTGGCGGATAGCGCTGGGGCGCTATTCGCCCTACGGGTAATGGGGATGCTCGGGTAGGGCGAATAGCCGCTCGCGGCTATCCGCCGGGTGGGGTACCGGTGCGTTGGCGGATAGCGCTGGGGCGCTATTCGCCCTACGGGTAATGGGGATGCTCGGGTAGGGCGAA